>CACVAW010000023.1 GCA_902727925.1 uncultured Campylobacterales bacterium | reverse complement strand
CTCAAAAATAATAAAGTTCAATTAGACTTGTTTATTTTTAAATCAGTTAAAATTCCAATAGACTCAACTCTTACATTTTCACAAGACTCCCTTCTAGGTGGTAAAAGTATACTAATAACACTTGGAAGTTCAAGCACTATGTTAAAATTAAATGAAGTTATATCTTCAAATATAACTTCAACTTCGCTATCTGATATAGGTTCAAGTGTAAGTTCAGCAGCAAATGAATTTCGTACATTAATATCAAAATTCAATAACTTAGTAGATGAAGACCTATTAACCTCACTTGATAATACTATAAAAAACATAGAAAACATATCAAGTAACCTAAACTCTGTTTTAGATGAAACTAAACTAAATGCAATTTTAGATAATATAAATAATTTAGCACTTAATGCTTCAAACTCAGCTAAAAGCTTTGGCGATATGAGTGGAGAATTTAAACTTACAGCATCAACTATCAATAAAGACTTACCCTCACTACTTAAAGAACTAAAACTCACTATTAAAAACTTCAAGCAAACAAGTGCAAGCTTAAATGAAAATATTCCACAAATTGCTTCAAATTTGAATGAAATACTAGAGGAAAACAAAGTTCCACTTAATAATACAATAACTGCAGCTGGAGATTTCTTTAGTACCGGTAAAAAAACACTAAGCGTGGTTGACGGATATATAGAAAAACTAAATCAAACTAAACTTGAAGTTTCGTTAGAATCACATTATATGGCACAAGATAAATTTAATGAATCTTCTTTTGCTGTTAATTTTATAACAAATCCGACAAAATCTTATATGTTTGAAGTCACATCAACAGATGACTATTCAGAAGAAGATACTAATGGCAACTTAATAGAGCCAGATATACATGATGAAGGAAAGTTTTTAATTTCTGCACAAATGGCTAAAAGATACAAAGATTATAGACTTAGAGCTGGTTTGATAAAAAGTACTGGTGGATTAGGAATAGATTATTATTCTTTTAATGACAAACTTCAAAGTAGTATTCAAGCTTATGACTTTAACTCTCAAAATGACTTAAGATCTAAAAGACTAACTTTGGACCTTGGTGTTAGATACGAAATAGCCGAATATATAGATGCTTATGCTGGTATTAGAAATGCTATAAATAGTAATAGAAATGCTTATATTGGACTTGGAATTAGATTTATAGATGATGACTTGAAAACTCTTTTAGGAAGTGCTGGAGGACTGGGTAGTCTTGCAAAATAATATCTTAATAAATAAAACTGAAGCTATGAAAAGTTTAAATGAGATAATACCAAAGGACAGTAATTTTAATATTATTTATGTATCTCCTGAAGCTTATCAACTAGCAGGCTTCATCTCTCAAAACCTTAATACTGCTAGTAGCAGAATCTATTCAGAATACTACTATTCTCCTATTAGTAATACTAGGTTAGGTCTTGTTGATGAGTTTGGTAATATAACTATGGATAAAAACTCTTTTTACTCTTTTGAATTAGATGAGAAAGAAATAAAAGAAAAATGCCTAAGCATTCAAAATAGCTTAATATTAAAAGGGGAAAAAAGACCAGTAAATATAAAAAATTTTGTAAAAGATAAAAATATATTGCTAGTAAAAGAATCTATAGAATCAGGGTTAAAAGCTTTTGCAACAATAGAAACTCTTAAAATACTTGGAGCTAAAAGTATAAGCTTAGCTTGCATAAGTATGCCAGAAGACATGATTGAAACATTAGAAATAAATACAGACAATATATATTGTCCACATGTTATAGAAAACTTTGTGAAAGCAAAACATCATCTTCAATATGATGAAAAAATAGAAGAAGAAAATACTCAATCTCCTAAGGAAATAAAAATATAATGAAAAAAACAATAAATTTAGATATCAATAATCAAAATCAAATTTTCGAATTTGACTATATGGCAAAACAAGCTAATGGTTCTGTCTTATTAAAAATAAAAAATGCTGTAATCCTCGCTACAGTATGTGTTAATCAAGAAAAGATAGATGGTGACTTTGTACCTCTAACTGTTCAATATATAGAAAAAGCATATGCTGCTAGAAAAATCCCTGGAGGATTTATAAAAAGAGAAGGAAAACCCGGCGACTTTGAAACTCTAACTTCAAGAATAATAGACAGAAGCTTAAGACCACTATTTAATGAAAATCATCAATATTCTACTCAGATAACTCTTTTAGTTCTTAGTAGTGATAATGATGTAGACATGCAAACTATGGCTCTAAATGCAGCTTCAACTGCTCTTTATGTCTCTGATATACCTGTAAACAAAGCAGTATATGCAATAAGAGTTGGGAAAGTAGGAAATGAATATGTTATAAATCCAACAAATATAGAGCTTAGTAAATCAAGTCTTGACCTATATGTAACAGGTACAAAAGATGAACTTCTAATGATAGAAATGCGTTCATTAAGTACAATAGAAAACGGCGAACAACTTTCTAATGAAATTGAAAATGAAGAGATGATTAATATCCTTGATATCGCAACTATTAATATCAACAAAGCTGCTAAAAACTATGAAGATAGTTTTCAAAGTATTAAAAAAACAAAAATCGAACTTGATTATCAAAGTACAGAGATAGATGAAGAACAAAGCAAAAAAATAAAACAAGACTACTATGAAAGTATTAAAAATGTAGTTGTAAAAATGGCTAAAAGCGAAAGTGCTACTGAAATAAAAGCACTAACAAAACAAATAGCAACAACACTTGATATGGATATTGAAGATACTTCAAAGATAGTAGCAACTATAAAAAGAGAGATAGTAAGATCACTTATACTCGAACAAGACCTAAGAATTGATGGTAGAGGTCTAAAAGAGATAAGAAAAATAGATATTGACACAAACATACTTCCAAATACTCACGGTTCATGCCTATTTACAAGGGGTGAGACTCAAGCACTTGCTACAATAACATTAGGTGGAGATCAAGATGCTCAAATGTTTGAGAGTCTAACCCAGAGTGCAACTCAATATGAAAAATTTATGTTACATTATAATTTCCCAGGATTTAGTGTAGGAGAAGCTAGTAGAATATTTGGTGTAGGTAGACGTGAATTAGGTCATGGGAACTTAGGTAAACGTGCACTAGCACCCTTCATCTCTTCAGAATATGCACATACAGTAAGAGTTGTATCTGAAATACTTGAATCAAATGGTTCATCATCACAAGCTACCATTTGTGCAGCATCTTTAGCACTCAAGTGTGCTGGAGTTGATACTAGTAAACTTGTTGCTGGTATTGCTATGGGACTTATTACTGATGGTAAATCTTATAAAGTACTTAGTGATATTATGGGTATAGAAGATCATGAAGGTGATATGGATTTTAAAATTGCAGGTAGTAAAGATGGTATAAGTGCTATGCAAATGGATATAAAACTGGGTGGAGTATCAAAAGAAGTACTAAGAGATGCTTTAATTCAAGCAAGCGAAGGAAAGCTTCATATTTTAGAGATTATGGAAGAGGCTAAAGAAAAAATAGTTTTAAACAATGATCTTATTCCAAGTCTAAAAAAAATAAAAGTTCATCCTACTAAAATAGCTGCAATAATTGGTAGAGGTGGAGAAACTATAAAAAAACTTATAGAAAAATATAATGTAAATATAGATATTGATAGAGATACAGGAAGTGTAAGTATAAGTTCTGAGAGCAGTGCTAATGTAGAGAACTGTATTGAAGAAATACAAACTCTTATAAAAAGTGATGATAATAGACCAAATAAAAGATTTGATTCAAAATCACCAAGACCTCAAACTCCAAAATTTGAAATAGACTCAATAATAGATGGAACAGTAAAAAAAATAGTCGACTTTGGTGCATTTATACAAATTGCTGAAGGAACTGATGGGCTACTTCATTCATCAAAAATGAAAGATGTCAAACTAAATGTTGATGACAAGATAAAAGTAAAAATAATATCACAAGAAAATCACAAAGTTGGACTAGATTTTGCCCCTGCTGAAAAGAAAAAAGTATGGAAGATATTCTAAGTTCATTATCCACTTATGGATATATATTACTATTTCTCTACTCTTTTGGGGGTGGATTTGTAGCTATTGTTGGAGCTGGAGTACTATCATATATGGGGAATATGGATATTACAACTTCTATTGTAGTAGCTTGTATAGCTAATATAATAGGAGATAGCTTTCTATTTTATATGGCTAGAAACAATAAAGCTAGTATAAAAACCCATTTGGTTAAACATAAAAGAAAACTTGCTCTTTCAATTCTTTGGATGAGAAGAAAAGGTGATTTAATTGTATTTGTACAAAAATATATTTATGGAGTTAAAACTCTTATACCTATAGTTATGGGAATGAGTAAATATAGCTACACCAGATTTAATATCCTAAATATATTTGCATCTATACTCTGGGCATTAGTATTTGGATTAAGCGGTTACTATTCAGCTGAACATCTAATAAACTTTATACAGTTTATTGGTGAGAATAAAATAGTAATGCCTATAATACTTCTTACTCTATTAGGAAGTATATGGCTTTATATTACTAAGCTAACATCTAAAAAAGAAAGATAATACAGATTATGGAACTTATCCCATTATTTAAAAAAATACTAAGTTATAAAACATTAACACCAGATGAAGATGGATTTTATGATTTTTTAAAATCATATTTAAGTGATTTTATAATAATAGAAAATGAAAAAAACAGTGTAAAAAATATTTTTTTGTATAAAAAATATAGTGAAGGTCCTCACTTATGTTTTGCTGGACACATAGATGTAGTACCAGCTGGAGATAACTGGAAAACAGATCCTTTTATTCCGCATGAAGAGGATGGCTATATCTATGCAAGAGGTGCACAAGATATGAAAAGTGGTCTAACCTGTTTTATTAAAGCTATAAAAGATACAAAAACTTTTAATGGAACCTTATCTTTACTAATTACAAGTGATGAAGAAGGACCAGGAATAGATGGCACGCAATATATGCTTAAAGTTCTAAAAGAAAAAAACCTACTTCCTGATATGGGAGTTGTAGCAGAACCCACTTGTAGCAAAATTTTAGGTGATACTGTAAAAATTGGAAGACGTGGTTCAATAAACGGTATCATTAATATCATAGGTAAACAAACTCACGCAGCCTACCCTGAAAAAGGTATCAATCCAATTAATATAATAGCACCTCTACTCTCTTCAATCGCTGGAGTAAAACTTGATGATGGGGATGACTCTTTTGATCCTAGTTTACTTGTAATTACTGATATAAGAGGTGGTATGGAAGTTACAAATGTAACTCCTGCTAATGTTAAAATAATGTTTAATGTAAGAAATTCAACAAAAACATCAAAAGAAAAATTAAAAACCTTTATAGAATCAAAATTAAAAGATATAAATTACACATTAGAATTAACCCAAGGTTCATTTCCTTTTGTTACTCAAAAAGACTCAAAGTTAGTAAAAGTTGTTCAAAATTCAATTAAAGAAGTAACTAACATAGAACCTACTCTATCAACAACTGGAGGTACTAGTGATGCAAGATATTTTGCTCCACATAATATACCTACAGTTGAATTTGGTGTGATAAATGATACTATCCATGCTATTAATGAAAGAACATCGATAAAAGAAGTTAATCAAGTTTATGAAATTTTTAAAGATGTAATATCAAAAATATGATACAATCTCAAATCAAAAACAAGGAGTGTTTAAACTATGAGTAAATATAAAGAATTAAATTCATCAAATTTTGATGAAACAATAAAAAGCGGTGTATCTCTAGTAGACTTTTGGGCTACTTGGTGCGGACCATGTAGAATGTTAGGACCAATAATAGATGAATTAGCAACTGACTATGAAGGAAAAGCTAATATCTGCAAAGTAGACACTGACGCAGAAAAAGATCTTGCTGTAAAATTTGGTATTAGAAGTATTCCGACTATACTATTTTTCAAAGATGGCGAATTAAAAGATCAAATAATGGGAGCAGTATCTAAAGATACTCTAGCTCAAAAAATTGATTCTTTAATATAAAGAGCTATTTACTTACTTAAGGGAAGGATTGATCCTTCTCTTAATACAACTGCATTGTAGAACAATGTAAGCTTCCACCTTGCCTTATTAAAAACTTACAATTTATATCAACAATCTGTCTATTAGGAAAAAGAGTTTTAAATATTTTTAAGGCTTTAATGTCATTCTCATCTTCATATGTAGGAACAAAAACTGCATAATTTGTAATCAAAAAATTAGTATAAGTAGCAGGAAGCCTCTCACCTTTATAGTAAATAGGCTTTGGTATATACATAGGGATTAATGTATATTTATCTCCATTTATATCTGTTAATTTTTCTAACTCTTTTTTCATAGAATCAAGTTCTTTAAAATGAATATCTGACTTCTGGCAATATGAATACACAATAGTATACTCATTAACAAACCTAGCTAGTGTATCTATATGGGCATCTGTATCATCACCTATTAAACTACCAGATTCTAAAAAATGAACTTTTACAAGACTAAAAACATCTTTTAATTTGTTTATTATTTGAGTTTTAGATAATTTTTTATGTCTTTGTAGTAAACAATGGTTTGTTAATAATACGCCCTTACCATCACTATCTATTGCTCCACCCTCAAGAATAAAACTATCCCCTACTCTATTAGCAATGTATCCTTTAGCTTCAAGCTCTTTTGATACTAGGTTGTCTAAATCAAATTCAAACTTCTCACCCCAAGCATTAAAATTAAAATCCATGTTATAAATATCATTATCAAACTTAACACCAATAGAGGCAAAATCTCTACACCAGGTATCATTAGTCTGTATTTCTATAAATTCAAGATTCTCATAATCATCAAAAAAATACTTAACTCTATTTACATTATCACATAATAAATATACTTGTTGAAATTTTCTTATTTTATTAATAATATAGGTAAACTCTTTTTGAGCTTCTATAAGATATATGTTCCAATCACTATTTTCATGAGGAAAAACAATCAAGATAGCTTTTTGCTTCTCAAACTCTGCTAATAATCTTAACCTATTAACTCTTGGTAACATTCTTTAATACTTTTATTTGATAGTTTTGATAATAACTTTGCTTTTTCTTTGGGAGAGATATTTAAGTCCATTACATCCTGAGCAAGTAAGGTAGAAGTCACCGAACTCTTAGACTCAAGAACTATACACCACTCACCTTTTATTGTAGCTGAAGACTTTAAGATATCATAAACATCTTTAGCGCTACCTCTTAACTTATATTCATAAAGTTTTGTAGCTTCTTTTATAACAAATACGTTTAAACTGGGATTAATAGTAACTAATTCTTCAAAGAAGCTAAGTAATCTATATGGAGATTCATATACTATACTTATACAACCACTATTTACAACTCTTTGTAGTTCTAGACTTCTAGTTCTGCCCCTGTGTGGTAAGAATCCAAAGAATTTAAACTCTTTATTTGTAAATCCACTTGAAGCATATGCCAACAGAATAGCATTTGCACCTGGTAGCACTTCATAGCTTATATTGTTATCTAATAGATATGATACGATTAAAGCACCTGGATCACTAACACAAGGCATTCCTGCATCACTCATATAAGCTATATTTTGATCAAAAAAGTCAATATCTAGCTTTGATACAAAATTACTTTCGTTATGAGAATGAACGGATATGAACTTTATGTCTGATTTGAGTTGGAAATTATTGGTTAAGGAGAGAAGTTTTTTAGTTACCCTTGTATCTTCACAAAGGATAATATCTATATCTTTAAGAACATCAAATGTTCTTAAAGATATGTCTTTTAAGTTCCCTATTGGAGTAGGAATAAAATAAAACAATTTATATTCTTAAATAGTTTTATTTCTAAACTATTTATTTTTCTAAACTATATTTTTTCTTGAATTTTTCTATTCTACCTGCAGAATCAACTGCTTTTTCACTACCTGTAAAAAATGGATGACATGCATTACAAATATCTATCTTCATTTCAGCTACATTTGACTTTGTTTTAAATCCATTTCCACATGCACAAGTTACATTACACTCTACATAAGCTGGATGAATATCATTTTTCATAAAAATTCCTTCTGATTATTCCCCAAAAATAAGATGGTTGGTAGTGAGCGAACTCACTACCATGGGGGGAGGGGAACTGAAATTATATCTTTTTAAAATTATAAAAGCAAGATTTTTTTTGAATTATCTATTTTTCTGGAAAAGTAAATAATCAAGACTAAACTTACCTGATCCAAATGATAAAAATATCATTAAAAAAGATGCATAATAAAGCGGTATTTCAAAACCATTAGCAGCTGCACTAAATCCAGCATCAAAATGCACAACAAATATAGCTACACCCATAACAAAAAGTAAAGGTATAGAAATAAGTCTTGTAAATAGTCCAAATGTAAGCAAAAGTACACCTACTATTTCTGTTCCAGCAGCTAAATAAGCACTAATCTCCGGCATTGGGATATTGATACTGGTAAAAAAATTAGTAGTTCCTTCTATGTCCATTAGCTTATTTTTTGCAGGTTCATAAAAGCCATAAGCAACAAGAAGTCTAGCAAATAATAATGCTAGACTTTGAATACTATTAAAAATTAATTCAAAAAAAGTAAACATTATTACCAGCCTTGGTTAACTCTATCTTCTAACGCATTTACTGCGTCAGTTTTTACTTCACTCACTTTACTAGTAACTTTTGCAGTTCCACATTTTCCTGCACCACATTTAGTTTCTACTGAACTTGTTGCTTCAGTTTTTATATCACTCACTTTGTTAACTACAGTATTTTTAACATTACTAGTAGTACCAGTTACAGAATCTTTTACTTCAGAATATTTATTAACTACAGCATCTTTTGCATTGACAGCAGTATTAACTACAGCGTCTTTAGAATTAGCAGCTGCATTAACTACAGTATTTTTTGCGTTAATAGCAGTGTTAACAACAGCATCTTTAGAATTAACAGCCGTATCAACTACAGTATCTTTTGCATTAATAGCAGTATTAACAGCACTATCTTTAACAGATGTAGCCGTAGTTTTCACAGTATTTACCGTTTTAGTAACAGCTCCACACTTACCTTCACCACATTTAGTTTCTGTTTTCTTTGCAGTTCCACATTTGCCTTCACCACACTTAGTATCAGCTTTTTTAGCGTTTCCACACTTACCTTCACCACATTTACCAGGTCCACACTTAGAGTCTGTTTTTACATCTTTTTTTATAGCACTACTGTTACAATCTTTACCGTAACCACAACCATCATCGTCACCACACCCAACAAAACCCATTAGTACAAAAGTAACTAATACCAAATAAAACATTTTCTTCACATAAACTCCTTTAATTTTTTAACTTGAATGATCCAAATTAAACTAACGTGTATTCTACCTTATATTTTTTTAAAAACTATCATTTATTAAATAAATACTAGACCTTTATATTGCGTACTCTGAACCTTGAGTATAATTAACACCAATAAGAGGTGCAATATTAACTCCCCATCTATCATGAGCACTATATATAGCATCAATTTTTCGTTTAAATATATTCTTAGCTCCAATTTTTCTATATAGTTTTGTTCTTCTAAGTACTCTTAATATCTCTCTTTTAGGCTTGACTAAATATAACTCAATTCCATTTTCTTTGAACCTATCATGTAATCTGTTTAATGCATCTTCTCCTGTAACATCTATCTTTCCAACTGACTCCATATTGATAATTACAACTTTTAAATCTTTTTTTATAGATGTAAGGTTTAAAAGTTTTCCTTCAAAGTAACCAGTATTGCCAAAATATAAGTCCCCATCATATCTAAAGAATGATATATCATCTGAAGTTTTTAGATCCCATAATGAAGCTGATCTTAATGTTTTATCTTCATGCATCGCTACTTCAACAAGTCTTGGTTTCATAGTTTTAAACATATAAAGACCAATAGAGCAAAACATTCCTATTAGTATTCCATTTTCTATATGAGGTGCACTAAAAAGGGTTAAAAAGAAAACAGCAAAACCTATAATGCTCTCATTTTTAGAAAACCTCCAAGCTCTTAATAATGGCTTAAAAGAAATAAGGTTTACTACAATCATCAATATTATTACGCCAAGAGTAGCTGTTGGTATATGATAAAACATAGGAGTAAGATAAAGTAAAGCAACACCTATAAATATAGCTGTAACAATAGAAGAAAAACCAGTAACTGCTCCAGAAGCAAAATTAAGAGCTGACCTTGAAAATGAACCAGAAACACTATATCCTTGAAATAATCCTGACACTATATTTGATATACCTTGACCTATAAACTCTTGATTAGCTGAAACTTGTTGTCTTGTTTTGATAGCTATTGTTTTGCCTATAGAAACAACTTCAACAAAACCCAAAAGAGCAATAACAAACGAAGACAACATAAGTTCTTGTACTACTTCCCATCTAAATACAGGTATAGAAAAGCTTGGTAATCCACTAGGAACTGCCCCTATGATATCTCCTCCAAGCATACTATATTTTGTAAAATATGAAACTATAGTACAGATAGTAACAACTATTAATATTGTAGGCATTTTGGGAAAAAAATATTTAATACAAAGATAAAGAAAAAATGAAAAAAGAGTCATTAATAAAGTAATCAAATGAGTATCAGGAATCATAGAAAAAATATTAATAAGTTTTTGAAAATGATATTCTTGCTTTTCAACATTTGAAAATCCAAAAAATTTATCTATTTGTGTACTTCCTATTATTATTGCAGCCGCATTTGTAAACCCAACAATAACAGGTTTTGAAATGAAATCCACAAGAGCACCCATATGCAAGGCTCCAACCACTATTTTGATAATACCTATCATAATTGCTAATACCGAAGAATATAAAATAAATTCTTCAACTGTGGCTAAGCCAAGTTGCCCAATAACTGCTACACTCATAATAGAAACAAGTGCTACTGGTCCAGTAGAAAGCTGACTAGATGACCCCCATAAAGATGCTACAACAACAGGTAAAAATGATGAGTACAAACCTATATGAGGTGGAAGTCCTGCAATTTGAGCATAAGCCATAGATTGTGGAATAAGAACAAGTGCTACTGTAATACCAGCTATAATATCTGCTGTAAATATTTTTTTATTTTTAAAAGGATTCGCCCATCTTAAAAAAGGAAATAATCTAAACCTAATTCTCATATACCGTGCCTTTTAGCTAAATCTCGTATTTTTTTAGTATCTATTTTATACTTTGTATTTGAGTAGATGTTTGATTCTAGTTTAGAAATTTCTTCCTCAAATATCTTTGGATATAAAAAAAGTTGTTTTAAGAGGTCTTTATTATTAGTAAATGAATTTATCTTTTTATATAATTTTTCATCTTTATTTAACTTCATACGAGGATACAATACAAAACTTATACCTGATATTAAAAATCCCAATATAAAACTAAAAGCAATGTAAAAATAGTTAGTTTTGTATACTATTTCTGTCTTTTGGTACAATTTAGTGTTATTTTTTGTTTCTGTGACAGTTTTATTATAATCTATTTTTTTAGCTGATATTTTAATTGGTTTTGTTTTTTTAGTTACTATTTTTTCTCCATCAAAATATTTTATCTCTATGCCTGGTATTTCAAAATTTTCATTTGCTAGTATTGCAAACTTTTGGACAAAAGCACCTTCATATTCTCCATTTTGAATTTTTGAATTTTTGATAGCTTTATCTGTATATATAATTGTATTATTTATATCCAAACCAAAATCTTGTATATCATTGACATTACCTCTGCCTGAGACTTTTAAAGTCAAATTTAAGGCTTCATTCTCTTCTAATATATTTTTATCTACACTGGCTTTAATATCAAAATCCCCAAACAGATAAATTCCCTGAGGCAAAGGCTTAACATCAAGTAAAAGACTATTTGAATAAAGTTTTTTCCATTTGATTTGATTTGAGAACATAGAAAAAAAATCATCTTCAATACTACCTAGCTTTATAACAGCTGATGGTATTTCAAGACTTCCAGCTCTTTTGGCTGATATTAAATATTTTACATTAGTTATAAGAAAATCACCCTCTTCTTCCCTAGTTTCACCGATTACTTCTACCCAAAAATCTCCCAAGTTTAGTTTCTCTAACTGGATTTTAGGAATTTTTATATATTTATTTATTTTGAACTCTATATTTAGTACTACTGATTCGTTCACAAATGAAGAGTTTTTATCAATACTCATTTCAAGAGAATATTCATCACTAACACTTTTACTTGGCTTACTTACATTTATATTTATTTTTTTTGTGAACTCTTTTTTACCGTCAACCTCTACTGTATAAGATGGAATTTCAAAAGACTCTTTTGGTTCTATAACATATACTTGGGATACATTCATACTATATTTACCGTTTATACTACTTATCTGTTTTGATGTTCTATTACTTAGTACTGGATTGCCCCCAATATCTGTAATATCAGGGAATTTTGTATCTTCATTATTTGAAGTTATAGTGAAAATAAGAGTCTCACCTATATTTAAGTTATTAGAACTTATTTGTGTTTGCACTCCAAATAAGAAACAACCAAAAACAAATAAACTACCAAAGATTTTTTTCATAACTACCCTTTCCTGATTTGTTTGGATACATTAATATTTTATTGCCATTTTCAAGTAACTTATCCCATTTTTGTTCTTCTTCTTTACTTATATACTCTTGGTTATATTGTTCTAGGTTTGATTTATAGTTATTATTACTTTCATTCGTATCTTTTTTACTATTTTCACTTTTTGTACTATTAGATTCTTTGTTAGAATTTTTCTTTGATTCATTTTGCTCTTTAGATTCATTATCTTGTTTAGATTTTTCAGATTCTTTTTTATTATTTTCTTTTTGCTCACTCTTTTTTGAGTTATTCTCTTTATTTTTATCAGATTTACTATCTTTATTTTCATTCTTTTTATCATCATTTTTTTGAGATTTTTTTTGGTTCTCTTTTTTGTCTTTGTCTTTTTTCTCTTTTTGTTCTAATAATTTTTTTGTTAATGCAAGATTTTTTCTTGTTTTATTATTCTCTTTTAACTCTAAAGATTTTTCAAAACTAAGCTTTGCCTTTTCTAAATTGTTTGATTTAAAATAACTATTACCTAATTTAAAATATTTTAAAGAGTTTTTTTCATCACTAGTAAAGTTTATATCTTCATATATATTTATAGCTTTATCAAAATCTTGCTTTTGATAATATAAACTTGCTTTGTTAAATTCTAATTCACCTGATTTTTTTTCAATTTTATTAAAATATTCTAGCGACTTATTAAAGTCTTTAGCTTGATAACTATTATTAGCTCTATTTTCTTGCCAAAAATCAAGAATACCAGCATCAAGGTTCTTAGGCAGAATCAAAAATAATACAAAAATATAAGAGACATTAAGAGATTTTCTAAAAGTAAACATATATAAAAACAAAAATATAATAGACAAGATAAGAGGATAATAAAAAAGCTCTTTATTGTTTTTTATTGTTTTTATATATTTACTTTTACTTTCAGTTTTAATACTAGATAGTAACTCTCTTGCATCATTTGAGATTTTATATTCAAAATATTTTCCACCAGTTTGAATTGCAAGCTCTTTGATATTTTCATTTTTTCTAGATATTACAATATTATTTTGTCTGTCTTTAATTATCTTTTTATTCTCTTTTATAACACCACCTTTTAAAGATGCTGTCATATACACATATACTTTTATACCATTTTTCTTAGCATATTTTATCTCTTTAGAAAAATCTGTTTTTTCTCCACCATCGGTATAAAGCAATAAATTTTTATTATTAGATTTTATAAGTTTATTTGTATGTATTAAAGCATTGAGAATATCTGTTCCACCCAAAGATATATATTCGCTACTAAGGTTCTCTACAAAATATTTAATAGCATCTGAATCTTCACTTAATGGTGAAATTAAAAAACTTTCACTAGCAAACCCAATAAGAGCTATTTTAAAGTTAATTTTATCTTGAAGTAATTTTAAAAATTTATTTTTAGCACTTTCAATTCTACTAGGGTATAAATCATCTACATTCATAGATTTAGACAAATCAAAGCCTACAACTAAGGGTGTTAATTCACTTGATATTTTTGTTTCACCATTATTGATTACTGGACGAGCAAGTGCTAACATAATAAATAATAGTGATAAAAAAAGAAAGATATTCTTATTAATCTTTGAGTCACTTCCCATATATATTTTTGACAAAACTTGTTTTGAAAAATACTTAGAAAGATTTTGTGTTGATTTGGACCTAAATAATACTAAGACTATTCCAAAAATAGCAAATAAAAAATAGGGATTTAAAAAAGCAAAATTATCCATAAAAACTTAACTTTTTTTAGAAATCATCCATTGACAAACTACCTTTTGAGTAGTTTGTCACATTACCTTCAAAGAAGTTTGTTTTTTGATCATTAAATTTTGCAAAATTATCAACCCATTTGATTGGATGTTCAACATTATAAAGTTTGTTCATACCAACAGCTCTTAGACGCTTATCTGCTAAATGTTTGATATATTGTTCTATTATATCTCCAGTAAGACCCAAAATCTGATTGCTAGTTATATACTTACCCCATTCAACTTCGAGCTTTACAGCTTCATCAAACATCTTATAAACATCATCAATAAGCTCTTGTGTGAATAATTCAGGTCTCTCTTTTCTAAGAGTATTAATCATATTTTGGAAAAGTGATAAGTGTGTAATCTCATCTCTTTGAATGAATCTAATCATCTGAGCAGACCCAAGCATCTTACCACTACGTGCAAGCGTATAAAAGAATGTAAACCCACTATAAAAATATATACCTTCAAGAATCTGATTCGCAAACATAGCTTTTAACATACTTGTATCAGTTGGATCGGTATTAAGCTCTTCATAAACACTAGCAATATAGTCATTTTTTGCTTTTAGTTTTTCATCTTGTCTCCACATATTATATATTTCGTTTGTATTTTGAGATATACTATCTACCATTACAGCGTAGCTCTGTGCATGAAGTGCTTCTTCAAAAGCTTGACGTACAAGTATTAAATTTATTTCAGGTGAAGTTATGTATGGATTTATATTATCTACTAAATTATTTGTTTGTAAACTATCCATAAAAATAAGTTGAGACAATGCTTTATCATAAGCATTTTTTTCAGCAATACTAAGTTTCTTATACTCTTTAGCATCATTAGTCATATCTACTTCTTTTGGAAACCATGTATTATTTAGCATATGTTCCCAAAGGGTATATGCCCATTTGTATTTTATATTGTTAAGTTCAAATATTCCTGTTGGGCTACCACCAAAAATTTTTCTATCATTTACATGTTCATTTGATTGTGGATTATAGATTTTTTTCTTTTTTACTGTATTTTCCGACATAAATAAACCTTAATTTTTACTAGATTAAAAGGGTACTTAAAATTTGATTAAATACAAATTAATCCTCACTATATTTTGATACTATCTAGCTTAACTTCATTGAATATTTTTTGAGCTTGAATAGAATTAATATTACCGTTAGTAGCTATAAGAGATGGATGTACATTCATTATAGAATGTGAACTCTTTTTCGATCTTATTAATACAAGTTTTGCTTTTTTTTCAGATGTCGGATGTACAAATTTAATATCACAAATATTCAATTTGTATTTTGTTAAGACATTTACAACTTTATCAAAAAGCCTCGCATCATAACAAAAAATAAATTCACCTGAGGGCTTAAGTAATGTATTTGAATGCTTTATCAAATCTTCGAGGTTCAAGTATTCATTATATCTACTAATCGCTAAATGTGAATTTTGACTTTTTATACTACTTTCATAATAAGGTGGATTTGAAACTATAAAGTCATATTTGATTGAAGTCTTATATTTAGAAAAGTCATTAAAATATATATTTGATTCAAGATTATTTATATTTGCATTTTTTTTATTTAGATTAATATTTTCTTCTTGGATGTCTATTTGATCAAGATTAATATTGAATTTATTTTTAAGAAGAAGTCCTAATATTCCACATCCACTTCCTATATCAAGAAGATTATTTTGTGGATTAAATGAACTTATAAAATCATACAAAAAAAGGGTATCACTATTATAGCAATACCCATCTTTCTTTTGATAAAAAACCATTTTTATAAAGGTATTACAGTTACCTTTTTTCTTTTTTTATTTTTAATTTGAAATTCAACGTTTCCATCAACTAATGCAAAGATAGTATGATCTTTACCCATACCTACATTTTCACCAGGATGAACTTTTGTTCCACGCTGTCTTATTATTATATTACCTGCTCTTACGAATTCGCCACCAAACTTTTTTACACCAAGTCTTCTACCCGCAGAGTCTCTATTATTCTGTGTACTACCTTGACCTTTCTTATGTGCCATTTAAAATCCTTTATAATAGATTAAGCTGTTATGCTTTTAACTCTTACTTGTGTGTAAGTTCTTCTAAACCCTTTTTTCAACTTAGAGTCTTTTCTTCTTCTTTTCTTGAAGATAACGATTTTCTTGTCTTTTGCATTTGCTACAACTTCTAATTCAACCTTAGCACCCTCTACATATGGAGTACCAATAGTTAAATTACCATTGTTTAATGCAAGTACTTCAGAAACCACAATAGTTTCTTTTGGTTCAGCGCCAAGATTGTCTAATTTTAAAAAATCACCTTCTTGAACTTTATACTGCTTGGAACCATTTTTGATAATAGCGTACATTGTCTATCCTTATTAAATTTTGGAGCGCAGATTATACCTAATCTTCTTTAAACACTTCCTCATCTCCGCTTCGATTCTCTTCGCGGTTTAATATTTCCTTAAATACATAAAGCAAAAATAAAATCAGTATCAATAATATTATGATAAAACCACTACCATAGATTAAAGAATAAAGACCAATCCGTGGATCAATAATCATTTCAATAATCATATTATAAATTAAATATACACAAACACAAATAGATACAAAAGTAACTAAATAAAGTAATGACTTGTAAATAAATTTAAATTTTTTCATTCAATTTTTTCCTAGTTTTTTAAAATTTTTTGAAGTCTTTTTCGAAATCATAATTACTAACCCTATTGCTAATGAACTAGCAATTAGAGAACTTCCCCCATAGCTAAGAAAAGGTACGGCTATACCTTTTATAGGGGTTATAGATGTAATCCCATACGCATTCATCAAAAATGAGAATCCGAGCATTGAACCTATACCAAAGCTAAAAAGATAAAAAACTCTATTCTCTATTCTATTTGCAATT
Source organism: uncultured Campylobacterales bacterium (assembly GCA_902727925.1). Taxonomy (GTDB): domain Bacteria; phylum Campylobacterota; class Campylobacteria; order Campylobacterales; family CACVAW01; genus CACVAW01. The sequence continues at coordinate 19,197 of CACVAW010000023.1, read as the reverse complement.
CTAAGTATTCTATATATCACAAAAAATACTATACTAGTTATAAAAACAAGACTTATTAAACCTAATTCTTCTGCAATTCCAGCTAATACAAAGTCTGTATGAACCTCACTTAAATATCCAAGCTTAAATATACCGTTACCAAGACCTTGACCAAATATCCCTCCATTATGAATAGCATTCAAAGAATGTGATATCTGATAAGGTTCAACAAGATTTTCAACTCTTAAAATCGTACTAAAACTCTCAGGTAATACACTAAGAACCATATCTTGGATATTTGACCACCAACTTTTTATTCTAAGTATTCTATGTGGAGATGTGAAAATAAACAGCATAGCTACACTAACAATACCTGAAGTAAGCAAAGCAAAAAACTTAGCACTTGCTCCAGCAAAAAGAGCCATAAAAGCAAAAGTAAAAGCAAGTACCACTATCTGACCTAAATCATTTTGCATAATAGCAATCAAATAAATAATAAGTATAAAAATAGCAAAATATGGAAATAGTACTTTAAATTCTTCTAATACTTTTCTTTTTTTATGACCAAGCTTTCTATTGAAACTCCATGCAAGAAAATATATAAACCCAACTTTGAAAAATTCAACAGGAGCAAGTGAGAAGCCAGGAAGCCTGATCCATCTTCTCGCACCCCCAGCACTTGTCACCATACTTTCAGGTAAAAAATGCATGATACTCATCAAAAAAAGTGAAAATATAAATATAGAAATACCCAAAATATGAAGATGTCTATCAGGATTAAAAAACGAAAACGAAAAAATCATACCAATACATAAAATACCAACAATAGCTTGTCTAGCAAAAAAATGAAAGTCTGAGTATCCGAAATACAATACCGTATAAGTAGATAAGGAGTAAGAAAAAACTATCCCTACTCCAATCAAAAAACATACACTATAAAAAAGGTATTTATCCATATTAAGACCTCTTAATATTTATAGAGGTCTTATTAGTACATTTTTGCATATGATTACTACAAAAGTATCATTTATATATCTTGTTCCACAACTCGAGCAAAGCTATCAAAATAAACATTTTTAAGAGTGTCTAAATCTGAGTTAATATCATTTACTTTAAAACTATTTTCTTTTAAAGTAGTCCCTATTTTAGTATATTTTATACCAATTTCTCGGCAAAGCTCTTCAAACAAAGATTCATTTTCAATTTCAACTATCGCTCTAGCAAAACTCTCACTAAAGATATCTTTATCATTATCTAAAGCTATATTCACATCTACACCCTTAGATGATTTTACGCTCATTTTATATAGAGCTGTAACTATTCCACCAACATTAACATCTTTAGCGCATTTTATTATGCCTTTTTCATTGGCTTTTCTTACTACTTCCCAGAGTTTAAGCTCTGCGTCATAGTCAATCTTAGGTAATACACCTGCAACTTCGTTATAAATTTCTTTTAAATACAAGCTTCCACCAAATTCACTTTTAGTTTCGCCAAGAAGATATAAGCTACTACCGTCTTTTTGAAAATAAGAAGGAAGAGTCTTTGTAGCATCTTTATTTACACCTACCATTACGATAGCTGGAGTTGGATATACGTTTTCACCTTCAGTTTCATTATAAAAAGATACATTACCACTAACTACTGGAGTATCAAGCTTTAAACAAGCTTCTTTAATTCCAGAACAACTCTCTTTAAACTGCCACATCACTTCTGGATTTTTAGGACTACCAAAGTTAAGACAATCTGTAATTGCTTTTGGAACCGCTCCACTCATAGCTACATTTCTTGCACTTTCAATTACTGCAGCTGCAGCGCCGCCTTTAGGATCTATAAAACAATATCTAGGATTACAATCACTACTCATTGAAAGTCCTACACCATTTTCTTTGACTCTTATACTTGAGCCATCAAGTGATCCTGGACCTTTTATAGTATTAGTTTGAACCATTGAGTCATATTGCTCATATATCCAAGCTTTGTCTACTACTTCAACTGATTTTATTAGTGTCTCAAACGCCTCTTTATTTGAAACTCTTTTTAAGCTATCTATATCAAATACTCTTGTCTTTTCTAGATATTTAGGTTCTGCTATTGGACGATCAAGTATTGGCGCTTCTTCAGCTATTGGATCTACTGGAATATCAGCTATTAATTCATTATTCCATAAAAGTTCCATATTACCAGTATCTGTAACTTCACCTATTATTTCAGCATCAAGGTCATACTTGTGGAATATTGCAAGTACTTTATCTTCATAGCCTTTTTTAGCACAAATAAGCATTCTTTCTTGTGATTCACTTAACATAAACTCAAATGGTTTCATGTTTTCTTCACGAGCTGGTACTGAATCTAAGTGCATTTTCATACCACTTCCACTTCTACTTGCCATTTCAAATGAACTGCTTGTAAGTCCTGCTGCACCCATATCTTGGATACCTACTATGTAATCAGTCTTAAACAGCTCTAAACAAGCTTCAAGAAGTAGTTTCTCAGCAAAAGGATCACCAACTTGAACAGTTGGACGAAGTGAGTTATTCTCTTCACTAAAGCTATCACTTGCCATCACAGCACCTCCAAGCCCATCACGACCTGTCTTGCTACCTACATATATTACAGGGTTACCAATGCCTTCTGCAATACCTAAGAATATATCATCACTTTTACATACTCCAAGAGTAAATGCATTTACAAGGATATTTCCATTATATGCATCATCAAAAGAAGTTTCTCCACCAATCGTAGGAACACCCATACAGTTACCATAGTCACCAATTCCAGCGACTACACCTCTTACTAAATGTCTTTGGTATTTACCTATCTTATCATCTCTATTTATATTACCAAATCTAAGAGAGTTCATATTTGCTACTGGACGTGCACCCATAGTAAACACATCACGAAGAATTCCACCTACACCAGTTGCAGCACCTTGATATGGCTCGATAAAACTTGGATGATTATGACTCTCCATCTTAAATACTGCTGCGTAACCATCACCTATATCAATTACACCTGCATTTTCACCAGGACCTTGTATAACCCAAGGCGCACTTACTGGAAATCCATTAAGATATTTTTTACTTGATTTGTATGAGCAATGTTCACTCCACATAGCACCAAATATTACAAGTTCTAACTCATTTGGCTCTCTTTTCATTATCTCTTTTATGTGACTATAATCATCTGCATCAAGTTTGTTTTTATCCAAAATCTCTTTTAAATTTTCCAAAAATGGTCTCCTAGTTTAGGTAGTATTAATATTTTTTTATACCAAATTCTATCAAAAATGCTTTAAGGTGCTAATCTATGTATATCAAAATTATTGTTTTTATTTTTTGTATACTCAAACCTATCATGAAGTCTGTCATCACGACCTTGCCAAAACTCGATTTTTGATGGAACTACTCTATATCCACCCCAAAAAAAAGGTAATGGCAAGCTCTCGCCTTCAAATTTACTTTCAAGTTCTTTAAGCTTATTTTCTAAAACACTTCTATCTTTTATAATAGAACTTTGTTTTGAAACCCAAGCACCAAGTTGACTACCTCTAGGACGAGACTTGAAATACTCCGAAGACTCCTCTTGTGATACCTTGTGTGCTACTCCAGTAATCTCAACTTGACGCTGAAGCCCGTACCAAAAAAATAGTAAAGTCACATTCATATTTTCTTCAATATGTTTAGCTTTTTCTGATTCATAATTAGTATAAAATACAAATCCATTTTCATCATAACTCTTAAGTAATAAAGTTCTAATACTCGGAACTCCAGTATTTGAAACAGTAGCCACTTGCATTATATTAGCTTCAGGTATTTCATCACAAGCAAGAGCTTCTTCGAACCACACTTCAAACTGCTTAATAGGATTTTTATCCAACTCTTGTAAACTCAAAGAAAATCTATCATATTTTTTTCGCATATCAAATAATTGCATTTTTAAGCCTTCTTATGTTTTCTGATATATTTTTATCTTTATATATATCAGTTATCACTGCATACATATCTATGTTATACTCTTTTAACTTCCAAATATTACCACTGCTAATTCCACCTATCACACATACAGGTATATCAAATTTAGTTTTTAAGATATCAAGGTTTATACTTTTAGCCTTTGGTTTTGTAGGAGATGTAAATACTGCTCCAAATGCTATATAGTCAGCACCTTTTTCTTGCATTTCTTTAGCTCTAGAGATATCTCCGTAGCAAGATACTCCTATAATTTTATCTTCTAGTATCTCTCTTGCTTTTTCTATACTGATATCATCTCCACCTATATGTACACCGTCTGCATTTATCTCACTGGCTAGGTCTACTCTATCATTTACAATAAATAATACCCCCTGTTTTTGACATATGTTACATAGTTTTTGAGCTATGTTTTTTATTTCACTTGTCTTGCTTGTTTTGTTTCTATATTGGATTATTTTGATTCCTGCTTTTATACTTTGCTTTACCATATATATAAGCATCTCTTCATCTTTGATATCAGGTAAAACTCCGTACAGACCCAAGTTGTTTTTCATTTTCTAAATCTCCATTCAAAAAGTACTGTTATACCTAAGTCATGTTTGTAGTCATTAATCTCTTCCCATATCATATATGGAACAACTCTTAAGAACATATATTTTTTAAAGATATTTTGTTGATATTGTGATGAGATTATATAATTTTTATTTTCATCAGAACTTATATTAGCTGATATTGAGGTAGTTATGATCTTTTTATTATCTAGATGTTTGAAATAGGTCAAGCTTGTTCCATAACTATCATGACTACTATCATCATCAGAGTATCTACGCATATATAGTCTTAAGATATCGTCATCTTGCAAGAACATATCAATATTTAGATTAGTTGATTCTTCTAGCTTATCTTCAATTGAGTATCTTATATATTGATATGGTTCAATTACAAAGCTATCATGTTCATACGTCATACCAATTCTGTATCCTAAATAAATATTATCAATCCCACGAAGTCCTAAACGTAATTTTGAATCAAGGTATTTAGAAAAGCTTGACTCTATACCCAAACTAGTATCTTGTTCATATTCGGCGTCAAGTTTATTATCAAGATAATCACTATCTATAAAAAGTTTGAAGCTATGTTTAAGAAGTGGTAAATCTAATCTTACTCTTATTTTTTCAATAACATTTATTTTTGTATGTTCTTGTTTTTGAAATCCAAGTATTAGTTTTAGATAAGACTTATTATTTTTGTAATAATAATCGTCGTTAAATATTTCTGAAAACTCTTCTCTAATAGATCTTAAACAAAGTGCTTTATCAATATTTTTGCTATACCGAATAATTCTATTTGCCATATTTTCATTAATAATATCTAAATAATCACTAGAGGCATATATAAAAGAAAATGACAAAAGTATTAATAAAATCTTTTTCATAACTTTTCCCCTTTATAACTGCTCTTTATATACTATATATGTATTTATTTTATCATAATTTATACAAATACTGAAATAATATAATACATAGACATAGCTAAAAGAAGATATAAAGCTAACTTATAAAAGATACTCAAAAGCGAAAATAGTACATACAGTAAATAAAAAATATTGAACTTGTCTACTACATATATACTTGAAGGTAGAACAAAGATTATTTCTAAAAGAGTGTCTAGTATTCCTCCTATATTACATATATGAAATATCATAGATAAAGGATAGAATATATTAAAGCCAAGTGAGAATAGAGGTGAAAGTAACTCTAAAGTATAAAAATCACTAAATACAAAATGAGCTATAGGTATCATCATAATATATATCCAAATGTTTAATAATACTAGAGTTAATAACTTTGATTTTAGTTTGAAGTGTTTTAAGAATAAAAATATATAAAAGACTCCAAATATTGAGAACCAAAAACCTAAAGAAAATAATAGCTTTGGGAAAAGTACTAATAAAAAAAGAGCTGTAAAAAACAAATTCTCAAAAGATACTATTTTGATATTACGAATAAAGAGTATCAGTCCAAAGATTAGCATAGCAAAAGCTCTAAAAAGTGAAGGAATAAACCCTAAATATAGTATATAAGAGAATAAACCTAAAGATACAAATATCATACTATCAAGATATATATTTCTATGTAAAAAACACCTTTTATAGATGGATTTGTACAAATAAAAAAATAGTATATATAAAACAAGTCCCAAGATACTTAAGTGAAATCCACTTATAGCTACAAGATGTGAGATACCAAGCTTTTGAATATCTTTACGAAGATCATAAGGCATTATAGTTCCTAGATATATAGCACTATAAAATTCTTTTGTTTTAATACTACTGTGCTGGTTTTGAATATATTTGAGTACTTTATTTTCGTATGTAGTAAGTTTTTTGATTTTGAATGAATTTAAAAAGTTAGGTTTAAACAGATCTATAAAATCTATTTGTTTTGTATTAAGAACTAATGAGATTTTTGAGTTTTTAAAATTCTCTTCACCTCTATAAGTTATGTAGCCTACTATGTTTTCTTTTAGTCTTATTTTTAGGACTTGATATTTTGTCTTTGGATATGCATTTAGAACTAATGCTGTTGTATGATGATAGTCATATTTTGTGAGTTGTATGTATTTGAAGTATTGATAGCTCAGACTAACAATAAAAACAGTTAATAAAAAACAAAAAAAATAGAAGTAATCTTTAAGAGAGTAGAGAAGTTTTAAATCAAATTGATTATAAAGTCTATGTAAAACTTTCATTTTACACAGACTTCTTTATATACTATTCTTCTTCGTTTTCTTCTTCAAAAGATGGTTTTTCAGCCTTGTGGTCTACAAGCTTGTCATGATATCTTCTAAGAGACTTTTGAGTTCTTTGTGTAACTATATCAATAGCAGCATATACGTCATCATGTTCTTCATGAATCACTACTGTATCTTTATGAGCTACATTTACTGTAAACTCAACATTAAATGTCTTACCACCATGAATCCCCGTGATAATCGCATTTGCAGAGATAATATCTAAATTGTATTTTTTAAGACTTTCCATTCCACCTAAAGCACTATTTTTCATAGGCTCTGTTAGCTCGACATGTTTTCCTGTTACACTTACATTCATAAATACTCCTTATGTGTTATGTTTATATTCTAGCCAATATTTTTTAAAAAATCAAGCTAAAAATTACTATATTATATCAAAGTCCCTATCTTCTTTACACTTTATATCATAATCCAAGAACTCTATGCGTCTTGAGTGTAAAAGCATTCTATTGTTTTTCTTTCCACCATAAACTTCATCACCTATTATTGGATATCCAAGGCTTTTAAGGTGTACTCTTATTTGATGAGTTCGTCCAGTTTCGATTATTACTTTTAATTTCGATTTTTTATTGTCTACATATTCAGGTGAGATATGACTAACAGCACTTTTACCAAGAGGATTAATTTCAGAATGTATAGCATGCTTTTTCTTTATACTAAGTATCGGTTCATCTACAGTTACACTATCAGTAAATATTCCGTTAACTACAGCAACATACTCTTTATATACATTCTGATTTCTAAATTCTGCAATAATTTCTTCTTTGAAGTCACTATTTTTTGAGAGTATCAATACTCCACTTGTACCCTTATCAAGTCTATGTACAAGGTCAAGTTTAAAACTCTTAGCTAAGTTCTCACTTACCTCATAATAAGGTTTATCAACAGCTAATATATTATCATCTTCAAAAAGTATTTTTGCTTTTTTTACTTCAGCTACTTTGAACTTCGCATTTACATTAATCAAAGCTCTAGCAATTTTTACCTTATTCCCTCTGGAATATACTAATCCCTTGTCTATTAAATCTTTGGCACTTCCATTTGAAATGCCTTCTTGAATAGCTAAAAGCTTATAAGCTTTTTCTTGGCTATTTTTACTCATTTGGAGTATGCTTTGACTATTACTTGATCTTCTAGTGGTCTATCTTGAGCACCTTTAGGAGTATCTTCGATAGTCTCAACTATATCATAACCATCTACAACTTCACCAAAAATCGTATGATTACCATTTAGCCAAGCAGTTTCAGCAGTTGTGATGAAAAACTGACTTCCATTTGTATCTGGTCCAGCATTTGCCATAGCAAGAAGCCCAGCTTTATCAAATCCTACTTTCGGATCACACTCATCTTCAAATGTGCCACCCCAAAGAGACTCTCCACCTCTACCTGTTCCAGTAGGATCTCCACCTTGAAGCATAAAATCTTTAATTACTCTATGAAAAATAACCCCATCATAATAACCCTTTTCACAAAGACCTACGAAGTTTTCAACTGTTTTTGGAGCTACATCTGGATATAACTTAAATTCTATATTACCTTGATTCGTTTCAAATACTATGTTTTTCATTTTAAATCCTTTTTATTACGTTTGAAGAGGAATAAGATCTCTCTTGCTGGGAGCAAGAGGAAATCTTATGAGTATTTCTTCTGCACTATGCTCAGCGCATAGCTCTCGGCACTAGTGCCTCTAATAAATTGTCTAGCCATTCATAATTTATAACTCACAACTTATAATTTTCTAAACTATCCTACTATTCGGTGGAACATTTTATTATAAAGCTCTTCATCATAACCTATAATAACCTTATTTTTATACTCAATTACAGGTCTTTTTATAAGCATATTTTCTTGTGATATCCACTTTTTTTTACCCTCTTCGTCTAAATTCAAATCTTTTAGCTTTAAATCTCGATATTTTTTACCTTTATTATTAAAAAGTAAATTTATATCAGCTACTTCACACCACTCTTCCACTGTATCAATATCAACACTAGTTTTTTTGAAATCAACAAACTCATACTCTATATTCCGTTCTTTAAAGAACTTAAAAGCTTTTTTTACACTATCACAAGTTTTTATTCCATATATTTTCATCTATCTTCCTTATAATAATTTGCAGTCATACATTTTTATCTTTTTATCATCAGTCATTAGTTTAAAATCTCTGTTTATGGCTTGAGATATTAGCATCCTGTCAAATGGATCTTTATGATAAAGGGGTAATTTTTTTAGAAGCTTTGAATCATCTGCAGAAAAATCTAATAATTCAAATCCACTATCTTGAGCAATTTTGATAGGATCAAAGTTTAATCTTAATTTATTAATAGCCTCTTTTATAAATATCTCAGAAAAACTAATAGAACTAATATAAACTACATTTGATTGACTATTTAATATACTACTTCTATGCTTTGAAATTTTTTCAGGATAAGATACTGACCACAAAAAGATATGTGTATCAAGAATAATTTTCATTAGTTTAATATCTCTGAATTATAAAACATTTCATTTATCTCTTCATCTTCGTCCATTATGTTTTCAATGAATTCTATTTTACCTTCTGCAAGTCCAAATTGAATCTCTTTTTTTTCTTGATGAGGAACCAAATCTATAAGTGGGAAATTATTTTTTGCTAAAACTACCTTTTCACCATCAAGTACCATTTGTATTAGTTTAGATAGGTTTGCTTTTGCTTCTGCGATATTAACTATCATTTATAACTCCTTATTCACAATTATACATAAAGGTGACTAACTTAGTCAAGTTTTTAGTATTTTTTTTACTACCAAAGAAGCTACTGCAAGCCCAAAACTTCCAGTAACTCCAACAAAACTTCCAAGACCTTCTATCTTTTTTGGATTTTCTGTTGAAAAGACTACATCAAAGTCCTCTTTAAATCCTGCTTGTTTGAGTTCATATTTGAACTTCTTGCCAAACGGATCTATTATTACATCCCATATATTAGCAAACTCTATTTTTGTAGGGTCAAGTCTTTTTGCTCCGCCACATGAACTTACAAGTTTTTTATGTGTTTTCTTTGCTAACGCCACTTTTGATGGAATATCGTCTATTGCATCTATTACTATATCAAACTCACTAAAGTCAAATTCATTTATAATTTCAGGTGTTAATCTCATATTTATTGCATTCACATTAGGATATAGTTCTTTTAATCTATCTACTTTTACTCTACCTATTGCACCGTCTGAGCCAAGTTGTCTATTGAGGTTTGATTCTTCATATATATCAAAGTCTATGATGGTGATATTTGTAATACTACTTCTATATAGTGCATCTAAAGCAAAGCTTCCAACTCCACCTACTCCACAAAGAAGTATTTTTGTATTGCTAAGTTTTTCAAAGTCATCTTCAAATAAAAGTTCAAGTCTGTTATATTTCATATTACCTCATCTATGTCGTGTTATATTTGTATCTTTTATATGTAAATATCCAGCAAGTGCATCTAAGTCTGTACCGTTTATGTATATTTCATCGTTATCTATTTTTGTATCATATCCAAGTAGTTTTGATACAAAATTACTTATATCGAAGTGTGATTTTATATTTTTGACCTCATCTGTGTAGCTATCTTTATTACTAAAGTAGATAAAAGGTACTTCATAAATTTCTTTTTCAAAATGACCATGTCCCCAAAGGTTTCGTTCACCTACAAACTCACCATGATCAGATGTAAATACTATATAGGTATCTTTATCAGTCTTTTGCTCTTTTATCTTTGTTATTAGTCTATCAAGTACAAAATCTGTATACAAAACTGAATTTTCATATTCTGAATTGAGTTTTTTAAAACTTTTAGGAGATTGTAACGCATATGGCAAGTGAGACCCTCTTTGTTGTAATACTATGAAGTTATTTTTATCAAAGTTTATTTCTTCTAAGAAGTTAACTAGATTGATATCAAAAAGAGGTTTAGCCAAATCATCCCCACTAAGATATGTATCAATATACTTTTTGCATATTAGGTTATCTACTATAGTTAAATGTCTTGATTCTTGATTACTTACAAAATAAGTTTGAAATGAGTTTTGCTTAGCTAAGTTAAACAAGCAATTATTTTGCTTAGATATTTGAGCTGTTTGACCTGGATATTTTAATCTATTTAAGAGTACTGCTACTGAAGTTTTGGTAAATGTACCTCCAGCGTATACTACAGATGAGTATATATCATCTCTGTTTTGAAGTTTTGGAGTAGTTATATTTTTGTTATATCCAAACAGCGACATCTTATCAGAACCTAAAGACTCACCTATTATAAATATAATATTAGCATTAATAGAGTTTAGCTTTTTAGGACTTTCAAAAATAGTATCAGAAAACTTATTTTTACTATCCATTATTTTATTAGGTACTATCCTCAAAACAAAATATTGAAATGATCCATAAAAATTAGCAAAGGCAAAGCTATCACTTGTAGGTAATACTCTTAAAGCTATGCCATGAGATAGTTTGTACTCATATTTTTCATAGTTCATACCTTTGTACTTGTAAAAAACATCTCCGTACAATAACATAGCTAATATCAAGTATGCATAGCCACTTTTATGGGTTTTAAAATCTATCTTATTAATAAATATTATACAAACAACTGCATACATAACAAAAGCTAAACTTGCTAATACCAGTAACTTATACTCATAACCTAAAGACTCAGAAACTTCACTAAAATGAATAAAAAACTGATAAAAATCTATAGCCTGAATATAAGAACCAAAAAACATATAATATGCAACTTCTAACACCGAAGCTAGCACTAATACAAATGCTACGAATAGTACTACATACCTATGCATAAAAGATATAACTAATCCCGTAGCAAGTACTAGTAATATATTTTCTAGTCTTATTAGCTTAAGTGTTGATGCGTAATTATCTACAAATAAAAAGCTAAAAAATTCAAATGAAAAAACTATCCCTAAAAACCCAAAAGCAAATAAGAAGTTATATCTGTACTTTTTAAAAATAGATCTATCTAATCTCATTAAGCCATTCTTTTACTCTATTGATACTTTTATATGATGTCATATCAAGAGTAACTGGAGTAAGAGCAACATACCCATCTTCAATAGCTTGAAAGTCAGATTCTGTATCCTCTTCATATCTATGATACCAACTCAGATTAGGTAATCCTATCCAATAGTACTTTTGACCTCTTGGATCAGTGTTGTACTCTATATTACTATCATACCCTCTACAACCTGCATGAACTACTTTGTACCCTTTAAACTCATCTATACTTATAGGAGGTATATTGATATTTAGTAGCTCTCTTTTACCTAAAGGATAATTTCCATTAAGTATTCTACTTACTATGTCTTTTATACTTTTTTTTGCTAAGTCATAGTTAGTATCTCTCTTACCTCTAAACACTTGAGAAATAGCAAGAGAAGGTATATCGTGAAGTACCCCCTCCATAGCTGCTCCTGCAGTTCCACTATAGGTTATATCTTCACCCATGTTTGCACCTATATTGATACCACTTACTATAAGGTCTGGTTTAATATCTTTGAAGATTGTATTTAATGCTACATATACACAATCTGCTGGTGTTCCATCTTCAAGCTTATAAAAGTCATTCGCAATTTCTATTAGCTTTAGAGGTTTTGTGATAGTTAGACTATGCGCCGTTGCTGATTTATGAAAAGCAGGTGCTACAACTGCCACCTTTGCTACTTCACTTAAAGCATCTTTAAGAGCTAATATACCACTTGCATCATATCCGTCGTCATTTGTTATAAGTATTGTTTTCATAGTCTTATTTGCTCCAAGTAATGATATTATCTTCATTTGTATATGAATATATTAGTTTTTGCTCTAAGTCTATATTAATATTCTCACCTACACTACTATAATCTGTATTTAAAAATGTCAAATTCATATCTACGATATCTTTACAAGCTTTTAACATTCCTTTTGTGCCTTCTATCATTATGAAATTATAGTTATCTAATAGTTTTAGATTATTTGCTATATATACTTTTCTATTAGGCACACTAAAAAGTGGTATATTAGTAGTGTCAAACTTCTTTTCATTTGATAGTATTAATACATCTGGATTATGAGTAGAATTTTTAAGTAGTCTTGTATCCAGTGCTGGTTTATCTCTTCTTACTGTATTACCACCTATTACAAGCAAATCTATTTTAGATCTTAGTTTATGTACCAATAGTTTTGATTCATTTGAGCTTATGTTTTTATTAATAGTACAATTTCCATTTATATTTTGAGCCAACTTGAAAAATACAAATCTATCTTCTTGCCATTTTTTAAACGGATATAATAGCTCATCAGTCCTAGCTTTGAGTATACCTGTCTTAACTTCTACATTCTTACTTATCAAGTACTCTTTACCACCACTTGCAATTTTATTATCATCAAGTGAACCAATAACAACTTTAGCAAATTTTAACTGATGTATTAAGTTGCTACAAGCTGGAGTTTTGCCAAAATGATTACAGGGTTCAAGTGTTACATATATACAAGCACCTTCAAATATATCTTTATGATTATCTATTAAGTAATTGTGTAGTTGTGTAGGAGTCAAATCATTGAGTACTACCCCAGTAACTTGTTCATAAGCCACCTTAATAGATTCTAGCTCACTGTGGCTATATCCAGATGCTTTATGAGCTTCACAAGAGAGTATCTTACCATTACTATTAACTACAACAGACCCAACAGCTGGATTTGGATAAGTTAGACCTTGATACTCCCAAGCCTTATTTATAGCAAGGTTCATATAAAATTCATAATTCATGATTTATAACTCACAATTTCAAAGATCATACCATCTTCTCAATATCTAATATATTTTCAATCTCCTCTTTACTCATTATCCCCTCTTCTAAAAGAATCTCTTTTAGGTTTTTATTTTCTCTTAATGCTTTTCTAGCTACGTAAGAGCTTTTTTTATATCCTATATGAGGTACTATAGCTGTTATTATACCTATACTATTTTCTACATGAGATGCACATACTTCTTTATTCGCAGTTATCCCATCTATACAATTTGTTTTGAATGTTTTCATTACATTTCTTAGAGTCTTTATTGATTGAAAGGTTTTATAAAATATTATAGGCTCAAACGCATTAAGTTCAAGTTGTCCAGCTTCTACAGCCATAGAGATAGTTACATCATTGCCAGCTACTAAGAACGCTACTTGATTTACTACCTCTGGGATTACTGGGTTTACTTTACCTGGCATTATAGAACTACCTGGTTGTTTTTCAGGTAGATTTATCTCTCCTAAGCCAGTTCTTGGACCTGATGACATTAGTCTTAGGTCATTTGATATCTTTGATAAGTTAATAGCAAAGGTTTTAAGTATAGAAGAAAAGTAAGTAAAACAATCTAAATTCTGAGTACCATCAACCAAATCATCATTTTGAGTAAGATCAAGACTTGTAAGCTCGGCAAGTATGGATACCACTTCATCTACATACTCTGTGTCTGCATTTATAGAAGTACCAATTGCAGTTGCTCCTAATGATATGTATCTAAGAGCTTTACTAGCTTCATCTATTCTCTTATAATCTCTTTTGAGTACTTTTACATAAGCATTAAACTCTTGTGAAAGTCTCATAGGAACTGCGTCTTGAAGTTGAGTTCTTCCCATTTTTATTACATCGTGAAATTCTTTTGCTTTATTTTCAAATGAGCTTATAAGATCTGTTAATACTTCAAGCAGTTCTTTTGACATATATAAAGCACATATTTTTCCAGCTGTTGGTATTACATCATTTGTTGATTGAGCGTAGTTTACATGATCATTTGGATGAACTCGGTCATAACTCCCGAGTTTACCACCAAGTATTTCATTACCTCTATTTGCTAAAACTTCATTAATATTCATATTAAGTGATGTTCCAGCTCCTCCTTGAATTGGATCAACAATAAACTGATCTAATAACTTATCATCAAGTAACTCATCGCAAGCCTGTGAAATAGCATTTGCTACATCGTCGTCTAGTTTTTTGATTTTATTGTTACATATTGCTGAAGCTTTTTTCGTAAGTGCTAATGACTTTATCATATTTTTGTTTGTTTTGTATCCAGTTATTGGAAAATTTTCAAATCCTCTTAGTGATTGAATACCATAATATACATTGTCTTCTAATTCTCTCTCACCTAGTAAATCGCTTTCTATTCTCATACAATCTCCATTTAAAGTTTTTATATTATTTTACAGTAGTAGCATTAATAGAAGTTTTATCTAAAATAATTTCATTTTTAGGATATGCTAATTCTAAAGATGAGTTATCTATTATTTGTATTACCTTTTTTAAAACATCTTCTTTTGTATCTAACCAATCTTCCCAGTTTATAGACACCGAAAAAGCGTATACCAAGATATTCATAGAATATTTATCTATAGCATCAAAATATACAAGAAAACTTCTTTTAATTCCGTATTTATCTTCAATATTATAAAGAGAATCTTCATTATATTTTTTCTTTGTTCTTTTTCTTTGTTCTTTTATTTTATCAGTTGTTACAATCAAAGGGTTTTTCCCAAGCATACTTCTGATTTCTTTAATAACTTTATCTATCTCATCAGTATCATTAGTGAACTTAAGTCTTAAATTAAACTTTATTCTTCTTCCAATTTCTCTCATACTCAGGTTTTTAACATAATCATGAACAAGTACTGAGTTAGGTATAGTAACCATTGAGTTTTCAAAAGTTCGTATCTTTGTAGACAATACACCAAACTCGACAACATCACCTTCTATATCTTTTGTTTGAATCCAGTCACCAACTCTAAAAGCATCTTCACCTACAAGAATCAAAGAATCAAAAAAGTTTGTTAAAGTATTCTTAGCACTAAAAGCCAAAATAGCACTACCAATACCAAGTGAAGTTAACAAAGTACTCAAGTCAACACCAATTTTTGATAATAAAATTATAAAAACTACCAAAAATATCAATACTTTTGAAACATTTACATACAAATTATAAAAAATCTTTCTTCTATTAATTCTTTTTTTTCGTATTTTGATAGTCAAATTTATATGAATGAAAAATTTTGATGTTTGATAAGAACACCAAGAAAACAAAAATAAATATATAAGAAAAACAATATAGCTTAAATACTCATTTTGAATAAATATAGAGACAGTATGCTCTAATAAGAAAAAATTAAATGTAGTAATAAAAGGCTTTGTTATTTTAATAAATCTAATAAACAAAAATCGATAAAAAATCTTTCTTCTTCGTTTATATAAATAAATTTTGAGCCTCTTATTTATAAGTTTTCTTAAAAATTTATTTGTTATTAAATAAAAAACTAAAGCTAAAAACCATAAAGTATAGCTATATTTCATACCTATAAAATCAAAAGAAAAAAACTCTTTAAGATATGTTATGAAGTCCATTTATCCTCACTTAATATTAAAAATAACTAACCATAGGGTCGAGAGTATGGGTATACTATAAGAAAGCATCGCCAAAAATGACTGATTACCTCTTTTCATAGCATAGTCCCACATATATATTCCACCACCAATATTTACTATTCCCATATAAAATATAAAAAATAGTTCTTTTAAGTTTGGGATATAAGTCGTCTCATAAATAAGATGTAATACTAGACTAATAACACCCACAATAAAACTAAATAAAGACACACTAAATGTAGATATATTGTCATATAGCTTAAGTAGTACAGAATATACAGACCAAGTAAAAGCTCCTAAAAATACATAAATATATCCATCAAGATACTTCCACTCAAAATTAATTCCATCTTTGGAAATAATCCAAAAAGTTATACTAAGACCAAACAAAGCACCTATAAAATGAGGAATACTAAATTTTCCCCTAGGCAAAAATGCTACAAAAATCACAATCATCAAAGGCCAAAGATAATTAATAAGATTAACTTCTCTTGCAGGTGCATTTTGTAGTGCTAAAAAATAAAAAAGATAATTAACTAATATCCCAAAAACACATATAAAAATAAGTGTCTTTGGAACATCAAAAACTAATCTAAAAGATTTTTTCTTGAACTTTAGAATAACAATTCCAGTAGACGAAACAAGAAACATAATACAAAACAAAAACTGCATTACTGGAAGTTGTTTAAGCATTACCATTACTATAGTTGTACCTGACCATATAAATATGGTCAGTATTCCTAAAATATTGGCTTTTTGAGAGATATTCACTTTGTCACTATAGAAAAATAGAGTTCGTTTATCTCTTTGTGTTCTTTTATAAAAGTATTTAGATTATCTAGTGATAATTTTTCTATAAGTCTCAGCTCTTTTTCATGATGATCTTCATCATATCCTTTATAAAAACTTGAAAATTTTGTATTTAGTCTTTGAAATATAGTTTCATTACGAAGTGGTTCACTTCCAAGAATGAATTTTTTAGCTGACTCAAGTTCTTCTTTAGTTACGCCATTTTTTACAAACTTTGCAATTTCAGCTTTTACTGATTTTATAGCATCATCACTTGATTCTAGTTTTGTTTGTAAGTGTCCTTGATACAAACTATGAGATAAGTTCATACTCAAATTACCATATACAGAATAAGCTAAACCCTTTTTTACACGAATTTCTTCCATCAAACGACTACCAAAACCACTACTACTAAGTATAAAAAAAGCTACCTTTGCTTTATATAAATCCTCTGATTTTACATCTAGATTATATTTGCTAGCAAAGTACACATAAGCTTGTTCGGTATCTTTTTTGATAGTTATATCTTTAGGTTTGTCAACTATAGGTGTATATTTGAGTTCATTTTTATCACTTTGTAAAGGCAAACTTGAAAGTATCTTAGCTATCTTTTTTTCATATTTCTTCAGATCACCAGCAAAAGATATCATTACATTATCAAGCGTCAAATTCTCTTTATAAAATTTTTCTATATCTTTAAGACTAATCTTTGCAATACTCTCTTTGGTACCTATTGTAGGATTTGCTAAGTATGTACCTTTATATAGTAAAGAGTATAAGTTCTTACTAGCTACATAATCAAAATCATCTTCACGAGAACTAATAGTACTATCACTGAGTAATTTTAACTTTTCTAGTGTTTTAAGTTTTAGATTTTTGTCATTTAACAACTCTTCTAAAAATCCTAAAGCATCATCAAAATATTCACTAAGACTCTCTACTTCTATGACAAATGTTTCTTTACCGTTACTTGTATTTATTGATATTGCTTTAGATTCAAGCTTATTCGCAAACTTTGTACTTCCAAGCTTCGATGTTCCCTCATTAAGTACCCCAGCACTCAAAGCTGCAAGTCCAGGTAACTTACCATCTTGTACACTACCTGAATTTTGAAATACAATTTGAAGTGATACTAATGGAAGTTTTTCACTTGTTTCTACAATTACTGGAAGACTTATGTTATTTACTACTATGTTCGAATTTGCCAAAATGACTCCTATGTTTAAACAGATAAAACAAATATATTTTTTTATATCTTTGCTAATATTTTTACTAATAACGCTCAAGTATTTCATATGCTGTATTTCTTTTTGCCGGTCTTAATCCTGAGCTTTTTATTATTTTTATCATCTCTTCTTGATTCATTGTATTTTTTGCTCCAGCTGCTGAGACTACGTTTTCTTCCATCATAGTACTACCAAGATCATTCGCTCCGAACTCTAGTGAGAGCTGACCTATATGTGAGCCTTGTGTTACCCAAGAGCTTTGTAAATTGTCAAAATTATCCAAGAATATTCTTGCAAGTGCCAATATCCTAAGGTATCTGCTAGAACTTTGAGGTTGTAAGTCTGGAATTTCTTCTAAAAGCTGTGTATTTGTAGCTTGAAAACTCCATGCTATAAATGCACGAAAACCATGATATTTATCTTGTAAGTCTCTTATTAGTGACAAGTGCTCAATTATCTCTTCATCTGTTTCAACTGAGCCAAACATCATAGTTGCAGTCGTCTTTACTCCTACCTTGTGAGCAGCTTCATGTACATCAAGCCAAGCTTTAGTATTAAGTTTCTTTGGTGATATGATATCTTTTACTCTATCACTTAAAACTTCTGCACCCGCTCCAGGCATAGAAAAAAGCCCTTTTGCATTAAGTCTTTTAAACACCTCTTCATACGAAATTTTTGAAATCTTAGCTATATAATCAATCTCAACTGCTGAAAATCCATGTATAGTAATAGTTGGATAAGTTGTACTTATATACTCAACTAGATCTTCGTACCATTCGATTTTTAGCTTTGGATGAACACCACCTTGAAAAAGTATCTGTGTACCACCAATTTCAAGTAATTCCTCTATCTTTTTGCCTATTTCTTCATAAGTCAATATATACGCATCATCATCTTTTGCATGTCTATAAAAAGCACAAAACTTACAATCAACCCAACATATATTTGTATAGTTAATATTTCTATCAACTATAAAACTTACTGTATCATCAGGGTGTTTAA
>CACVAW010000022.1:19339-36622 GCA_902727925.1 uncultured Campylobacterales bacterium | reverse complement strand
AGGGAGTGTAAAGAATTCTGTGTCAATTAGATAGAATAAGAGATACAGAAGGATATACAGATGAAAATAGAGATAGATGTAGAAGAGTTTGCCTCAAAGTTAAAAGCGGGTAAGAGTATAGGTGGTAAAGATGGTGCATTAACACCACTGATAAAACAACTAACAGAGATGGCATTACAAGCAGAGCTAGAAACTCACCTAGGACAAGACTTTTCTAAGAACCGAAAGAATGGTACAAGTAGTAAAACAATGAAATCCGAAAGTGGGACATTTGAGCTAAACACACCAAGAGATAGAAATGGAAGCTTCGAACCAGAACTTGTAAAGAAAAATCAAACACATATGAGTGATGAACTAGAATCAAAAATGTTATCACTATTTGCATTAGGTAATAGCTATTCACAAATAGCAGATCATATAGAAGATATATATGGTGTACACTTCTCTAAACCAGCAATAACAGCCGTAACAGATAAACTAATACCAAAGCTTGAAGAATGGAAGAAAAGACCACTAGAGAGGATTTATCCATTTATATATTTAGATGCTATTCATTATAAAGTAAAAGATGAAGGTAGATATATTTCTAAAGCATTTTATACAGTTTTAGGAGTAAACTTAGAAGGGAAGAAAGAGATATTAGGACTCTATCTAAATGAGAGTGAAGGTGCGAAGTTTTGGCTACAGGTACTTACCGACCTACAAAATCGTGGGGTACACGATATACTCATAGCTAGTGTAGATGGTCTAAAGGGCTTTCCTGAAGCTATAAACTCAATATTCCCTAATACTGAAGTACAGCTTTGTATAGTTCATCAAATACGCAATAGCCTAAAATATATGGCTTCTAAAAATCAAAAACAATTTGCGAGTGAACTTAAAAAAGTTTATCAAGCTTTTACTAAAGAAGAAGCTGAACTTGAACTAGGTAAACTTGAAGAGAAATGGGGTAAAAACTACCCTATCATATTTGAGTCTTGGAGAAATAAGTGGGATAACTTATCTAATTACTTCAAGTATCCAGCACCTATTAGAAAGATTATTTATACTACTAATATTATCGAGTCTGTTCATAGACAATTTAGAACTCTTACTAAAACTAAAGGAGCTTTTCCTAACGATAATAGTCTACTTAAACTACTCTTCGCTGGTATTCAAAATGCTCAAAAAAAATGGACTATGCCCATCCGTGATTGGAGCCTAACTATTTCTCAACTTAATATCCATTTTAAGGAAAGGTTGAAACATGATCTAGATTTGCTATAATTTCAATCAATATTAGTTGTTGACACAGATTTTGTTACACTCCCAGTAAAAAAGCAACTGACATAGAAAGTGAAGTCAAAAGAATCTTATCTCCTATTAAAAATAAAGTTATCACTATAACTTCTGATAATGGATTTGAATTCTCTAATCATAAAAATATATCTAAGTCTCTTAACTGTAACTATTATTTTTGTCACCCTTACTCTTCTTGGGAAAGAGGTCTGAATGAATATATCAATGGTCTTATTCGTCAATATATCCCTAAAGGATCTAGTTTTAAAAATATAACTAAAACCCAAATCAAAAAAATTGAATACAAACTAAATAACAGACCTAGAAAGTCTTTAAATTGGAAAACTCCTAGTGAAGTCTTTTTTGACAAAAAATTTAATCATAAATTAGTCGCTTAAAAGATTATATTGTTATTATCCTCTATCTCTAATAAATTGCACTTCGGATTTAAATTTTGGTTTTTTTCCTTTACTATTATTAATACTATTTAGTTTTTATTTTCATAAAGATATCTTTTTTCTAGTCTAACTCAATCGCTAATATTAAAAGTTACACCTTTACCCGTATGACAATCACCAAAAAATTTAGTTAGAGTAACATTTGTTGAGGAATTATATTCAAGTAATACAGTAAGACCTGAAGTTTTATCATCTCTATTAGATTTCATATCTTTAAATAACCAAACTTCTTCCCATAAGTTATTTTGATGCTTTACCACTCTATGTTCTATAAACTCATTTTTACCATATCCACACATTTTTTGAATTCCACTAAATGTTTGATCTAGATATCTATCATTCATAAAAGTATTTCCCTTTACTCCAGCCCATTCCTGAGTATATTTTAATTTTCCATTTGTGTTTTTAGGTAAAAGTCTAAGAGGAGACTTTTTTTCTATTTGTGCTTTATTCCAAATAAGTGAAGGATTATTACTTCCACAACCTTGCAAAATAATAAAACCCAAAATTAGTAATGCTATTTTTTTCATAGTTTTTACTTTCCTTTTTTAATACTGCGATATTGTATAATCTTTATCTTGATGATATAATCCCTCTTTTTTCATTCTAGGAATATCAATATCAGTTAAAATAAGATTTTTAAAAAACCTCTTCATTCTAAGTTTCAAATCCATTTCAACGTCTTTTACATCTTTAAACTTTCCCTTATAGTTTTTATCTTTTTGCATTCTGACATTTACTTGTTCTGATAGGCTTGCTTGATAGGTATAACTTACTGTGATTAACCTTTTATACCCTGCTTTTGTATAGTATGCACAATTAATAAAATAATCTTTTGAACCATAGTTCATAACTTTCTCTCTCCATCCTTGTGAACTAATAGCTCTATTACACTTCAAACCTTTTAAATATGTTACTTCTTGTTTAAAATAGTTTACACCCATTTCTTCAAAATTTTTCGTACCATGACTTCCCCAGTTCCATGGCTTAAAAATATTTATAGGATAACTAACTGAATCACCAGGGTCTTTAAATATTTCTACTTTCTTAGTAGTATCAAAATAATTATGAAGAGTACTATTCAACATAAGGGCACCAAAACTAGTATAAGTGTGTCCATTCTGATTATTCTTTGCTGCTAAAGCCACTATATCATTAGCTTGTGAATGCGTAAATATATTTAACCCTTGGTTTGCTTTTATATTTCTATCAACATCCTTAGCTATTGCTGTTTGATACCCTACACTCTTTCCTATTTTGTCAGCTAAGAACTCTATTGCATCTCCTAAAAATCCTCGAGTTGGGTTTACCCAAATTTGTTTTTTTCTATCTTTACCTAGTAAATTATTTACTCTCATCAAGTTTATCCAACCAAGTTACATCTTTATCTGACTGATATATATTATCTCTTTTAATATAAAATACTTGTTTATTAAAATCCCAGGTAGTATATAATTTACAAAAACCACTTTTATAACACTCTTTTATTGGTACCTTTGCCAAAAGTCGATTAATAGTTCTACTTTTTATAAAAATACTTTTATCATTTAATATATAAAAATATTTTTTATTATCTTTTATAAACCATATATCTTTTTTAGGTATTTCGTTATGTGGTTTATACGCGGTATAATATTTTTTGATAAGTATATCTCTATGTTCTCTAGTAAATTTATAAAGTTCAGTTCCACGAGGAAGCTTCATACCTTTTAATTCATCTGGAAGTATTAAAAGTTCTACATAGTAAGCACTAAGCATACTTTGAATAGTACCTGGTTTCATATATGACTCACGAATACACCCAGTAAAAAATAATACTGTTATTAATAGAAAAATATTTTTAACTTTCATATTACAATACAAATTCACTTACTCTCATCAAGTTTATCCAACCAAGTTACATCTTTGTCCGACTGATATATGTTATCTCTTTTAATATAAAAAGTTTCGTCATAGCTAACTGGATATAATTTACAAAACTCATTTTTATAACACTCTTTTATTGGTACTTTTGCTAAATTACCAATATCAAAATTATGTTTTTTAAAATCATTATTTTTTTTTACATTCCACATATTTTCTTTGGGTATTTCATTATGAGGTTTTTTCGCTGTATAATATTTTTTTACTAAAAGATGTCTATTTTCTCTGGTAAATTTATAAAGCTTTGTTCCACGAGGAAGCTTTATACCTTTTAATTCATCTGGAAGCATTAAAAGTTCTACATAAAAGCCACTTGCATATTGACTCTGAATAGTACCTGGTTTCATATATGACTCACGAATACACCCAGTAAAAAATAATGCTGTTATTAATATGAATATTTTTTTCATTTTACCATCCATTCTTTTTTATAAATTCATCAAGCATTTCACCATAGTTCTGTGTACCATGACTACCCCAGTTCCATGGCTTAAAAATATTTATAGGATGACTAACTGAATCACCTGGATCTTTAAAGACATATTCTAAATTATTATTAGTGTTAAAATACTTATTAATAGTACTATTAAACATAGGAGCACCAAAACCAGTATATTTATACCCGTTTTTATTATTAATTGCTGCAAGTGCTGCTATTGCATGAGCTTGAGAGTGCAAATAAACATTTAAATCTTTATTTGCTTGTAAATTTCTATCAACATCCTTAGCTATTGCTGTTTGATACCCTACAGTTCTACCTACCATATCAGCCAAAAACTCTACTGCGTCTCCTAAAAATCCTCGAGTTGGGTTTACCCAAATTTGTTTTTTTCTATCTTTACCTAGTAAATTATTTACTCTCATCAAGTTTATCCAACCAAGTTACATCTTTGTCTGACTGATATATATTGTCTCGTTCGATATACAAAGTTGCTTTATAAAAATCTGAAACAGGATATAGTTTACAAAATCCATTTTTATAGCACTCTTTTATTGGAACTTTGACTATACCATTAGTATTTATATTCTTTATAAAATTATTATTATCACTTAATACATAAAAATATTTTTTATTGTCTTTTATGATCCACATATCTTTTTTAGGTATTTCGTCATGAGGCTTTTTAGCTATATAATATTTTTTAATAAATATGTCTCTATTTTCTCTAGTAAATTTATAAAATTTAGTCCCACGAGGAAGCTTTATACCTTTTAGTTCATCTGGAAGCATTAAAAGTTCTACATAAAAACCACGAGCATATTGACTCTGTATAGTCCCTGGTTTGATGTATGACTCATGAAGACAGCCTATATTAAAAAGAAATATCATCATTAATAGAAAGATATTTTTCATTTCATACACCCAAGTTTTTAAGATATTCTGCATACATTTCTTCAAAATTTTCTTTTCTTACTTCTTTATATTTTTTAAAATTTAATTTCCAGTTAAAGTTTTTTGTAAAATATTTTTCATTTCGTGTAGCACCACTCCAATGCCCTTTTACATCAAAAAGATCTTTCATGTTAGATGCTTCATTTGACATAGTTTTAACTTGTAATTGATAACTAACTCCTGGTATATCATGTTTATATAGTATTTCTCTAGAGTGACCTGTATTACCATAGGGTATTTTATTTTTTAATACATACCAGTTTTTACCATATGGAGGAGTGAATTTTACATGATGAGTATTTAAATATTCATTTGAATTTAAAAATATAGACTTCACTCCACACCCTATAAAAAAACAACTAATTAATATCATTAGTATAGTATTCTTCATGGTCTATCTCCGCAAGGAACAAAGTCTCTCTTGCTGGGAGCAAGAGGAAGCTTTGTGAGTCTAATGTAAAACTGCTGTTTAGGTCGAAACTTACTTACTCTCATCAAGTTTATCTAACCAAGTTACATCTTTGTCCGACTGATATATATTGTCTCTTTTAATGTATAAAGTTTCATCATAATCAACTGGATATAATTTACAAAATCCATTTTTATAACACTTTTTTATTGGTATCTTTGGGAGTGTTCGTTTTATTTGTCTATTTTTTATTATCTTTTATCAACCACATATCTTTTTTAGGGATCTCATCATGAGGTTTTTTAGCTACATAATATTTTTTGATAAATATATGTCTATTTTCTCTAGTGAATTTATAAAACTTAGTCCCACTAGGTAGTTTCATACCTTTTAATTCATCTGGAAGCATCAAAAGCTCTACATAATAACCAGCAGCATAATGACTTTGGATAGTACCTGGTTTCATATATGATTCACGAACACATCCTGTCAAAACTAATACTATTATTAATATAAAGATTTTTTTCATTTTACCATCCATTATTTTTTATATATTCTTCAAGCATTTCACCAAAAGGGGAAAGGGGTCAGGCCCTGAATATTAACTTTTTTATTATTTCACATATCACATTTCCTTATAATACAACCTCTTATTGAGCGATATAATACCTTTTACCTTCTCTAAACTATCCTCATTAAAGTTAAGATTCAGTCCCTGACCCCTTTTGTCCCTGAATATATCTGTCCAGTATATCGGGGGAACTTCACCCTGACCCCTTTTGTCCTTCTCTACCATACCATAGTAGAGTTTTATAGTCTTCTTTGACTTTTTTAATCTCCTTTTTATCTTGGATTAAAATTAAAGGACTAGCTGTTTTGTAAAACATACTTTTTCCTTACTCATTATGAATTCCCTATCTGTACCTATTCTTCTATCCAGTTTATCGGGGGAACTTCAGGGTGACCCCTTTTTGTTAAATAAAAGTTTTCCTAAGAAATCTATATTATCCATATGCCTTACGCAATATTGTTCTAATAAATAACTATATGCATAAAGATATTCAGACAAATCAGTACACGAATATTTATCAAAATTATTAGCAGATATTTTTATATTTTTATTAAAAAAATATAAAAAATTTTTATCAAAAATCAAACTAATACTAATTTCATGCTGAATTGAAATTAAATTTGCTAATAATGCTTTATCAAATATACTTTTTTGTTTATGGTTAAGTATTATTAAACCTATATCTTTACATAACCCTTCATACTCTTGAATATCAAATCTATCTCTTTCATGTAAATATGATATAAAACTGGTATTTTCTTTTTTACTACTCATATACTCTAAATTCTTTTTTAAAAAATGCATATCAACACCTATAAGTATTTTTTTATATTTCTACCTGCTACTTTCTTCGTTGTATCTAAAATCCCTGTTAAAGGGTCAGCTGTACCTATATGTTTTCCACTTTTATCATATACCTCTAATTCAGCACCTTTACCTACATGTAATGTGTCCCTATGGTAATAATTACCATTTTTATCTTTATAAATTTGTGAACCTTTGGGTCCTGTTCTTCCTATTTTTGTATATTTAGTTTTATCTACTAAAACAGTATCACTATCGATAAGCTTTCTATTATCTTTTATATAATCTGGAGTTTTTCCATTCCCTTCAATCTTAACAATATTACCATTATTAATATCACTAACGGTATCATCAAAGTCACTTTTTTTAATGGCGTAGTACTTACCATCAGCTCCTACAACTAGCTTTTCATCAAAACCTAGCTTAGATTTTAAGTAATCTATTCCTTGTCCTAGTTTATCTTCAAGAGGTTTTAAAAGCTTACTTCCAAGTTTTAGCATACCAAACTGTGTGAGTACTTCTATGCCATTTCCATCAACAATAGTTGCTATACCACTAAATAGAATATTAGCATCTATAAATGGATAATCATTTGTAGTGACGTCATTTATATCTGGTGCATTTGCATTTCCTGTAAGACTAATAAATGATGTTAAGAAGAGCAAAGGATCACCTTTAGTCTTATCAAGTGCATTAAATTCAAAGTTATTTTGAGCGATTAAATCACTTGCTTTACTTCCTATTTGTCTATTTATCACTTCATCTAGAGCGTTGTATCCGTTTGATGTGTAGTTAAAGTTAGTGTAATCTAGTGTAGCATCACCTATTAGGTGAGCGTAGTTATCTCTATTGTCTTTATATTCTGATGTTTTATCTATATCTTTATCTTTTGAATAATCAAAGTAAGGAACAAAGTCTCTTATGCTATAACGCATAAGGAAACTTTGTGAGTCTAAGTTCTGGCTAGTGTTTAGGTTAGTGGCTAGTAAAATTAAACTAAAGATAATAAACAGAATAAGTTTTTTCATTCTGTACTGGAACAACTTAAAAAATATTCATATATATCTATATCTATATCTATATCTATATCTATATCTATATGCTTTTTAAATTCCAAAATTTGATCTACTGTTATTTTGTAAACAAAAATAATATCTGGATCATCATCATCAGTATTAAAAATCTCTAATAATTCTTTAGTTGAAACTTCTGGTAACTTAACTTGCTTTACTATGAGATCATTATATTTTTCATCATCTTTATAAAAAAGATCAATGTATCTTTCTATCATGGCTCAACACTTCTTGTTTTATTAGCAAGTTTTAACTGTTCTCCTGTTTGAGCATCAAATTCACCTAAATGTTTTCCTCTTTTATTGTATTTTTCTAGTGTACCATGTTGATAATCCCATTCATATATATTACCTTTTTTATCTTTCCATCGTTCTCTTAGTTTTGAACCACCCTGAACCGATGTTTTTCTTTTTGCAGTCTTCAAATCAGGGAATGCTTTAAAGAACTTTGGTGGATTAATATATTTGATCCCAATCTTAATACCACCAAAACCACCAGAACTAATAACATTTGGATCTATATCTATTCTAACCTTAGAAACTTTGTCATAAACTTCTTTTGATACAACTACAGCTTTACCTTTAAGTTTGACAAAATAAACACCACCAATAAATCCCATAGGTACTACATTTAATGCGAACTCTGTAAACCTCTGAGTATCACTTATATCTGGTATTTCATCTCTTGGAGCTTCTAACATACCAAGAAATCCAGTTGCTATTCCTGCAATAGCTTTACCAAGAAATCCATCCATTTTACTAGTATCAAGAGAATTAAACTCTAATGCATTTTGATTAAGTAAGCTATCAATACTATCTTGATTTTCATAGTTTTGTCTGTTTATTACTGTGTGTAGTGCATTGTATCCGTTTACTGTGTAGTTGAAGTTGGTGTAGTCTAGTGTAGCATCTCCTATTAGGTGTGCGTAGTTTTCTCTATTGTCTTTATATTCTGATGTTTTATCTAGGTTTTTATCTTTTATGAAGTCTAGATAGTGTGACACTTCGTGTCCCAATACTTCGACTGCCCCAGCACTTGTACCTAAGTTTTTTCTATCATTGTCTACTAAATAGATATTTTGATTATCTTGTGAGAATACTCCACCTTTTATATTATCTGCTATGATTAGTTTTGCTTGTGTGCTAGTTACTCCCATCTCTTGTGAGATGTATCCTACTAGTGCCGTGTATGCTTGTTGTTTTTGCTGTGGGGTTGCATTTCCATTTTGTAAGGTTGGAGTAAAGTCCCTTATACCGTAATGTATAAGGAAACTTTGTGAGTCTAAGTTCTGGGTACTATTTAGGTTATTGGCTAATAAATTTAGACTAAATAATAAAAATAAAAGTAGTTTTTTTTTCATTAGATACTAGAACAACTCAAAAAATATTCATATATATCTATATATTTTTTAAATTCTAAAATTTGATCTACTGTTATTTTGTAGTCATAATAAATACAGGGATCTTTATTGTCATCAATTTTAAAACATTTAAATAAAATATTTGTTGATACACAGGGTAAAACAACCTTTGACTTGATCAAGTCTTCATATTTTTGTTCATCTTTATAAAAAATTTCTATAGATCTTTCTATCATGGATCAACTCTTCTTGTTTTATCAGCTAACTTAAGCTGTTTACCTGTATTTGGGTCAAATTCTCCTAAATGATTTCCTCTTTTATTATAGTCCATCATCTCTTTTAGATATCCAATCAGAAAATTCTCTCTTAGCTTCTAACAAATCCATCTGATTATTAAGAAAAAGATCTACTCCACCATCATATGGTGCAAATATATTAAAATTAGTTTTAGAATAAATAATCGTTTTACAAGGAACTTTGTCATCTGCAATATCTAATATAAAATCTTCAAGGAAATTTGTATCTAATATAAAAGTGTAAAATTGAGATAAGTAAATTTCATCATCATCTATAGAAACATTAAATTTTTTATATTTATTTAATTTGCTGTCTTTAATCCACTTTACATCTTGTACATCTATATCATTATCAAAAAAAGTTATATATCCTATAGGTTTCTTATCTGGAACTATAAATTTAAATATCTTTTTATTTTGTTGTTGTAAACTGTTTTCATCCTCTAAGTTTTCAGGATACCTTTTATCGTCAAAGTTGTGAGTTCTAAACCAATTTTTATTATATTTATCTCTTAACTTATATCCTAGCGGGGTACATTTGCTAAATATTTTTTCACTAATAGTAGTCAAGGTATTAATCTCCTGTTCTATTGAGGTTAATATCGTATGTCCCAAGTCTGGTATCTTTTCTTGATAAATCTTTGACACTTTTAGCCATTTTCCAAGCTCCTCCATTATGTCCATCAACATCTCTTGTAATGTAATATTTACCTTTTTTAAAAACAGCTTTTGATACAAATTCCATTTCACTAAATTCTTTGTTAACTTCCTAATCATCAAAATATTTTTTAATCATTTTTATATCAATAAACAATTTCTATATTATCTTTTTCTAATAGTTCTTTATTTTCTTTTACATTTATTTGTTCAATAAAATGTTCTTTTAATTTTTGATAATCTATATCATTCAAATCAATATATTTACAAAAACCTTCTTTTTTATAAACCTTAATAGCTTTACGAGTAATTATACATTTTATTGACCAACTTAATATACTTATAAAATCTTCTTTACTTTCATTTAATTTATCGTCTAATAACTCAAAATAAAATTTGTTTAAATAGTCAATTATAGCACCATCATTCCCTGATAACTTCATATCGTCACAAAATATAATTTGAGGCCAATATTCTAATGTATTTTCTAATAATTGATTATAATTTATTTTATTTTTTTGCATTTTAACATTTACCTTTATTATTTTTAACACAGAATTAAATCTAGTATTTTAAATCAAACATAAATAATTTCTATGTTATCTCTTTTAAATCTTTCAATATTCTTTTCTTCACTCATTTGATTAATAAAATATTCTTTTACTTTTTCATAATCTATGTCATTTAAGTTAATATATTTACAAAAATCTTCTTTTTCGTAAACTTTAATAGCCTCAAGTGAAACTACTATCTTTACTGACCAACTTAATATAGATCTTAGATATCCTATGTTTACATTTAATTTATCTTCTAATCTAAAATAAAATGTATCTAAATAAGGTATTCTAACTCCAAAACCTTCTATTAATTTCATATCATCACAAAATATGATTTGAGGCCAGAACTTTAATGTATCTTCTAATACTCGTTTATATTCTATTATTTCTTTTTTCATTATCTATCCACCTTTGTAATTTTTCCTGAATAATAATCAAGCGTTACTTTTCGAGTAGGTAATGGTATTTGATCTTTTTTAAGTCCTACTTTCCACTCTACACCTCCAGAATGAGTAGTATGACTTTTTTGCCATATCTCACCAGTATACTTATTTTTGAAATAACCTTTTTTTATTTTTTCAAAATCTTCAATATTAGAGAAGGGTGTTCTAACAACATCTCCAGGTTGAGATGAATTTACTTTTTGTTTTGGTTTGTTTAAGTAGTTAACTTTTACAGGTATTCCCGGTTTTCCATTCCCCTCAAACTTAACAATATTACCATTATTAATATCACTAACAGTATCATCAAAGTCACTTTTTTTAATAGCGTAGTACTGAGATTTCCTCTTTGTTACTTTTTAAATGAGTATTTTCCTAAAAAGTCTATATTATTAATATCTCTTCTACAATATTGTTGTAATAAATAACTAAATAAATATAGGGGCTAGACTAGTTTAGAGGATTAATTCTAAAGATTTTCAACAATAATTTGTACAAATCTTCACCTCTATTATTAAATCTAAACTCACATTCTTTTAAGTGTAAATTGAACGTTTTTTTATCCATACCATGAAATTTTACCAATCTAATTTTAGCATAACTCCAAAAAGATTCAATACCATTAATATGAGAGTTACCTCGTACAAATTCATTAGCTCCATGATGAACTCTAAAATGTTTATTGTAACCAACATCAACAAGTCCATGATATCCTCTCCATCCATCAGAATGAATAACACTATCAATATTTACTTTACCCCTAATAATACCTTGTAAAGTCGTTTTTGTCACATTAGGTACTACTTCTGTATAAACTTTACCCTCTCTCTTTAGTAAGCCAAAAACTATTGTTTTACCTCTAGCTCCTCTTCCTCTTTTACCACGAACTCTACTAGCTCCAAAGTATGACTCATCAACTTCAATCTCACCACTTAAAGGTGAAATTTCTTCACAAATTAATACAATCCGTTCTCTAAATAACCTCAAATATCTGTTAATTGTATTCCTATTTATTTTTGTTAAATTCGCTATCTGTGTTGCTGATAAATCCTCTGAAAATAGCCTCACTATCTCTCTAAATTTTACCTCTGAAATGTGGCTAACTTTTATATACTTGTTTTTCATCGATATTATCGTACCTTTCAATACTTTAATACCTCTTAAACTAGTCTAGCCCCATTTTAATTTGTTACTAAAGATTTTAGTAACTTTCACATCAAAATCATATTCTTTATCTAGCATAAATATCATGCCTCCCTGACTTGTCTTGTTTATTCATAGATTTCAAATCAAAATTTACTTCGTCTATATGTTTGCCATTTTTATTAAGTTTTTCAAATCTACCATGCTGAGTATCTAAAGAGTAATAATTCCCTTTTTTATCCTCTTAAGAGTACAAATAACCATCACAGTCTAAACTACAATTAAAGTTGGCTAAAAATTTTATTTGTTCTTCACTTAAGCATATCGCAGGAATAATTTTATTATAAATAAAATACTGAATATCAATATTAATAACAGCTTTATCTTGAATTTTTTTTAAGATATTAACTTTATCAATAAATACATTTAATAATTTATCAAAAGCTTCGTTTAATTCAATGCTAGTACTACTTATAGAATAATTCCAAGATGTATCTTTATATTTTGTATATGAACCTTTTGCACCTTTTAATTTTATTTTAGATGCTTTTATATTAAGTAATGATGTAATTGTATTAATATCAAAATTATCATCAGGATATATACAAAAATTTATTTTAAATATAATCTTATCAGTCAAGCTTGATTTTCGTATCAATACCTTCTCCTTTACCTTTTTTTCTATAGATCAAAATATTTCTTGTCTTTTTATCGACATATAAATCATAATGAGCAATATTTGCTTTTTTACCTAAAAAATCTTTTTTTAATTCATGTGCATCTATTCCTTTTTGTTTTAAATAATTATCACTTATTTTTTTAATATCACCTCTTAATGATTTAATACCCAACCCAGCAATTCCTGGAATAAATGGTATATATGCAAGAACGCCATCTATCGTTAAACCTAAGGCATCAATAACAGCATCTCCATATTGATCATCTCTAATATTTTTTCTAAAACTATCAAGACCTAAAGAAATACTAGCTGTTTCAAATCCAGCTTCAATATAAGGATCACCCTTAGTTTTATCTAAAGTATTAAATTCAAAGTTATTTTGAGTGATTAAATCACTTGCTTTACTTCCTCTTTGTCTATTTATTACTTCATCAAGTGCGTTATATCCATTTGCTGTGTAGTTGAAATTGCTATAATCAAGTGTAGAATGACCTAGTATATCAGCATAATTTTCTCTATTGACTTTATATTCTAATGTTTTATCTATATCTTTATCTTTTGTATAGTCTATGTAATGTGATACTTCGTGTCCTATTGTCTCTACCACCTCGGCACTTGTATCTTGGTTATCTGAGATATATATATTATCGTTTTCGTGAGAAAAGAAACCTTTATAGTTTTTAGAAAGCATCAATTTCGCTTGTGTTCCTGATACTCCCATTTCCTCAGATATATACCCTACTAGTGCTGTATATGCTCTTTGTTTTTGTTCTGGGGTTGCATTCCCATTTTGTAGGGTTGGAACAAAATCCCTTATACCGTAATGTATAAGGGGGAATAAAGGCAAATTCTTAGGCTTGCCTAAGGAGTAAACTTTATGAGTTTGTGAGTCTAAGTTATGGGTACTGTTTAGGGTATTAGCTAGTAGAGTTACACTAAGTATAAAAAACAGAAATATTTTCATTCAACTACATTTCCATATTCCATATCATAATAATAAACCTTTACATTTGGCAACTCTTGTTTTAACTTTTCAAAAAGTTCTCTTCCTCTTTTATAGAACCATTGTTTTTGTTTCTTACTTTTAAAACAAGAATCTGGTGGATATTCATCATTATACGTATTTTGATACACTTCATCCCATTCTTTTATTTCTTGTTTTAACTTTTCTGTAATTGGTATTTCATCAAAATCAAGGTGACCTACTTCTTCAGAGGAGGGATTGAAAAAGGGTGGAGCCATAAATTCAACTCCAAATTCAATTTTTTTAATCATAAAGCTTTCCATTTACTTACAGGATTAGGTCGCTTGTTATTATTCATTAAAAACTGTATGTTCTCCTATAACTCTGATTTTTAAAGCAAATCCATTTAAATCTTCTCCAGATGTTAATATATTATAACAAATTTCATTATTTTTCTTTTCTCGTTCATAAAATAAAACATCTTTATAACTTATAACATTAATATAGGGAATAATGATGCTATCAATTTCATTAATACATATAATTTTTTTTAAAAAAACTTTTATGATATAAATATCATCTTCAATTTCTAAATCTATATTTTTTATTTCTTCCTTTTCTTCAATATCTGAATATAAATCAACCAACTCCCACCTTAAACCATCTATTTTTTCATATTTAATATATTTTAAAAAGTTATCAAACAATTTCAAATTTAGTTCCTTATTTTATATAGTTTCCATTATTTACATATTTAGGATGAGAATAAACAGTTACAATTCTATCACCCCACTCACTAGTAATAACGGTATTTCCTTTTTTGTCTTGATATCTCCAAGTAATACTACCATCATCTGGATCAATTTCTTTTACTCTTTTTTTCTTGTTATTATTGATAATATTATCTATTGTTTTAGGTTCAAATCCTCTCTCTTTAATCCTTTTCAAAGCATGGGATGTTAGTTTACGACCATTTGGAGTAATAGTTACTTTTATCCCAATCTTAATCCCACCAAAACCACCAGAGCTAAGAACATTTGGATTTGCTTCTATTCTAATTTTGCTAATCGCATTATAAACTTTTTCTGACACTGCTTGAACTTTACCGTTAACCTTAACAAAGAATGAACCTCCAATGACTCCCATTGGCAATACATTTAAGGCAAATTCTGTAAATCTTAATGTATCACTTATATCTGGTATCTCTTCTTTTGGAGCTTCTAACATTCCCAAAAAGCTTATCGCTATACCAGAACTAATCTTACCAACAAACCCATCCATCTTGTCTCTATCAAGAGAATTAAACTCTAATGCATTTTGATTTAGTAAGCTATCTATTCTATCTTGGTTTTCATAGTTTTGTCTGTTTATTACTGTGTGTAGTGCATTGTATCCATTTGCTGTGTAATTGAAATTTGTGTAGTCTAGTGTAGCATCTCCCATGAGGTGAGCGTAGTTTTCTCTATTGTCTTTATATAGAGATGTTTTATCTAGGTTTTTGTCTTTTGTGAAGTCAAAGTAGTGTGATGCTTCATGTCCTATAGTCTCAACTACGTCTGCACTTGTAGAGTGCTTGTCCGAGATATATATATTGCTATTTTCATGAGAGAAGAATCCTCTATAGTTATCTGCTACTATTAATTTCGCCTCTGTACTACTTACTCCCATCTCTTGTGAAATGTATCCGACTAATGCTGAGTATGCTTGTTGTTTTTGCTCTGCTGAGGCATTACCGTTTTGTAAAACTTCCATATTAGATTTATTTGCTGGGTCGTTTACAAAGTTTTTTGTAGCTGTGAAGAAGTTTTGTTTTGTTTCTATGTGCTTAACTAAACTTGTCTCTCCATTTCCTTGACTTCCTAATAAAGATACTGAGCTTTCTATAATATCAGCTAAGGAGTCTGCTAATATTTTAGTCCGTTTAAAATCCTCTTTTATATCGTCTTGTCCCTTCTTGGTAAACAATCTATTATCAATAGTTAAATCAATATCACCCTGAGTTCTTGTTAAATCAAATAGGTTTTTTTGGATGTTATCAACATCTCTGTTTAAAGTAGTATCAGTGTAGTTCTTACCTCCTACACTAAATATTCCTTTACCGATAGTTGCTAGAGTTTTGCTCTTTTTATATGCTGAGTTGTTTTGGTAGTTTATACTCTCACTTCCGTGAGTTAGATCAAGTGAGTTGTTTTGTGTGTTTCCATTTGGATTTTGCGGGTCTACTCCAGCATTTGCGCTAATTCCTAGATTCATTCCGCTACTTCGTTCTATATCGCTTAAATCCATAAATTCAAATGACCCTGTTGAGAATGTGAGTTTGCCTGTATCTTTGCCATTCTCATCTATAGCTGCTATTGAGGCACCTATTAGAGCTGTGTTGCCAGCTACATTAAGCTCAAGTGTTCCATTTGATGTGATACTTGCTCTTAGAGTCTGCTTTGTGTAGGCTTTTGTGTTTGATAGGTTTAGTCCTGCGTTTACTCCTGAGGTGTCGCTATTAGCGTTTTGACTAGTTCCTGCACTTATGCCTGAACTTTTGCTTTTAGATGAGCTTATGTTTTGAACTGAGGCGAAGTTTAGATCTCCTCCAATGTCAATGATAGAGCTATCTTTTGAATGGATATTTGCTCCTTCAATGTTTAAATCACCTTTAGTAGAGATATTTATATTGTTTGCATTGATTATTGTATTTGTATTATCTAGACTATAGCCTCTACTTGTGCTTGTGTTTAGGTTGTTAGCTAGTAAAATTAAACTAAAGATAATAAACAAAATAAGTTTTTTCATTCTGTACTCGAACAACTTAAAAAATATTCATACATATCTATATCTATATCTATATACTTTTTCAACTCCAAGATTTGTTCTATCGTTACTTTGTAATCATAATAAATACATGGATCTTCATTGAGATTTATTTTGAAACATTTAGATAAAAGATCTATTGATACTACAGGCAAAATAATTTCTTTTACTATTAAGTCACCAAATTTCTTATCATCTTTATAAAAAACTTCTATACTCCTTTCTATCATGGTTCAACTCTTCTTGTTTTATCTGCTAATTTTAATTGTTTACCTATGTGAAGATTAAATCCTCCTATATGATTTATAAATTTCAAGTTCTGACTCTTTTTGGTCTTTTACTTATAACAAGAGACATTTATATTTGTATTTAACTTATTTAATAAACTTATAATTTTTTTGGATAAACTATAATTACATTGATCAACATAATTTATTTCTAAATTTATTTCTAAATTTATTTCTAAATTTATT
>CACVAW010000022.1:0-19239 GCA_902727925.1 uncultured Campylobacterales bacterium | reverse complement strand
AATTTATTTCTAAATTTATTTCTAAATTTATTTCTAAATTTATTATCTCTTGTAAAAAAACTTCAAAATTTTCAAAATTTAATTTTTTATTATTAAATGTAAATAACAAATAGTCTTGTTCTCTAATAATATTATTATATTTATACCTACCCTCCCTAGCAATTTCACCTTTATTATGTCTATCTAATACCTCAAAAAATAAATTGTTTTTAATTTTTAAATACAGTTTTTTAGATATATTACCACACATAGTAACATTATAAAAAATATCTACTATCATTTTAAATCCTATACAAAGACAATGGAACATCTGTTATAAAAGTTAATATTCAGTCCCTTTTTGTTCCTTACAAATTTTTCATTCAACTACTTTTTCATACTCCATATCATGATAATAAACCTTTACATTTGGTAACTCTTTTTTGAGCCTTTCAAAAAGTTCTTTACCTTTTTTATAAAACCATTGTTTTTCCTTTAATGTCATTTCCTTCACTTTAAATACTTTTGGAGTATTCATAAATAAATTTTGATAAAAATCATCCCATTTTTCTATTTCTTGTTTTAATTCTTTAGAAATAGGTAACCATAATGGATTTATATTAGGTAATGTCCATTTTTCATTTTCTACATTAAAAGTACATTTCTCATGTATATTATTTAACCATAATGGATAACAATTATATTCATTAAAAAATTTTATTTCTTTTGGTAATCTCATAAACTCTCCTAGTTAAAAAATAGATCTTAAATTAGCACCTACAATATACCCATTATCTCCAATAGTAATAGCCACATTATATTTATTACCATTATGTAATACTTCATAAATAGGTCTTCCTGTACCTCTGCCTTGATATCCAATAATCTTACCTTTTGAAACAGTTTTCATAATAAGGCTAGGAATTTCAGATTTGGAAAAACCTTTATTTAAAAATTCTTTACCATGTTCAGACCAAATATGTTCAAAACCTGATGCCTTATTACCTTTTTCTAAAAAGATTATTTTTCCATCTACTTTGACAGCATCCAAAACTTTATCAGGAGATACTTTAACACCTTTTTTTATTAATTCATCAACTAAATTATCAACATTTTTGATCCCAATCTTAATCCCACCAAATCCACCAGAGCTAAGAACATTTGGATCTACATCTATTCTAATTTTGTTAATCGCATTATACACTTTTTCTGATACTGCTTGAATTTTACCATTAAT
This sequence comes from uncultured Campylobacterales bacterium, assembly GCA_902727925.1. Taxonomy (GTDB): domain Bacteria; phylum Campylobacterota; class Campylobacteria; order Campylobacterales; family CACVAW01; genus CACVAW01. The sequence goes on along the minus strand of CACVAW010000022.1, from coordinate 18,023 downwards.
AGAAATATAAAGCTTGCCTCCAATGATTCCCATTGGTAATACATTTAACGCAAATTCTGTAAATCTTAATGTATCACTTATGTCTGGTATTTGATCTTTTGGAGCCTCTAACATTCCCAAAAAGCTTATAGCTATACCAGAACCAATCTTACCAATAAACCCATCCATATTATCTCTATCAAGAGAATTAAATTCTAATGCGTTTTGATTGAGTAAGCTATCAACTCTATTTTGATTTTCGTAGTTTTGTCTATTTATTACCGTGTGTAATGCATTGTACCCATTTGCTGTGTAGTTGAAGTTTGTATAATCTAGTGTAGCATCTCCCATGAGGTGTGCGTAGTTATCTCTATTGTCTTTATATTCTGATGTTTTATCTATATTTTTATCTTTTGTGAAGTCTAAATAGTGTGACACTTCGTGTCCCAATACTTCTACTGCCCCAGCACTTGTACCTAGGTTTTTTATATCATTGTCTACTAAATAGATATTTTGATTATCTTGTGAAAATACTCCACCTTTTATGTTATCTGCAAGAATTAATTTCGCTTGTGTAGAGGTTACTCCCATCTCTTGTGATATATATCCTACTAATGCTGAGTATGCTTGCTGTTTTTGCTCTGCTGAGGCATTACCATTTTGTAAGGTCTCCATGTTTACTTTATTTTCTGGATCGTTTACAAAGTTTTTAGTAGCTGTAAAGAAATTTTGTTTTGTTTCTATGTGCTCTAGAATACTTGTTTCTCCATTTGCTTGATTACTTAGAAGTGAAACTGAATCTTCAATAATATCAGCTAAGGAGTCTGCTAATATTTTGGTTCGTTTGAAGTCTTCTTTTATCTCACTTCGTCCCTCTGTACTAAACAATCTATTATCGATAACAAGGTCAATATCACCTTGTGTACGAGTAAGATCAAATAGGTTTTTTTGTATATTATCTGTATCTCTATTCAGAGTTGTATCCGTGTAGTTTTTGCCACCTACACTAAATAGCCCTTTTCCTATGGTTGCTAAGGTTTTGCTCTTTTTATAAGCTGAGTTGTTTTGGTAGTTTAGAGTTTCACTTCCGTGTGTGATATCAAGTGAATTGTCTTTTGTACCACCATTTGGGTTGTTTGGATCTACTCCAACGTTTGCACTTAATCCAAAGTTCATACCACTACTTCGTTCTATATCACTTAAGTCCATAAATTCAAAAGAGCCTGTTGAGAAGGTGAGTTTACCTGTATCTTTGCCATCTTCATCTATGCTAGCTATGGTAGCACCTATTAGGGCTGTGTTGCCAGCTACATTAAGCTCTAAAGCTCCATTTGAGGTTATGCTAGCTTTTAGAGTTTGTTTGGTGTAGGCTTTTGTATTTGATAGGTTTAGTCCTGCATTTACCCCTGAGGTGTCGCCATTAGCGTTTTGACTAGTTCCTGCACTTATACCTGAACTTTTGCTTTTAGATGAGCTTATGTTTTGTACTGAGGCGAAGTTTAGATCTCCTCCTATATCTATTGTAGAGCTATCTTTTGAGTGTAGGTTGGCTCCTTTGATGTTTAAGTCACCTTTTGTGCTAATGTTTATGTTGTTTGCATTTAGTTTTGTGTTTGTGTTGTTTAAGGTGTAGCTTCTGTCTGAGCTTGTATTTAAACTTGCATTTAAGTTTGTATTTGCTCCACCGTGAACTGTCGCACTTATTGTGATATGAGCATTCTTGCTAGAATTTTTCGAGTTTGTGGTATCTTGAGATGCTAGTAGGTCTAGGGTAGAACTATGTAGGTTTAGACCCTTTTCAGCGATTAGAGATGCTCCTACTATTTTCGTATTATCATCACTAAGAAGTGTTATATTTCTGGCTTTCATACTTGAGTTTATAGATTTAGTAGCTATGTTTGTAGATTCTGCTTTGGTAGCATCAATGTCTAGTTGAAGTCCTGCGTTAAATCCATATGTTGAGCTACTTTGTGCAGCTGCTGCTGTTTGCTGGGCAAGTTGTGTTGTTTTGCTAGTGAGATTAAGTGCAGCGGCAGAGATACTTGCTATGTACCAGGCTTCATCGCTTTTGGCTTCTTTGATGTAGTCGCTTAGTTCACTGATGTCTTGGCTTGTTACTCCTGGTACCCCTGCTTTTAGCTGTCCTTTTAGGCTTATTAGCTGATCTTCGTATTTTTTTATGTTGTCTTTATATTTTTTGTATGAGTCTTTTACTTGTGAAAGAGCGTCTTTGGCTTGTTTAAGTGCTTCTGCTGCTCGTACTACTTCGACTGCTTGATGTTGAATTGTGAATTTTAACTCAGCTTTTCCGCTTAGATGGTCTTTGTTGTTTGAACTTGTTTCTTTTGCTTCTAGTATAGCTATATTCTTTGCTTTGGCAATTATATCGCCTGAGCTTAGAAGTAAGTCATCTGCATCTTTTTGTAAGGTATCAAGATGTGAGCCTTTGATAGTAAGGTCATTGGCTGAGTTTAGTACTATATCTCCTCCAAGAGTTTTTAGTACAGAGCTTGTAACCTTGTCGTATTGTAAGTTTGAGTCGAGTTTTTCATAAGTAGCTTCACCTAATGAAAAAGTTTTTTTACCATTTTTGATTTTTACTTGTTCTTTTAGGTCTGTTATACCTTTTACAGCGTCACCTACGCTTAGTTTTACTTCTTCTTTTTTTCTGTATTCTTGGTTTTTAGCTACTGCGTCTAGTATGTTTATATCTCCTGAGGTTGAGACTATATTTATTCCGTTTGCTCCTAGTATATTTGAGCCTATAATATCTACACTTCCAGCATTCATATTTACTTTGTTACCAGCTTGTAGGGTTGAGCTTTTGATATTTTGAGTAATTTTGCCTTTTAGTTCTTTTAGTTTGGCATATAGGTTTCCACCTACTCCAAAACCACTGTTACTTGTTTCTTCTTCACTCTTAGCTGTTTCTACAGCGTTTTTAATTGTCAGGTTGTTTTTGGCTGTTAGATTTATATTATTTGCTGCGTTTAGTTTTGAGCCTACAATTTTTATATCGTTTCCTGAGATGAGAGATATATCATTTGCACTTACTAGGTCGCTTGATTGGAAGAGTTGTTTACGAAAAGCACTTAGATTTGAGCTACTTCCATATTTTGCTCCTAAAAACCTTTTTGTAGTTTGTCTACTATATTTTGATTCGTCAATAAACTCGTGAGGTTTTATATGGATATTGTTTTTTGATTTGGCTATGATTGAATCTGTATTCGAGCGTGCTATAGTAGCATCAAGATTTATATTATTTGCAAGTAGCGTTATTTTACCAGCTTCTAGATTTGTACTTTTTACGCTCTCTTTTCTTACTGCACTTTCAATTGTAGTTCTTTTTCTTTTGTACCAAGACCCATGTTTCCAAGAAGTGTAATAGTACCTTGAGTCTACATCGTTAAGTGCATTTGTGTTTATGTTATATGTAGCATTTAAAAGTATTTGATCTTTTGCTTTTATGTCTGAAGCATATGTAGTTATATTTCTTGCACTCAAAACTATATTTGAACCTGCACTTATATCTGATGTTTTGTATCTTGTTGCTTGATGATTGTTTGTACTATATCCTGTATATCCTGAAGTTTTTATAGTATCTAGATCTATATTCCCATAATCTGACTTCATACTGATTTGACCACCAGCATTTAGATCAGCTCCATTTAGAGAGATATTATACCTTGCCCCTAGGTGAAGATTCCCAGTAGCATTTATATTTGCAGTTGAAAGATATTGTGATGAGGCAGTTCCATCATAAGCCTTTAAAGTAAGATTTTTTAATATACTGACATTTGATAGATAACCATATTTAGATATAACTGAGACGTTTTGTCCCGATATTTGTCCTGCTATGTTAGATATACTTCTTTGCATATTGATTAGTACATCACCTTTGGCGTCAATACTAGCATAGTTATTAACTAATGATGGGGAGTAACCATTATGGTTTTTTTGAGTGATATAGAGGTCTGAACCTGAGCTTATTTTGGCTTTACCTTCAAAGACTGAATCATAGTTATTTTTCATCATATCTACTCTAGTCATAGCTGTTGCGATTAATGTATTACCACTCTTTGTTACTTTGTAGTCTTTGCTTAGTTCTTGCTCTTTTTTGTTTAAGGCATGTGTATAGATATCATTTTGGTTGATTGTTTTTATAGTTGTAGTATATCCATAAGTAGGTACTGTACGGTAATAAACACCCCAACTTGTATATATTGGATATGTACGGCTTCCTGTTTGGACTATTGATACTTTAGTATTTACTATTTCATTTGGATTTATATACTTTTTTACTGCTTGGTCTTTGTATGCATATATTGGAACAGTTCTATCTTTATAATAATAAGTCCTATTATTATAAAACCATTTAGTATATCCTTTTATATACCCATTTCCATATGTTCGTTGTATAGCATATCTTTGTATATATCTAACTTTTTGAGTAGTATTATAATAATACCCTTTAGAATCTCTTAAGACATTTGTATAGGTTTTTATATTTAAGTTCTTTTGTAACATCTCATTTTTTACACTGCTTAATAGATTTATATCTTTTGTGATATCTATAGTTTTGTTACGTAGATATGACTTATCTATAGTTTTATGTGTGGGAAGTGTAGTACTTAGGTTTGAGAGTTTATCTGTTTGGAGATTTACATATCCATTTGTTGTTTGTATCATAGAGTCTATGTTTTTTATTTCTCTTACTGCTTTTGTATCATCTGAGCCTAAAATAGAGAGATTATTAACCGCACCAATATTAGCATTTTGATTCAGTAAAATATTTGATATATTCAGTTTTAAGTTATTTCCTGCACTTATTTCTCCATAATTTGATAGATTTGAAGCTTTTAAGTTTATATTTTCTTTTGCTCTTAAGAGTCCATCATATTGATTTATGATGTTTCCTGAGATATCGAGATATAAGTTTTCATCTACATCAAAAGAGTTGTATCTATTTATTGTGAAGTTATCATTTGTAAGTGTGAGTGAAACATTATTTTTGTTTTTGAGTAGATTCATATGATTTGAGAGTTTCGTAGTTTTTAGAGTTATATCACTTCTAGCGTTTATACTTCCATAACTATATACTGTTGCGTCACTTAGAAGAGAAAGTTTATCAGCTGTTATAGTCCCTCCCCTATTATATAAGTTATTTTTACTTTTTAGATATGCCGTATCTGTAGCTGCTATATAACCTCTAAAACCATTACTAATATTATCAGAAGTTATGAAAATATTATTTGCGTTTAGACTGCTATAGTAATTATTGAAATATGAACTATTTATAACAATATCATTATTTGCTTTTATATCTGCTCCATACATATTTTGAAAGTTTTTTGTATCTATATAGACTGAGTCTGCCTCTATGGTTCCATCATGGTTTTTGAGATAGTTTGTTTTAACTCCATTTGGACCTGCTGCTATTAGTATGTTATCTTTTGCTTTGATTAGTGATTTGAAGTAAAGGTTTTGTAAAGAACTTTTTACATATATCACTAAATCTTTTCCAGACGAAATTGTTCCTTGATTTACTACATCATTAACAGTGATACTTATGTCATTGCCAGCTACTATATTTGAAAGATTTGAAAGAATCCCTGCTATATTAAGTATCAGGTTTTTCCCTATTTTTATTTGATTATTGTTGTTTACTGTTAGATTATTTGTTGTTAATTTTGTATTACCATGAGAATTAATAAATCCTAGATATTGTATGTATGGAGATGTTAGGTCAAAAAGACCAAAGGTTTCATAATTCCCTCTATAGTTATTTAAAGTTTTTGTATCTACTTCTAGAATATTTGATTTGATTTTGGAATATGCACTCTGTATATAGTTTGACTTTAAGGATATTTTTTGATTTGATAATAGATTTGTTCTATAAAGATTTAAATAATTATTTGCATTTATATTTATATTTCCAAAAGCAGTTATTTTTGAAGAGTTTCCGTATAAATAAGGAGAATTTATCGATATATTATTTCCTGAAAGTATTTCACCCCAATAATTATATAGTATTGAACTATCGATACTTGTATCTTCACCTGATTGTATTTTCCCACTTTGATTTATAACTTGATTGGACTTGAGAAAGATATTATTTGCTGATTGAATAAACCCATTTTGATTAGATAAGGTATATCTTAGATTTAATTTTATATCACCATTTGCTGTTATACTACCTCCTTGGTTGTATAAATTATAGTACGAGTATAGATCTAAGTCCTTACCTGAACTTATTGTTCCTTGTTGGTTATTTACATTCCTAGCTTTGATATTCAGGTTTTGTCCTGAGATTATTTTACCTTGAAGATAATTTAAGAGATAATTACCCACATTTATGATTGCATTCTTTTCTGTAGAGATAAGAGCATTCTTATTATTTAAGTTATATGTATTTATATCTAAGTTCTGTCCTGATTGTATTTTTGCATTGTTTTGATTATTTAGAGTAGATGAGTTTATTTTTATATCACCATTTACTAGAATGTTTGCATTGTCATTTATAATAGTAGAGCTTTTAAAATCAAGCTTTCCTCCAGCACTTAGATTTGAATTAGTTTTATTCTCTATTAAAGAACTTGCAATTTTTAAATTTTCATTTGCAGAGATACTTGAGCTATTTATATTTTGAAGATTATTTGAAGTTATATCTATATTTTTAGCTGTTATTATTCCTTCGGTATTGTTTTTTATATAAGCCGAATTTATATTTATATTATCTGCTTTGATAAGACCTTTTGTATTATCAAGTGAATTTGATTTGATATTTAGATTTTTATTTGAAGCTATTGTACCTTGAATATTATCGATACTACTTGACTCTATTTGAGTACTATCTCCTAGCAATGATGAAGAGTTATTTTTAAGTGTTTTTGTTTTTAGGTTTAGTTCATTTGTAGCTAATGTATTACTAAGTACATTTGTTATCTCATCACTTTTGATGTTTATATCTTTAGCAGTGGTTGTTGTTTTTAGATTTGAGATTTTTTTGCTCGTTTGAGAAAGCGAGTTTGTAGCGTATATACTGCTCTCATCATTTACTACCTCATCTGCTAACACGGCTACTGATTCTTTAGCTAAGATAGAGCTATCTTGATTTATGACACTTGATGATAGTACTGCTACGTTTTGCGCACTTATATCACTGTTTGTATTTTCTAGTGTTTTACTTGATACTATTGATAAGTTTTTATTCGCTTGTATCTTTGAATTGATGTTTTTCTGGTTTTGTGAGCTTAAGCTTATCTCATCTGCGTAAACAATAGATGAGTCATTTTGCAGTTCATCAGCGTCTATAGTCAAACTCTTAGCACTTAGTGTACTTGATTTATTAAGATTATTTTTAGAGATTATTTTTAGATTTTCATCTGCACTAATATTTGATTTATTATTGATATTTAGTTCTGAGACAAGTGAAACGTTTTTAGCTACTACATTTGCGTTGTTATTGATTAATATATCACTACCTAGAAGTGAAATATTTTCTTTAGCTAGTACTACACCTTGATTGTTTATGTTTTTGGAATTGATTGATATGTCATTGTTTTTTGATACTACTACTCCACTATTAGCCACATATTCAGTACTGTTTAAAACTACACTACCATCACTCTCAACTAGGTTATTATTAGTTATAGAGCTTGAGTTTATGATAATATCATTCTGAGTTCCATCATCAAGTGTCACAATAGAGCCATCATTTATTACTTCGTCTGAAAGTATATTTATACTATCTCCTGATACTATAGCTTCATTTATTTTTGTAATTCCATTTGATACTATATTTGTGCCAGATTTTGAATATAATTCACTTATCTCTGTATTTCCATTTGTAGAGTAGATGTTAAGTTCATTCCCACTTACAGCTTGACTTATCTTGTTTTGATCGGCTACTATGTCTATATTACCACTACTTTTAGTGTTAGAAATCACGACCATACCAGTAGAGTCTATACTAAAACCATCATCACCTGATATGATATTACCTCTTAGATTTGTATCAGATGAAGTATGAATTTTAATTTTGTTCGCGTACATCCCACCAAGCTCAGTTGAGTCAAGTACTATTTCTTTTTCATTTGTCCCTGCTTTTATATTTATACTATCAGCCATTATAGGGCTATTTATTTTTATATTTTTTGAGATAAGTTCTACTTCACCACTACTTGCTAAGCCGTATTCGTCACTTTTTTCTATAACTATCTCGCCATTTTTTAAGTTAAACTCACTTAATTCGCCATTTCTTATTATTGGTTTTGCTGTTGTTAGTGTTGCTTTTGGAGTGTTTATGAACCCTGCATTTTTTACATTTATACCATTTGGATTGGCTACTATCACATCAGCACTTTGTCCAGCGACTTCTGTGATACCATCTATATTACTTTTGTGAGTACTTGTTACTTCATTGATTATTAGGTTTGCTGAGCCATTTATTAGATTTGTATTGGCATTTATTACGCCACCTATATTAGTACCTACTATATCTTTTGAGTTATTTAATATTAGACCTTGTTCTTTTACATTATAGTCTTTAAATCTATTGTGTGATATACCATTGTTTGGTCTGGCGATATTGACTATGTCTATACCATTTACTGAGTTTGTGAGGTTTGTATTTCCTCTGTTGTTACTTAAGTCTACTTGTAAACCTGCTCCAAGAAGTGGAGAAAAAGTAAGCCCAATACTTACATAAGTACTTAAAATTTGTCTGGCGAATGTTTTCATATCTATATTTCCTTCGTTATATTTTAGTTTATATTGCTCTGTATATCTTTATAAGCATCAAAGTTCAAAAAGCTTTTTGTGCTTGTCTGTGGTTCTTTATATCCTGATACTACTCTTGTACTACTTAGTTCAAACTCCATTAGATATATTTCAGTAGCTGTATTAAAGTGATTTTTCATATCACTATTTAGTATTATTTTTGTTAAATTCTTATCAAAAACCTCTGTGCTTTGCCAAGAGCTATTTGAGACTAGTGTTGAGTTTGAGGTGTTTATATCGTTTGAACTATTTGTCTCATAAATCATAACTGAGCCATTATTTTCTAGTTTCATATATGCGTCTTTTTCTAGATTTGTTATAAAAAGAGTTGCATTTAGTTCTGATGCATTACTAATAGAAGGTGACGCACCTACTAAAAAGCTGTTTTCTATATTAAAGACATATATCTCATTATCACTTTTTTGCTCATACCTTAACTCTTTTGCATCATTTGAGAAAAAGCTATCATTATTATCAAGACTAAATGAAATATTATTATCTCTTAGGTAGTGAAACATCAAAGTTTCACTCAAAGACTTCTCTTCAAGTCTGTTAAAACTACCTTTTTGATTATCCTCACACTCATAAAAAAACTTCTCAAAATATATGTCTATATTACAGTTATCTTGAGCTCTTTTGAGTCCAGAGCTACTAAGTATCCAGTTTGAACTTGGAGTAGTACTAAAAAATGTCCCTTTTGAAAAGTTCACACTATCCTTACTGCTGGATACAAACTTCTTATACCCCTCATCAAGACCAAAAAATTTAAGCTCATACATCTCATCTTTTAAATCTAAATAAGCTTTAGACTCATCTGTATATTTTGAGCTAAGCTGAGTGTATATAGTATCAAAGGCATTTTTATTTAAGTATTTTTTACTTGGATTTTTGATAATATTACCGACTCTTACAACTCCATCATAAAAACTTATAAAAAGACTCTTATCTTCTATCAAAATAGCGTCATAACTATCATAAAGCATAGAATGCATCCAAGCAGTTCCATCACTAAGAGTAGAGTTTGACTCGTTTAAATCATTTAAAAGTATCTCTTCATTATTCATTTGACATGTTAGAGTGCTATATGACTTCAAGTCCTCATTTGTAGCCTCTGCACTCCCACTAAAGCATTTACCCTCTAACTCATAATAAAGTAAAATTGAAGAAATCTCATATTTATAGGCATTTATACCAAATTTTGCGTTTGTATCTCTTAGCATAGACTCTTCTATAGTATCACTATCATATTCTCCTAGTTTAATTTGGGACAAAGAACTCTTTAAAACAGTATGAGTCTCATCTCTACCATCTGGACAAACTACTCTATAAGAGCTATCTCCTATGAAACTAAAACTACATTCATCATAAGAAAACTTCTCATACCAACCACTATCTGTCAAAATAAACTTTGTACTATCTTCTAGGCTGATATTCCCATCAAAAAGCTCAAAACTACTCTGAAATAAAGTACACCCTACCGTACTACAGCTACTATCTACACTTAGCCTATCAAAACCTATCTTCTCATCTTCTCTAGAGTAGTAGCTATAAGCTGCATCTTTAAAAGCTTCATACACCAAACTCTTAGGCACTGTAGAAGTATCATCACGAAGTAAATCGCTCTCAGCTCCACATCCCACTAAAAAATACAAAATCAATATTTTTAACAATAATTTCATTACAATACACTTTCAATATAAATTTTTATAAGGGCTTACTATATCTAAAATAATTTTAATTCTGTTAATCTCTGTTAATCTTTTGTTAAGCATAGATTCAAGTGACCTATCAAGAATCAATGAACAAAACCAAAACATACTACTAAATGAAAAAAACAGAATTCTACATCAAGAGCAAAACCAAAACGCTAAATATCAAGCAAATAACTACTCCCTAAAAAAACTAGAAAAGACACAGAATACAAAATGTTTTAACATAAAAAGAATCATTATCCTAAATAACCACAAAATAACCAACAAAGAGCTAGAACCTATCACAAATAGATACAAAAAATGCCTAACCTCAATAGAGATAAAAAACCTACTAAAAGAACTAACAAATGAATATATAAAAAGAGGATTTGTCACAAGTTACGCTTATATGAAGCCTCAGAACCTCTCTTTTGACGCAATCATAATCAACATAAACGAAAACAAAATCTCTAATATAACTTTTGATAATAATAAAACCATAAAATCAATACTCACATTCCCAAACCTAGAAAATAAAACTCTAAACCTAAGAGATATAGAAATGGGACTAGAACATATAAATGCCCTGCAAACTAATGACGCTTCAATTGACTTAAAGCCCGAAAACTTCACTCATACAAAAGTAAATATCAAAAACCTCAGAAAATTTCCAATCCATACAAATATATCCCTAAACAATAACGGTAAAGATATAACAGGACAAAGCAAAGGCGCTGTAAATATATCAGCCCAAAATCTCTTTGGTCTTCATACCAAATTTGACGCATCTCTAGATGGTACCTTGTCTCAAAACAATGACAAGAGAAGTGTAAGTGCTAGTTGGAAGTACTCTATCCCTTTTGGATACTTTCTCTTTTCTGGAGGATACAGAAACTTCTTATACCGCTCAAAAATCAAAGGAGAAAATAGAGACTTCATATCAAGTGGAAAAAGTGACACTCATTTTCATAACCTTGAATACACTATCTTTAGAGATGCCAAATCCATACTAAAGCTTAAAAGTGGAATAGACATAAAACAAACCTATAACTTCATAGCAAACGAACTAATAAGAGTCTCGAGTTCTAAACTTACTATTGCTCACCTAGGACTAAACCTAAATACAAACATAAAATCATCAAACCTAAACTTAAGTGCTAAAATAAATCAAGGAGTAGATCTTTTTGACCCACTAAAAAACAGTGATCACGAACACAAAAAAGCCCAGTCCACATCATATAACTTAGATGTTTTCCTCACTAGCTACTTTAATCTCTTTGATAAACAACTGATCCTAAAAAACCAAATCTCTTCACAGTATAGTGAGCATAAACTTTATACTACTGAGCTTTTTAGTATAGGTGGACTTTACAGTGTAAGAGGATTTGAAAACTTAAACTATAGTGGCGAAATAGGAATAGTCTCAAAAAATGACTTAGTTCTAAATTTAAATAAAAAAATATTCGGAATAAATGTAGTACTACAGCCTTTTATCGGCTTTGATGGTGGAGTAGTTGAATATGATAAAAACATTTTCAAATATTTAATAAGTTCATCAATAGGTCTCAGTACCTACTCAAAAAACCTCCAAACATCACTAAGCATAGGCATACCTATGTACGCTTACGATCGAGTAATTGAAAAGGACTTTTCAATTGATTTTTCAGTGTCTTTTAGTTTTTAGTATAAAAAGCTAGTTGATGGTGCGGATGATAGGATTTTATTAAATAAATATAAAAAACCATAAATACCCATAAAAAGCCACTTTCTAACAAAAGTAAAACCAAAAAACATAGTTAATTTGATGTATTTTTGGCACAATTTTGGCACAATTGAAAATCAACTAATATCAATACCCTTTAATAACTCACAAACATCTATTTCAAGTATATCAGCTATTTTAAATAAATGCTCTATATTAAAATGTTTCTCACTAGAATAAAGTTCGGCTGCCGAAACCAAACTAACAGATAAGTATCCCATCGCATACGAAAGCTCTAGTTGAGTATAACCTTTTTCTTCTCTATATTTTTTTACATTAGCCCCAATTTGTTTATAAATAATCTTTTTCTGTTGTTTTGTTAATTTTTTAGACATATTTAACCTACCATAGTGTGATTAAGTAAGTTTATCTGTGTTAATATCTTTTTTCAAACCTCTATAGTGGGTTTTGATCAAAATGAGGTATAAGATGAAACTCTCTAAAATAGCAAAGATAACCAATTATACAGAAAATAAAAACCTAGATAAAAAATCTATCGTAATTTATAGCGTAGGTTATCGAGTAGGCAAAATAATACCTTTATCTGATATCAAAAAACAAACTATATACAAGTACTTAATACTAACTCCAAAAATCAGAGGAATCAATCTAACAAAGACCATAATAAAAAACCAAAAGAATATTGAAAAACTCATAACAGGTAAAGCCCTACCAAAAATTACAATTCAAAGTTTAAAAAATATGAAAGTTAAAGGTAAAAGATTAAAGCTAATTTATTTTTTTCTTAGCTTTATATTAAAAGTAAAATCTTATCTAAAGCACTAAATCGTACTGCGAAATAAATATTTAAGGTCAAAGTAAAATATCATAGCAGTACGAAATGTATCACAAAATTTTATTTAGTTTAGTTTTGCTATTATATGTTAAGGAGTTTATGATGAAAAAGATATCAATATTATTAGTAGGGTTTTTGCTTATAGGTTGTGGAGATACAAACAACACTAATATAGAGATGAATATTCCACAAGAGATAAATAGCCCTGAGGTTCAAGAGTACTTAGACTCTCTACCTGACAATGATATGAACTCACCAGAGTATGAACTACCAGCTGATCCAGGCGAACAAGGGAAAGAAGAACTATTAGGAATAGATAGTAATGATAATGGTATTCGTGATGATGTTGAAATTTATATTTATAATAAATACAAAAATGATGAGAATAAAAGAGTAGCTTATTCTATTTTTTCTCAAGATGCCAAAAGTGTAAGTAAAATATTAAAAAATCCTGAAAGAGGTTATGAAGATGAAATCTATAAAATTTTTAGTAGAAATTTACAATGTAATGAATATTGGATTAGAAAAAAATCTAAAAATACAGATATAGACCACTATTTTGAATTAGGAAATACTTATAACTTAACAAGTTCTAAATTTAAAGACATTATTTATGATACAAGAGAAAGACAAAAAGCATATTTTACTTATCAAGCAAGTCTTGGAGGACATAGCTTCTCGCTTGGTAAGAATACCATAGATGATTGTGATCAAAATATAACCATATTGGATAAATAATGAAAATATTAGCTTTTCTTTCTTTAATATTCTCATTAGGTTATGCGTCAATTGATGAACGAAAAATAGATTTTTATTTTATTAATGATGCGTGGGTAAGTGAAAGAGAAGTAGAAAATTCATTACAAAGATTAGAAGAAATAGTTTTAAGAACTCTACCTCAAAAACAAACACAACACTTAAATTTTGAAATACTCCACAACTGGGACCAAGGCACTGTAACAGACTTCTTAGAATTCTTTTATCAACTACAAGATAGCGGACAAATAAGTAAACATATTGATTTATTTGGTTTTCTAGAAATAGTAGGAAATAGCTTAACACTTATAAGTAATGTTGTAACTTGGGGTAAAGGTAAAGTCCTAAAAATACTTGCAGGTATATTAGAAATAAGTGGAGAGACACTAGACCAAGTAGTAAGAGATACAGAAAAACATATAGTTGGTTGGCAAAATGGCAATGTAGAAGAAATGTTAGGAGAAGCCTATCAAAAAAGTTTCAAAAATTCTCATAGAGCTCTTTTAATATCACATGGACAAGGAACATTTTTTGCAAATGACTTTTATCAAAATATTAACACTAGTGAATATAAAAATTATTTAAAACATTTAGCAATAGGACCATATACAAATAATGTAGAAGAAGATGGTTTACATATAACACTAAAATCTGATGATGGTACAAACACACTATTTTCAAAACTTCCATATACAGTTACAAATGATGATACAAATGAAACCATAATAGTAGATGATGTTAATATAACCATAGGTAAAGGTCATTATTTTGTACACTCATATCTAAGAGGCGAAAACTCAAGAAAAAAAATACTCTCAGATATAGAGTGGTTCTTAGATAGTCTAGAAAACAAACCTAGCCAATGGTATATACACGAAGAAAAAGACAAAGGTACTTGTGCCTATAAAGTAGACTTAAAACATAGATTTGATAGTCCACTTGACTTAAACACAGACCAAATACTAAAAGATGTATATCCTTTTAATGATACAGAGTTAGTATATTCAGTAGATGGAGAATACGTAAAAGCATCACGAGATGGAGAACAAATAGAAAACCTAATGGGAGAGATAATCACAAATAAATGTGATATTTCGCCAATAAAAGATGGTTGCTATGAACTAACAGGTACAGATGAAAAAATACAAGCAAACCATATAGGAAGTAGATATAAGATAGTAGGAGAAAATGGTAAAGGAACTTGTTACTATAAAGTAAATGTTCAAGACCTTTACACAGCAGATATATATAGTAATGTATATCCGTTCGCAACAAATGTAAATACAGAACATTTATACTTCTACAATGTAGAAGGCAAAAAAGTGCTATCAAATAATTGTAAGGGGTCAAGTATAAAGAATGCTAACGAAAACCCTTACGACTGTCAAAGCTTAATAACAATTAGTGGTGGTATTAGTAGTGAAGAAAATAATTCTGATAATAACAATACAAATGATACTGAAATACTAACAAGAGATTATAATATAACTTTAGGAGGACAAGAGAAATATAATTCTATTTGTACACTAGATGAAAAGAAAAAAATAACCCCACTTCTAGCTGTACCAAATTCTGAAGGGAATGATTTAACTAAGATACAAGCTATATTGGAGAAGATACCAAACGGTGTAACAATTGAGCCCACAGAATGTGAAAGATTATCTCAGAACTATAGAATATATTATTTTTATCATAAAAGTGGCTATACATATGATTTATCTGAAGCTTTACTTGGTGGAGAGTTTAAAGAAATATTAGATGAAACAGCTGAATTAAACGAAGATGGTGAGTATTGTTATTCATATAAAACAAATTATAATATATTATCATATAGATATAGAACTAATGCTTATGTTGGACATAGTTGGTATTATGTAGATTATACTTACGAACAAAAGTGTAATCATTATGATTTTAGAAAATTTAGAAAAACTTATAAACATTTTTCTAAGAATGGTGGAACTGGAGATTAGATTATTGACTTCTTTATAAATTCAAATATATAAGGCTGAAGAGTAAAATCTTTAGCTTTTTTTTATCTAAAAACAATAAGACAATTTTAATACAGAATAAACCTCATATAATACAATGTTTTTAAGGACAATAAATTTGACATATATGTTTTTATGTGATATAGTTTTATCATAAATTCACAAAAGGAGAAAAAATGAGTTTAAAAAATGCATTAAATTATGCGAAAAAAGCTAATGAAGAGAAGATGGGTTATCGTTTTCAGTTTCCTCTTTCAATGAAAGAAGAATTTGAGTTATTATGTAACAAAAGCAGTGTAAATATGACTGATATGATATTAGGATTAATACAATCAGCTATAGATGAAGATAAAGGCTTATATGATGTTCCAACATTAAATATCATTAATAAACTTAATGTTCTAGAAGAAAGTTTTGCAGATTTACATCACCTACATGTAAATCAAGGAGAACAAATTATAACACTTGATAATGGTAAAGATATAATTTTGGAAGATGAACTTACATCATTAAAATTAAAAATAAATGCTCTCAAAAGAGAGTTACAAAAAAGAGGAGATGAACAATGAAACTAATAATAGAAGGACAAATCAACTCTTCATATAAGGGAGATGATTATACAGATAAAAGTACAGGAGAAGTAAAACAAGGCAAGTTCTATTTGGAAATAATTCGAACTAGAAAACTAAAAAATGGTTCTATAAAAAATGACAATTTCTATATGAGCGTACCAGATGAAAAAATACCTATGTACAAAGATAAAATTGGTAAAACTGTTCAAGTGGAATGTAGTTATTATGTAAGAGATAAGCAAGTCGTATTTATGGGTATCTAAAAAAGCAGTCTAAAGAAAAAACTCGCCAAAGGGATTTCTTTAGACCTGTATTACCTAGATAAGGAAATAACATAAATGAAGTATACTAAAAATTTAATAAATAATACAAAAAGTATAAAAAGAGATGAGAAAAATAATGAGAATTGCGAGGCGTCGCGAAACTCATTTTTTTCTCACTCCTTGACTACTTATAAAAAAGTTGTGGACATAAATTATTATGGACTAACTTTATACGATTACAATGAAGTTAAAATCAAACATCAAAATCAAAAAGATTTTTTAAACAAAAATTTCATATATGACAAAATGACACGTAATAAAATACCTCTATCAGATATAACAATATCAGCAAATCATAATCCAAATAGATATCACGCTCAAATTCAAAATAGAATCAATACACTTGTACAAACAGCCGAAGATAAAAAGCTAAAACCATTATTTATTACTTTAACTTTACCTAGTGAATTTCACAAAATGAAATATAATAAAACAACAAACAAATTAATACCAAATCCAAAATATAACGGAACTACACCAAAAGAAGCTATAAAAATACTAACAAAAATGTATTCAAAATTAAGACAAGATAGAAGTCTAAAAGAATTAAACAAAAATCAAAGAATATACTATAGAGTAAACGAACCACACAAAGATGGTACACCACATACACACGTATTGTTATATATACCAGAGAATAGAATAAACAGAACTATAACTGCTTTTAAAAGACTTTTTAACACAAAAACAAATAAGATAGAGCATAATATACAAAGTGCAAAATCTTACATAATGAAATATATCAATAAAACTCTTCCATTATCAAAACAAGAAGACCTAAGCGTTCAAGATAAATATCTCAATGCTTGGTATTCTAAAAATAGAATTATTAGGTTTAACTCTAGTCAAACACTAGCACCACTTAACTTATATAAACTTCTTTATTCAAAATTTAGTTTGAATGCTTTAACAAAGATAGTTAAAAATAATTCTTTGAAAATATTTGTATCTATAAAAAATCCAAATAAAATAATGGAAGTTTTTCACTTAGATGAGCTTATTTATATTAGAAATGAGAACTTTGAGTTAAGGCAAAAAATACTATGAATATCCCATTTGAAGAATTGCAAAAAATAAATGAGTTACTTTTAGCCGTTAAAGCACTAGAAGTAAAGGTTTTAGGTATTAAAAGATGGTTAAATATATCTGAAACAGCTCACTATTTAGGATACTCAAAAGACCGTATTCATAAACTAAAAAATGAATATTTTTTTGAGGGTATTCACTACTATAAAAAAGCTGGAAAACTTCTTTTTGATAAGGTTCAATTAGATACTTGGGTAATGCAATCTAAGAACAAAATAGACCCTAAAAAAATTGTAAACAATGTTTTGAAAGATATTTTATAATAGAATAAGGTTGTTAGAAAGTG
>CACVAW010000021.1 GCA_902727925.1 uncultured Campylobacterales bacterium | reverse complement strand
TTTTTTACCTCTTTTTTTAGACATATTGGACACTTTTTTACAACTCATTGTAAATAAATCCCTTTTAGACCCGATACTACAGGGCTTAACTTAACTTTTTAGCAACCCAAAACCTTACTTTAACTCGTTATTATTATATTCTCTTGATTTTTGTATGTATAGTTCTAGGATTTCTAGTGGAGTGGCATTTCTTTTGATGTTTTTTAAATGCTTGGTAGATTTTATATTCTTTTTATTGGAGTTTATTTTAGCTTTTGCTCCTGCTCCCATAGATTCACTATTCATGATAGCTAGTAGTTCACTATCATCTGTGTTGATAATTCGTTGGAAGATAAACTCTGTTGTACCTAGTATACCTTGTGGTATTTTTTTATCTCTAAAGAAGGGTAGCATTTGTCTATGTTCGATATATGAGACAAACATATCTGTATATATATGTTCTAATGATATTCCTACTTCTAGTCTTACCGTGTCTTGATTTTTATTTATAACTAAAAGTAGGGCTTTGCCACTTTTTGAGAGTGAGTTTTTTTGTAAACTATTGAAGTTTTCGTTTGCATATAGCGATATATTATGATCACTATTAGTGATGACTACTCTGTAGTCTATGTCATACTCTTTTAGTAGCATTTCATGATATTTTGTGATGTTTTCTTTTTGTTCACTTGAAAGCAAGGATATTTCATCTATTACTAGATTTTGTGAATATAAGAAGACGCTTATAAATAAAATAAGTAGTTTTTTCATATAGTGATTCCTATAAATAAGATGTCTTGTATCATTGGTTTGATCCCTTTAATTGGTTTTTGCAAGTGTTATCTGTATCACTGTTTAAACATTTATCTGCACTGAAAATATGAAGTACATCATCAATATAAAAAATAAATATTTTCATACCATTGTAGTTGTGACAAGTATCAAAAACACCATTATTTGTACATATAAATTTGATACTATAGTAAGCAATAAAATACAAATTCCCGAAACAATTACTTTTAGTAAAAGTTGGATTAGCATATCTGATACTAAATATTTGAATATTTTTTTCAAAATTCTATTTCCCATTTTTCTTTAGCTTGAGTATTTGCTTCAAAATATGCTTTTCTTTTGAATCCTCCAAAGCTAGATATTATATTGTTTGGTATTTTTCTTTTATATGAGTTGAATTCTTTTACACTTTTATTAAACATTATTCTAGTTATATTTATTCTGTTTTCTGTACCTTCTATTTGGGCTTGTAAAGCTAAGAAGTTATCACTTGATTTTATATTTGGATAGTTCTCGGCTACTGCTATTAGTCTACCTAGATTTTGATTTAGTAGATTTTGTTTTGATGATAAGCTCTTTAGGGAGTTTTGGTCGCTTAGATTTACTTGTGAGAGTAGTTGTTTATTCTTACTTAATGATGATTGGATTTTTTGGAAATTATTTTGAGATCTTTGTTTGGTTACGGTTGTTAGTATCTCTTTTTCATGTTTGGCGAAGTTTTTTACAGTTTTTACTAAGTTATCCATTAAGTCGAACTTTCTTTGTAGTTGACTTTCCACTTGTGACCAAGATGAGAGGACTTTTTCTTCCTTTTCTACGAGTCCGTTATATGAGACAAAGAAGAGTACTATAAGTACAATTATTATTAGAGATGATATTAGTTTGATTATAGTTGATGAATTCATGTTGTGTCCTTAGTATGAAATTCTAGTAAAGTTTTTGAGTAGAGATATTGGGAATTTTGATATTTTTGCATTGTATTTTTGTATATATACATTTCTTTGGTATTTAGTATTTTCTTCGTAGTCTATAGCATTCAAAAGCTCATTTTGTAAATATATGAAATTTTGATTTGATTTTAATTCAGGTTGAGTATCCAAAAGTGCATTTACTTCTTTAGGGTTATTTAAAAATATATCCTTTTCATGGCTTGTTACTTTGTTTATTGTCTCATTTAAGAGGCTATGTACATTATCTTTATAAGCAGTGGCATTTGATAAGTTCATGTTGAATTGGTTTATTTTTTCTTGGAGGTTTTTTAGCAGATTTGAAGATATAATCATAAACATATAAGCCCCTATAATAACACAACAACTAATAAATACTAAAACTATTAAGAGGACATTAAACTCTGATATATATCCTACATCATTTGTATTTAGTGTATTTGATATATTTTGTATAGTATTTGAATTTTGAGAGTTATTTAGTAGAAAAAAAAGCGATATTACTATCAAGGTAATTAAACCGATTAATATAAACTTGGTGTAATCTATTTTTTGTTTGTGATCTTGTTTAGGGGTTGTTTTTAGACTGCTTTTAAACTCTTTTGCTTCGGAGTTATTTAAGATTCCCCTTTCTTTCATTGAGTTTATTTTATCTTCATAATTCATAATTTAGCTCCTTAATTAATTTGAGACCTTTTTGGGGTGTGATTTGTTTCTTTTCTATTTGGTTTAATATATTCTCTACAGTTTTTTCATCTTGCTCTTTTAGTGATTGCATGTTCTGTGATAATAAGATTATTTTCTTTTTTAGTGTTGGATATGTTGTATTTAGGGTAGTTGCTAAATTTTTTAAGTTACCTTCACATATTATTAGTTCTTCAGCTAGTTTTTGTTCTTCATTTGAGAGTTTTGAAAGTCTTGATAGAGTAAAACTTCCAGTAAAAGTTGTCTCACATATCTCGCATTGTAACGATACGATTTTAAGTTTACTATTACATATAGTACAATTATTCACTTCAATCCTTTATAAATATTAAAAGAATGATACTATTTTTTTAATAAAATTAAATAATTAAAGTATAAAATATATCGATATAGTTTTAAAATATTTTCAATACAAGAACAAAAGAGTAGGTAGATTCAAACGAATAAGAAGACTAATAATGAATCTACAACAATAACTACAACGTTGGGTAAAAGTTTTTTAAGTAAGTCTTATAAATGCTGGTGTGATAAGAAGACAATAATAGTTTTGGTTCTATAAATATATAGAACCAAAACTTAGTTTAAAATACTCTTTTTGTTATCAAAAATAAGACACTACTTATAGCATAAACAAAAGCTATACTATATCCAGTAGGAAGATCAAAATAAAAAGACCCTATCAAAGATATAAAGGCTAGTACAGTGCCTAGTACAATAGCTAATATATAGGGAGGATATTTGTTTTGATTGAGTGCTATTAGTGCAGGTGCTACAAGTAAGCTAAATACAACCAAAACGCCACAAACATTCACTGAAGAGGTTACAGTAACTGCAAGTGCAATGAAAAATATCCACTCGCTATATTTTGAATTTCTAGTCAAATACAATACAGCTCCTACACAAAGGTATATAAATACACTTTCATATATGTTTACCGTAAAAAGTATGTCACTTGCTAGTATTTCATTAAAGTGTTCCGTCCCTTGAGATGCTAGTATTATCATAGTCGCACTTGAACTAAGTATATACAAAAGTCCTATGAAGGCTTCTATGTGTTTTGTTTTGTTTATCATCAGAGCTATTATAACAGCGCCAATAATAGAAAACAAAAAGCTAAAGTGATATGTATAACAACAATCAACAAAGACAATACTAAAAGCTATCCCAAACCCTGCCATCGAAGCGATGGCAAGGTCGGTAAATACTATACCTTTTTTTAAAATGCGTATTCCAAAATAGCTATGAATCATCACCAAAGCTAAAAGTAAAATAGCTACATTAAAAAAAAGAGTTATCATTCAAAGTTTCTTACTATGGTATCAAATAACTTCTCTATACTTGTAATATTTCCATACAAGTCATGAGGTGTACTAGCTATTTTTATACCTGTTTTTTTAGATAAGAACTCTGCTGTATCTTTTTTGTGGTATACATCTTGAAGTATTAGTTTTATATTCTTTTCTTTTATAATACTAATTAGTTTTAATATATATTTAGAACTAGGAGTTACACCTGGTAATGGTTCTATATTTGCTACATTTTTTATGCCAAATCTTTTCAAAAAATAATTAAATGATGGATGATATTGAATTATACTTTTGTATTTTGTTTTTGACATTTTTGATTCATAGACTTTTATCTTTTTTTCAAAACTTGATATAAAGCTAGTAGCATTATCTACAAACAAATCACTATTCTTAGGATCAAGAGTTTTAAGTCTTGCTAGGATCGCTAAGGTAAGTGGCTTTATATTATATGGATCAAGAACAAAGTGAGGATTCCCTTCTGCGTGAACATCTCCATTTGCTCTTGTAATATTCACAGGCTTTTCTATCAACTTAATATTTTGGCTCAAGTCTAAGAAACCATTACTGTTTTTGTTGATTTTAGAGTTACCTGCGTTTGTTACTAGTGGTT
Source organism: uncultured Campylobacterales bacterium (assembly GCA_902727925.1). GTDB lineage: Bacteria > Campylobacterota > Campylobacteria > Campylobacterales > CACVAW01 > CACVAW01. The sequence continues at coordinate 2,735 of CACVAW010000021.1, read as the reverse complement.
CTAACCAAGCAGTTTCTAGACTAGCTCCATTACTAATAAGGATATCAGCTTTAAGAAGCTTTAATATAAGAGATGGTTTTGGCACTATATGATGAGGATCTCTATCGCCAGTTGCAAGTACTTTTATATTTACTTTATCACCAGTTATATTATCCACTAGGTCTGCAATATATGGATAAGTTACTACAACATTTAGCTTTGCAAATGCAAGAGAACTAAGTATTGCAAGTATTAAGAGTTTTTTCATATTTGACTCCTAGTACGCGTGTGCTGCGTGTGCACCTATAGATAGGTTGAATTGAAGTATAAATGAGTGTAAGTTTTGTCTTTCTTCATCTTCATTGTATAGAGCTCTATTGTTATTATATTGAAGTCTGATTTTTGAGAATTCACTTGGAGCGTATTCAACCATCAGAGATGTTTTATATAAATCATCTTCTTTATCTATGCCGTTAACTTCGTTTTTGAAAAAACCTTCATATCTTGCACCGATTTTGTAGTTTTTGTCAAATGCATATACAAGATTAGCATAGAATCCTGCTTGTTTTTTATTAAGGTCTGCTGAGGCAAAACTATCTTGCGCAGCATCAGCATATTCATACTTTTTACCATCAAGTTCTCTATATAGTATTTCACTCTCAAATGATAAGTAAGAATAGCTATCAAAGTATTTTTTCATACTTAGATCAATTCCAACTATTGTAGTATCTCCACTTAGTGCATGTGGATGTTCATCTTCTAAGTGATCTATTCTATGTTCACCACTTGCTACAGAAAGACCTCCTAATATAGTTGTATCTTCACTTAAGTCATAAGCAGTTTTTACATACCCTACAATTAGGTTAGGAGAGTCATTGCCTTTTACTGCTATATCATCTTCCTCTGCATTAACTGCTTGAATATTTCCAGTACCAAAGCTATTTTCATTCTCACCTGCAAATACTTCTACCCCAGCCATAAGGTACTGCGGTAAGTCAAAAGTTTTTTGAAGTTGGAGACCTTTTTCTATTAATCCTTCACTTCCTAAAAATCCGTGATACACTAAAGGTATTTCAGCAAAGTCATAAGTATGGTGATGTTTTTCGTTTATACGACCAAAGCTTGATCTGAATTTTCCACCTTTTAACTTTGTATTAAAGCCTAGTTTGTTTGTAGTAAAGAATGCTTCTTCTACCGCTATCGACTCCTCGCTTATATGAAAAAATGAAGTAAGAGAAAAAAGTTGATCAACATCAGCTGAAAGACCAAGTTCTACATAGTTTAGATTAAATCCATCTTCATTCATAGCACTAGCTTCTTCACCACCATGAGAGTGACCTCCAAGACCATGAATAATAGCTGGTATCTCAAGATGACCAAACTCAGAATTTGCAATATTTTTTGTAGCATAACTCATATCAGTATTAAGTGATATGTTAGGTGTAAACGCGTTAAGCGAAGTTAGTAATAGGGCGCTTGTTAATATAGTTTTTTTAGACATTAATGTTCCTTGACATAATAATTTATTTTTGTGTTTTGTTAGATTAAATTATATGTAAAGGAGGATCGCGAAGTTTTTTGAGTTTTGATTTGTTTTTAGGATAAAGAGAACTTGATATATACGTCTTTACAGAAGTTTGTATATTTAATACTGTATCAAAATCAGCAGATACAGGTATAAAGTCATCATTTAAGAAGTTGTTTATAGTACATATTTCACAACTATTACTAGCTTCTTCATCATCAAAGTGAATATGAGATGAGAGTAGGGTACTATTAAATAATAATGCAAATAATAATATAGACCCCAAGAATTTTTTCATTTTGATTATCTTTCTTTGAATAGGCTTACTGATACTACTGTATCTTCTATGATATTGGGTTTAGATATTTTCATCTGTATATTTTTTATCTTTGTGTGATTATTACAGAGTAACTCTATTGTGGATATCAAAGCATCTTCTATTAGTTCAAACTTATTAGTTTCGATATTGTTTTTTACATCACTTGCAATATCAGCGTAATTAAGGAATATACCATCACCTTTATAGTGATAATTGATTACTGTGTTTATGGTTATTTTTTGTTTTTGTACTCGTTCGAAATCTAGTATTCCGATGATAGTATCAAACTCTTGATCAACTCTTATTTGCATTAAACTACTTTTGACTCTTCTTTATTAAAAAGTCTTATTATATTTGGTATATGTTGATAAAAAACTATAAAAGTAATAATAACAACAGGAGTATGAGTATCTATATAAGGAATCTCAGAATGAATGATAAATGAAGATATACAAAACGCTAACATCCCACCTAATGAAGATAGTGAAGATATCTTGAGTGTTTTAGCAAGTATTACCCATACAAGAATTCCAACTCCAACTTCAATAGGTAAAAAGAATACTCCAACTCCAAGAGCTGTTGCTACACCTTTACCACCTGTGAAATTAAGAAATGGACTAAAACAATGTCCGATAATAGAAAGTATCCCCATCATCCATAAAGCAGAATGTCCAATATCAAAAAAATAAAAAGCAATTACTAAAGGAGTTAATCCTTTTAATACATCTAAAATAATAGTTGAAATAGATAGTTTCAGTGCAAGTTTTGGGTTACTAATCTTAATCACTCTATATACGTTTGTTGCACCTATACTTTTACTTCCATTTTCAAGTAAGTTTTCTTTTGTAAAGGTCTTTACCAGAATTAAACCAAAAGGAATAGCTCCTACGATATATGCTAATAAATAAGCTA
>CACVAW010000020.1 GCA_902727925.1 uncultured Campylobacterales bacterium | reverse complement strand
AGTCTTGTTTTTCTTCTTCACTTAGTTCCTCTGTATTAGCAAAGACATCATCGTTTTGTGACTCTGATGCTTGGTCTCCCATGTTGTATAATAATTCTTCTTCATTTATTTCTGGCTCTTCTTGTTCAACACCTACTTTGCCCATCCCATCTGGACTTAGGAATTTACCAAAAAATCCTGATGCTAACGCTCCTCCTGCTAACAGTAATAGTAGTGTTAACATCTTTGCCCCCTCTTCTTTCTTATGAAATGTATCTACATTTATTATATCATATATTATATGTAAATTAAAACTATATTCTATCGCCTTCATAATGTTAGTCCATAAGACTAAACTAATCTATACAAAATACACTAAACTAAAGTCTTGACAAAAAAGATTTTTTTTTATATTATTCCAAACATAAAAATAATGTTTTTATTTAGGAGTCTAAATGGATGAAGAAAATATAGATGATCTGAAGCAATCTTATATTGATGATAATGTAGACGAAAACATAGAAAATTCTGATGAAAAAGAAAGTGTTACTGAGTCTATAGAAGAACTTAAAGCAAAGAATAAAGAACTTGAAGAGAAGTTTCTTCGTGCAAATGCAGAGTTTGTTAATATGCAAAGAAGGTTAGAAAAGCAAAAAGCTGATTCTATTGCGTATGCGACTCAAAGCTTTGCTAGGGATTTGTTAAGTGTGATTGATTCTCTTGACCTTTCTATCAAAAATGAAGAAATTAGCTTGGAAGATTTGAAAAATGGTATTAATATTACTGTTGATCAGTTTAACAAGGTCTTTGAGAGAGCTGGTATTACTGAAATAGAGTGTGAAGGTGAATTTGATCCCAATTTTCACGAAGCTGTGATAAAGGTTGAAAGTGAAGATAAGAAGAGTGGCGAAATAGTACAAGTCCTACAAAAGGGATATAAAATAAAAGATAGAGTGTTAAGAGCCGCAATGGTTTCAGTAGCAAAGTAACTACTGAAAAATTATGAGTGATGAATTATAAATTATTTAAGGAGACTTTTAAATTATGGGAAAAGTAATAGGTATAGATTTAGGGACAACAAACTCTTGTATGGCAACATACGAAGGTGGAGAAGCAAAAGTTTTAGCAAATAAAGAAGGTAAGAATACAACTCCTTCGATAGTAGCTTTTACAGACAAAGGTGACATACTTGTAGGTGATACAGCAAAAAGACAAGCTGTAACAAATCCAGAAAAAACAATATTCTCAATCAAAAGAATAATGGGTCTTATGAGTAATGAAGAAAAAGCTAAAGAAGCTCAGACTAAATTACCATATCATATAACTGACAGAAATGGTGCTTGTGCTATTGAAATAGATGGTAAGATATATACTCCTCAAGAGATATCTGCTAAAGTTCTTGGTAAGCTTAAAAGTGATGCTGAGAGTTATTTTGGTGAAGATGTAACTGACGCAGTTATAACAGTACCTGCATATTTTAATGATGCTCAAAGAAAAGCTACGCAAGAAGCTGGTACAATAGCTGGTCTAAATGTACTTAGAATAATCAATGAGCCAACAGCAGCAGCTCTAAGTTACGGACTAGATAAAAAGACAAGTGAGCAAATAGTAGTTTATGATCTTGGTGGTGGTACATTTGATGTTACAGTACTTGAAACTGGTGATGATGTTGTTGAAGTAAATGCTACTGGTGGAGATGCATTCCTTGGTGGTGATGACTTTGATAATAGAGTAATTGACTGGTTAGCTGATGAGTTCAAAAATGATACTGGAATAGATCTTAAAAATGACATTATGGCTCTTCAAAGACTAAAAGAAGCTGCTGAAAATGCAAAAAAAGAACTTTCAAGTGCAAATGAAACAGAAATAAATCTTCCATTTATCACGATGGATGCAACTGGACCAAAACACTTAGTAAAGAAGCTCACAAGAAGTAAATTTGAGGGTATGATAGAAGACCTTGTAGCAAAGACTATTGAGACTATAAAAAATGTTGTAGCTGACTCTGGTGTTGCTAAGAGTGACATTAAAGAAATAGTAATGGTAGGTGGTAGTACAAGAATACCTTTAGTACAAGAAAAAGTAAAAGAGTTCTTTGGTAAAGATCTTAATAAGTCTGTAAACCCTGATGAAGTTGTAGCTCGTGGTGCATCAATCCAAGGTGCAGTTCTTACTGGTACAAGTGATAGTGATATATTACTACTTGACGTTACACCGTTAAGCTTAGGAATCGAAACTATGGGTGGAGTGACTACCCAGATTATAGAAAAAGGAACTGCAATACCATTTAAGGCATCAAAGACTTTTTCTACTGCTGAAGACAATCAACCAGCAGTTACAATTCATGTGACACAAGGAGAACGTGAGTTTGCTAAAGATAATAAGTCTTTAGGACAATTCAACCTTGAAGGAATACCACCAAGTCCAAGAGGAGTACCACAGATAGAAGTTACATTTGATATTGATGCAAACGGAATTCTAAGTGTAAGTGCAAAAGATAATGCAAGTGGTAAAGAACAAAGCGTAACAATAAGTGGAAGTTCAGGACTAAGCGAAGAAGAGATCAATAAAATGGTATCAGACGCTGAAGCGAACAAAGAGCAAGATGGTAAGAAAAAAGAGCTTGTAGATACAAGAAATCAAGCTGACGCTCTAGTACACCAAACAGAAAAATCTCTTGAAGATTTGAAAGACAAAATCGAAGAGACTGATAAGACAAATATAACTAAAGCCTTAGATGAACTTAAGACTGTACTAAAAGACGAAAATGCTTCAAAAGAACAAATCGATGAAGCTGTAAAAAATCTTTCAGCAGTAAGCCATAAGCTAGCTGAAGCAATGTACTCAAAAGATGGGGCGGATGCTCCTAAAAGTGAAGAGAAAAAAGACGATGACGATGTCATTGACGCAGAGGTAGAGTAAGATCTCTCTTGCTAGGAGCAAGAGGAAGTCTTACGACGTCTAACATTGTATGTAATTTAGGTTCTACTAAATTATATACAATGTACAAATCTTAAATAGCCTTAGATATGATTATATAAATAACTAAGGTATTTTATGGTAAAAGTTCTAGATTCTAAAAATTCACTATATTATGAACAATTTTATCCATATAAAACTAATAAAAAATCATCAAAGAAAAATATTTCTGTACTAGGTGTCGGTGGAAATATAGGTGATAGTATCAAAACTCTAAAAAGACTATTTTTTTGTCTTAAAGCACATAAAAAAATAGCTATAATTCAAACCTCACCTATACTTAAAAATCCTCCATTTGGATATCTTAAACAAGCATACTTCTATAATGCTGTCATACAAATCAAGACTGACTTTAGTGCTACTGAGTTATTACAGTTCGCTCATTATGTGGAAAAAAAATTTAATAGAAAAAGAAGTTTTAAAAATGCACCGAGAACTCTTGATATAGATATAATAACCTATAATAATGATAAGTTTTGTTATAAAAAGGGTATTAATATACCTCACCCAAAATATAGAGGAAGACCTTCTGTAATGATACCGCTTAAGTTACTAAAATAATTTTAAAAGATTCAAGAAACAGATTGTTAGTCTAAAAGAATCTTAATCCTCGTCATCATAAGGGTCAAGATGAATATTGATTTTCCATTTGATAGTTTTGTCTAAGTTTTTGATACTTTCTTCTATTTCATCACTAACTTTATGTGCATCTATGAGTAATATATCAGTATCTTGAAAAACAACATCAACATTAACGAAATTCATAACTCCTGATGTCCTAGTAGCTAAAGCATGGAAATCTATAAGCTCATCATGGGACTTAAATATCTCTCTAATTTTAAGAACCATTTCTCTATCAAGTGAATGATCTAATAGTATAAGTGAACTCTCTTTTATAAGCTTTGTGGCTTCATATATTATATATATACCTATACATATACCTAATACCGCGTCAACTAAGACAAACCCAAATATATTAACAATAAACAGTGATATAAGTATCGCTATATTAGTATACAAATCCATTTTATAATGTAAAGCATCTGTTTTGATAAGTATATTTTTTGTTTTTTTATAGATACTGTTTAGATATAAAACCAAACAAAAAGTTATAACAACAGAAATAGACATAACAATAATAGCGATATTTAAATGTTTTAACTCTTCTGGATTAAAAACCTTTGTAATGGATATATATAATACATATAGACCTGAAAGAACAATAACTATTCCCTCAACAAAGGCTGCAAGTGATTCAAGTTTACCTTTGCCATAATTGAATATTTTATCTGGGTTTTCTACACTTTTTTTAATAGCAAAGTAATTAAATAGTGAGACAAAAAAATCAAGTACAGAGTCAATAGCACTGGCTAGTAATGCTACAGAACCACTAAATATTCCAAAAGTGAGTTTAATTATTATTAGAATAAAAGCTACTGATGATGATACAATAGTAGCTTTTGATGGAATATTATCTGACTTTATCATCTTGCGTAATTTACACTTCTTCTTTCTCTTATAACTGTCACTTTTACTTCACCTGGATACTGAACTTTTTCTTGTATTTCAGCTGCTATTTCTTTTGCTATTAGATTTGATTCATTATCATTAACAAGATCTGCATTTACTAAGATTCTTACTTCGCGTCCTGCATTTATTGCGTATGCTTTGATAACTCCTGTTTTACTTGTCGATATATCTTCAATCTCTTCTACACGCTTTAAGAAGCTTTCAAGCACTTCTTGTCTAGCACCTGGACGCGCAGCTGAAAGAACATCAGCACTACAAACTGCAAATGATTCTATTGATGTAGCTTCTCTTATACCATGATGTGCATATATACAGTTAATTACAGCTTCATGTTCATTGTATCTATTACATATTTCAGCACCCAGGTCTACATGAGACCCCGCCATTTCATGAGTAAGAGCTTTTCCTATATCATGAAGTATCCCAGCACGACGCGCAAGTATTGGATCGCCACCACACTCAGCTGCAATAATACTAGCTAAGTTTGCCACTTCAAGCGAGTGAGCAAGTGCATTTTGACCATAACTAGCACGAAACCTTAGTCTCCCAATAAGCTTAACAATCTCAGGATGCACACCTGTAACTCCAAGATCTATTAATATATTCTCACCCTCTTCAAGAAGCTTTTCTTCAAATTCAGATGAGATTTTTTTGTATAGTTCTTCAATCCTAGCAGGTTGTATTCGTCCATCTTCTACAAGACTTTTGATAACATCAACAGCTATTGCTCTTCTGTATAAATTAAAACTACTTACTATTATACTTCCAGGAGTATCATCTATGATTATATCTACACCAAGAAGCATTTCAAGGGCTTTTATATTTCGCCCTTCTTTACCTATTATACGGCCTTTTAGATCATCTGAAGGAATCGAAACAACATTTATTAGTCTCTCTCCTGCAAACTCTCCTGCAAATCTTGTAGTAGCTTGAGCAAGTATCCAGTTAGCTTTTTTCTTAGCATCTTGTTTTGCTATTGTTTCGTATTTTCTTACGATATTTGCTATATCTGCTCTTGCGTCATTTTTGGCTTGAGCAATAACTAATGTCTTTGCTTCATCAGCAGTAAGACCGGCTGAACGTTCTAATACTTTTGTAGTTTCTATTAGTTTATCATTATAATTATCTTTTAATACTTCAAGATTTTTTTGTGAACTTTCAATTTTCTTAGCTCTGTTTTTTATCTCTACTTTTTCTTCTTTTAAGAGTCTTCTTTCTTCTTTTAAAAATTCATTTAACTCTTGATCTTTAATTTCAAGTTTTTGTGTTTTTTCTTCATATTTTTTCTTTGCTTCAAGTTCTGCATCTTTTAGCTTAATTCTTGATTCAGCAAGAATTTTTTCTGATTCTGATTCTATTGCTTTTGCTCTTGCACTTGCATTAGAAATTATATCGTTTGATTTATTTGATTGTATTTTTTTAGATACAAAAACGCCTATTCCTACACCAATAATAGCGCATGAAGCAGCTATTGAAAGTTCTATTAACATAATCTAAGACCTTATAAGTCCTCTTAAGTTTATCAAAATTTTAAACCCTATCAATACAAATGAAATTTTCAATAAAGCTCAAGAAGCTGGGCTATTTACCCACAAATTTTTTATTAGTAAAACTTTTAAAATATAAAAGTTTTTATTTATGAAGTTATATAATAATCAGCTCTAATATCATATTCGTTTGTGATTATTTTTTTAGTAAAACAAGTTTTTAGTTGAACAAAAACTACAGTAGGTTTATTTGGCAAGTTTTCAAAGAATCTATCATACATACCTTTGCCAAAGCCTACTCTTTTCATAACGCCATCAACTCCAACAACTGGCACTATGATTAAATCAATATTTCTAATTTTAAATAAAGAATTATTTGGTTCATATATACCAAATTTCTTCTTATAGATAGGAAGTCTGTATTTTACCGACTTAAAACTAACAGTCTGCATAAAAGGTACAAATATATTAATATTTGATTTTCGTCTGATTATTTTTATCAAATTTTTTGTATTAAATTCCATTTTAAGAGGTATATAAGCTAGTATATTTTTGGAATTTGTTTGTTTAATTATATTTAATAATTGTTTTTCTATTATCTTTTGTTTGTAATAGATATTTGGATGAGGAAGTATATTTTTAAGTTCTTGTATTGATTTTTTTCTAAATTGATCTTTGTCCATATATATCACTCTTTTCATATCTTTTAGCTAGAGTTTCATCTCTAAAATTCCAAAACAATAACAACATAAGGCTTAAAATTTGTTTGATATCTCTATTATATTTATATTTTTGAGCTTTTTTATTGGATTTAGTATCCAGGGAATATTTGGATTTGCTGGAGCAATGACAACTATGCTAATAGCAATGACTTTTACCAACGATATTGCTAGTTTGATCTATCTTTGTGTTTATCCTAGTATTGGTGTATCTACTATGATTATTTTTGAATCATATAAAAACTTTGATTTCAAAAGTGCAATTTTTATTTTTGTTTTTGCTCTTCTTGGAACTATCTTAGGCTCTTATATATTTGATATAATTAACCACAAATATCTTCTTATTGTCCTTGGGATTGTGCTTATGTTCTCATATCTCTTTAATACTCTTAATCTAAAAGTAAATCATTTTTTTAGTAAAATACTTATATTTGTAGCTGGAGTTGTTCAGGGAATTACAAGTACAGGAGGTCCATTAAATGCTATGGGTATTAGAGATATTTACAAAAATAACAAAAACAAATTCAGAATAGGTTCTTGTGTATTTGCTTTAACTTCAAATATAAGTAGAATAGTCCAATACCAAATGCAGGGGAATTTTGATATTGTACAATATATTAAATACTGGCCTATAATACCGATTACTATTCTTTCATCAATCATTGGTATAAAAATAAAAAATAAAATCTCTGATAAAAACTTCTCAAAATATATCTCTTATGTTATACTTCTTTGCGGATTTATATTTCTTTATAAAGGAATTAAAGGACTCTAAAATATGAAAAAACTACTTCTAATAGCAACTCTATTTTTTCTAGGTTGTAACTCTGATACACCACAAGAAAAAAACACAACAATACAAACTCAAAAAACATCAAATATATTAGTCCTAGACTACTATGATGCAAACAACTCACTAAATGTAATAAAACTCTCGAAAAAAACATTTAAAACAGATATAAATAAACCTGTATTTTTAAACTTTTTTTCAACTAGATGTAAACCTTGCATCGCTCAGATGTACTCACTCAAATCATTACAAGAAAAGTATAAAGATATAGAATTCATTGGTGTACTAGTAAACCAAAATATTTCAGATGCTTCTTTAAAGAAATTTGTTTCTAAGATGGACTTAAACTATCCAATCATAGCAAATGCAGATGTACAAAAAATCAAAAATGAGTTAGGTCTAAAGATCAATATTACACCTATAAGTATGGTGTTTGATAGTAACGGGGATTATTATACTCACTATCTTGGAGCTGTACTTCAAGAGTTAATAGACCTTGACCTTTCATCTTTAACTAAAGCGCAATAATATGTTGGGATTTCTAAAAAAGACTGTAAACTTAATAAAAGATATAGCACCCTCTTCAAAAGAGCGCTTAGAAAAAGAAGTATTAGAAGAGATATTACTTGAGTGTGATGTTGCTTATGAATGTATAGAAAAACTTCTTGGAGAACTCCCAAACAAAATAACCAAAGAACAACTTAGATCTAATATGATGAGCCTTTTTGATGGTCTGAATGAAGAAAAAGAGTTCGTCAGTCCAAAGATAGAGCTAATCATAGGCGTAAATGGAGCAGGAAAAACTACAACCATCGCCAAACTTGCCTCAATGTATAAAAGTAGCGATAAAAGTGTACTTCTAGGTGCGAGTGACACCTTTAGAGCTGCCGCTATAGAACAGCTAAAGCTATGGGGACAAAAGCTTGATATCAATGTAATAGCTTCACAAAAAGGTCATGACCCGTCATCTGTAGCATATGATACAATAAGCTCAGCCATGGCAAAAAATATAGATAATGTAATAATAGATACAGCAGGAAGATTGCACAATCAAAAAAACCTAGCTCTTGAATTAGAAAAAATAAAAAGAGTATGCACAAAAGCAAAACCAGATTCACCTGACAATACAATACTGATTCTTGATGGAACACAAGGAAACTCTGCAATTGCTCAAGCAAAAGCCTTTAATGAAATAGCTAAAATCGACTCGATAATAATAACAAAGCTTGACGGTACAGCAAAAGGTGGAGCGATACTTAGTATCGTAGATGAGCTTAAAATCCCTATCACATATATAGGTGTAGGTGAAAAAGAATCTAATCTAGTGAAGTTTGACAAGACTGAATATATAGATACGATACTCAACTCAATATACGGCGAATGAAAAAAACAAAAACTCTATTTGAATGCCAGTCTTGTGGTTTTAGTACTCCTAAATGGCTGGGCAAATGTCCAGACTGTGATACCTGGGATAGTTTTGTTGAAAATACTGTATCAAAAACAGCGTCAAAAGACAAAAGTTCATATAATGAAGCTACAAAAATAACTGATATCAAAATAGATGCTATACATAGATTTTCAACATATAACAAAGAGCTTGATATCGTTCTTGGTGGGGGCATAGTTCCAGCTTCGCTTATACTAATAGGTGGAGCTCCTGGTATTGGTAAGTCTACCCTACTTCTTAAACTTGCTTCAGATATTGCAAAACATAATAAACTAGTTCTTTATGTGAGTGCAGAAGAATCCCCAGCACAAATAAAGCTTCGGGCAAACAGACTTGATGCAAACGAAGAGAACTTGTATCTTTTGTCTGAACTTAAACTTGAACGAATTTTGCAAGAACTCTCAAAAAGAAATTATGAACTTCTTATCATAGATTCAATCCAAACTATATACTCAGAAGAGCTAAACTCGGCGCCAGGAAGTGTATCCCAAGTAAAAGAGAACACTTTTGAACTTATGAGAATAAGTAAAGAAAAAGGAATCTCAACATTCATCGTAGGACACATCACAAAAGACGGTGCAATTGCAGGTCCAAGAGTACTTGAACATATGGTTGATACCGTATTATACTTTGAAGGTGACAACTCTAAAGACTTCAGAATACTAAGAGGATTTAAAAATAGATTTGGGAGTACTAGCGAAATAGGTATCTTTGAAATGACAAGCAAGGGTCTAATAAGTGCTACAGATATATCTAATAAATTCTTTTCAAGGTCGAATAACCAAGCTGGCTCAACCCTAAGCATAACAATGGAAGGATCACGACCTATAGTCTTTGAAATACAAGCACTAGTATCAGACAAATCTTACCCCACACCAAAAAGAAGTTCAACTGGATTTGATCTAAATAGACTTAATATGCTAATAGCTTTACTTGAAAAAAAGCTAGGCTTTGAGCTAGGTGACTATGATATATTCCTAAATATATCAGGAGGTTTAAAAATCAATGAAACATCTATAGACTTAGCAGTAATTGCTGCAATTATAAGTAGTTTTAAAGATAGAGCAATTAACCCCAATACCATATTCTTAGGTGAAGTTAGCCTGACTGGCGATATAAGAGAAGTCTTTAACCTTGATGTTAGACTCAAAGAAGCTTTAATGCAAGGGTTTGAAAAAATCATACTACCCAAAAAACCAACACTAAGTGAAAAAGGACTTAAGTATTACGAGGTGTCAAAAGTAACACAAGTGTTGGATTGGATGTGAAGCGTAGAAAAGAGTGAATTTCTTCACTCTTTTCCGCTTCGAACCGAATTTGTAGTGTACGAAGTACCATAAATCGGAACACCTTAATGTCGTAAAAACTTGTTTTTACAATAAACTCATTAAACAAAACTACTCGTAAATTTCATTTAGATATAAAACTAAGTTTCAACCTATTCCCCCACATTCAATAGCCACAACAGCAACAGCAAATCCACCATCATGAGTAATAGAAAGTGAACTATCTTTAATATCAAATCTTTTTATAAGTTCATCCGAAAACTCTAAAAAAGGAGCATTTTTATCACTCTTTTTTATCACTATATCTAAAAAACCACATTCACTGCCAATACCACATTTAAGAGCTTTTGATACTGCTTCTTTAGCTGCATAAAAACCTGCTATAGTCTCTGTTTTTTTAGCTATTTTTATTTCATTTTCACTCAAAAACTTTCTAAGACCTTTATCTCCAAATCTATCTACAATTTTTTGTATTCTATTTATTGATACTAAATCTATACCTATCATATATACTCTTTTATATCTATACTGTTTTTATATAGATATGGTCTTATTTTTGGAGGAATACAAAGTCTACGATATTCTTCTTTTTTATCTTTTTGCATTATTACGCCAGTGATATAATTTCCAATCCATATATATGTATCAGTAAAACAAACTGCTACAGTATTGGATATCACACAATCTTTTGTGTTTATAATTTCATCTCTTTGAGATTTTGATATTAATATTCCCAGTATTTTTAATACCTTGTCGATATATCTTATGTTTATATTATCATCTTTATTTCTAGATATCAAAAATAACTCTTTTGTAATTTCTTTGTATTTCAAGTCAAAAAAAGAACTTTTATCAACGTTTAAGTACTCAAAGCTTTTTTTAATACCATTTATATTATCTTCAGTGAACTGATTAAAAAGAGTTCTTATTTCATTTCTTTTATATTTAGGATCACTATTACTAGCATCTTGAAAATACTTTATCTTATTTGTACTCAAGTATTTTTCTATATCACTTCTTGAGGTATTAAGTAATGGTCTTACTAACTTATAATTTTGTTTAGCTTCTATTTCATCAAACCCTATTAACTCTACAAGTCCTGAACCTTTAGCAAACTGCATCATAAACCATTCAACTCTATCATTTAATTGATGAGCTGTAATAAGATTTTCATATTTGTGTTCATTTATTAATTTTTCAAAAAACTTGTATCTAATAGCTCTTGCATTTGATTCAAAGTTAGTTTTTATAGAGGTAGATGTGTGAATATATATCTTTTTGTTGTATTCATTTGCAAGAGTTTTAGCATACTCTACTTCTTCTTTTGATTCTGGACGAACTTGATAATCAACTATAGCTATATCAAAATCAATTTTAGCATTTAAGAGTAAAAAGAAAAGAGCCGTTGAATCGACTCCTCCTGAGTATGCTAAAAGGTTTTTTTTATTATTTAAATAATTAGGTCTAATCAATTAGTACTTACTATGTCTATTATAGCTTCATAGCTATGATTAAGTGCCAAACATACTGATCCACCACCTTTACAAGCTATATCACCAGCTACATAAAGACCTTCTACATTTGTTTGATGATTCTCATTTTGAAAAGGTACTTTCTTGTCATCTACTTCTATACCGCAAGATTTTAGAAAATCAACTGGAGTAGTACCACCAATTGCGTATATTATCCTATCAAAAAGTTGTGATGAACCATTATTAAAATTAACTTTGATTTTGTTATCATCTGCATCTTCTATCGAATCTACATCTATACCTAAAACTGTTTTTAGAGTTCCATCATCAAGTACTGAATTAAGATCTTTTTTATTGATATCATTTATTCTTGTGAACTCTGTTTTTCTATAATTAAGAGTAACATCAAGTTTTCTAAAAGCTAAATCAAAAGCATATTCAACGGCACTATCTCCACCACCAACAACAAGTATCGCTTCGCCGTTAACAACTTTATCAAGGTTGAAGTTCACTTGCTTTTTAATTGATCCAGGTATCTTATAACTTGGTTTATTTGGTTTACCCATATTACCAATACCGATCACCACATTTTTACATTGATATTCACCTGAATTTGAATATACAGTAAAAATATCTTTGTCTTTAGTGATTTTACTCACTTCTGACCAAACTTTATATTCAATTCCTGTAGTATTAATAAACTCTTCAAAGTAATCAAGGGTAGGCTCTCTTGTAGAATCTGTAAAAGGTATATGCCCTTTTAATTCTAGGTCTATACCTTTATAAAGCTTGTCTACTCTTTTGCCTTTTTTATAATAATTCCTAATAGTATGTGATGATTCACCCATTTTTTCAAGCAATAACACATCTTTAAATCCCGATTGAATTCCCTCATAAGCAGCGCCAATTCCAGCAGGTCCCGCTCCAACTGCAACTAAATCATAAACTTTAGACATTAGCATCCTTTGCTATTTTATTTAATTTTTCATCACTTAAAAGTACTTCTTTATTATCTAGTACTGATATATCAGCATCTAATATCATTTTTGCTATCTCTTTTGCTTCTGTTAGTGAATGAAGCTCGTATGAACCACATTGATAGAGGTTTAATTCTGGAATATTGTTTTGAGATTTTACATCTAAAACATCTTGCATAGATGACTTCCAAGCACTTATAACTTTATCCTCACTTGGAGTTCCTACTAAACTCATATAAAATCCAGTAGCACATCCCATAGGAGATATATCAATAATTTCTACTCCATCAGAATTAAGATGATCTCTCATAAACCCTGCAAAAAGATGTTCTAATGTATGAAGTCCGTTAAATTTCATTTTTTCTTCATTTGGAGTACAAAATCTAAGATCAAATGTAGTTATAGTATCTCCTTTAGGGGTATTCATAACCTTTGCAACTCTTACAAGTGGTGCTTTCATTTTTGTATGATCAACTTTAAAACTATCTAATAATGGCATATTTATAAATCCTTTTTATTCGGTTCAAAGAAGTAACAACTTCTTAAATATTGATAACTTGCTTTAATGTCTAACTTACTTTTTTATATTCAACTTCAAGTTCATTGTAAAGAATATTGAAGTTGATTTTTTCTAAACTTTGCATGATTTGCATCATTATTTGATTATCTTCTTTTCCATTCCAGATTTTAATGTATTTTCCTGTTTTGTAGCCGTTATCTTGTCTGAATTTATTCAGTACATTTTTGCCTATATATAAATCATAAATATTATCAAAACTCATACCACAAGAAGTACACAGTCTAAAATATATTTCTATTGTTTTATTCAAATCTGAATTTTGACTCGAAGTGTTATTAATTAGCTCTCTTGTAATCTCTAAAATATCATAAATATTTTCTTGAGCTTTTAGGTTTTTAAGCTTTGTAAACTCATTTTTTGATAATTCATCTGTATTTACAATATTATTTTGATTAGATTCTAGCTTTAAGCTCAATATAAAATGCCATATGTCAACAAGTTCAATATAAACGTTATCCCAATCAGTAGCACTATTAATATTTTTCCAATGCTTCCAAGAAAAACTATCAATAAGTTCTGCACTTTCCATATAAATGCATCTATTCCAATCAATTAACTTATTGTTTTTATTATAACCTTTTGTCCATTCTAGTCCATTTGTTTCATTATTTAGGACTAATTGTAACTCTAACATCTCATAAAACTTATCTCTTATTTCCAAAACTAACCCTAATATTAACAATAACTTGCATGAAATAAAATAAAAGGATATAATAACAAAAAAATTTTAAAGATGGGTTTAGTATAGTCTATATATAGGCACTATTTAATAAAATTTGAGGATATATATATTGAGGATTCTTTCCGTTGGATTAGATAAAGAGTTATTAGAAAGTTTATCAAAGAATGGTAGATACATATTTGATGAATCATATAATATGTATGATAGTTCTAACTTTTTGATATTTAGAAGTTATGACTTAATACTTCTTAGTTATAAATCTGACTTTGAAAAAACATCAAAATTTATTAAAAATATGGAATTAAAATATAAGACTCCAACAATAGTAATATCTTCTGAAACCTCAAAATCTACAGAAATAGACTTTCTCGAAGAGGGAGCAAATGACTTTGTAAAAAAACCTTTTGATGTAGATATAATACTCTCAAGAATAGACTCAAAACTAAGAAACCATGTAAACAATAAAATATACTGTGGTGAAAAACTAGTAATTGAATTAGATCAAGAAAGCGTATATTTTGGTGACAAAAAACTTGATATTAGAGGTAAACCTTTTGATATTCTTGTATACTTAATAAAATATAAGAACAAAGTAATATCAAAAGATAGACTACTCAATGCAATTTGGGAAGAGCCTGAATATATAACACCAAATGTAATCGAAACTTCAATAAATGCGATAAGACAAAAACTTGACAAAGCTATAGACAAAAAATGTATAGAAACGGTTAGAAGACGTGGATACAAATTTTGCTACGGCGTATAAAAAGGAAAAATATTGAGACCAGAAGAAATAATACATAAAGCACTAGAATATACTGAAAATGACTCTTATAAACTAGCCCTACTTGTAGGTCAAAGAGCTAAACAACTTCTTGATGGTGATATACCACTAGTTCAAGTTACTGAAGACAACCTTCAATTTACTGATATCGCTCTAAAAGAGATAGCTGAAGGTAAAATTGGATTAAAGAACATTGAAAAATGTTAAAAACTTTCTAGACCTAGTAGAATCTTCAAAGCAATGCATAGATCTACTATCTGCTAAAAGATTTTTTCGTGCTTATTGTCCTACCTCAGAACTAATAGAAAAAGCTCTTGAACTTAGTATAAAGTCTCATGAAGGGCAAAATAGAAAAACTGGCCATCCATATATAATACATCCTCTTAGTGTTGCTGGATATATTGGTTTTTTGGGTGGTAATGAAGAATCTATCTGTGCAGCACTTCTTCATGATACCGTTGAAGACACAAAAGTAACCCTTAAATACATAAAACAAGAATTTGGTACAACTGTAGAGTTTTTAGTAGATGCACTTACAAAGCCTATAGATAAAGATGTAGATAAAATCAAAATCAAAGAACTAACCTTTGCTAAACTAACGTCTAATGCATCTAAAGATGTTAGAGTCCTTGTTATAAAGCTATGTGATAGAACTCATAATCTTATTACAATTGGTGCGATGATACCAAAAAAAATAGAAGAAAAATGTAGAGAAACATTATCTTTTTATATCCCACTAGCCAATAGACTTGGTATGAACAGAATAAAACTTGTTCTAGAAAATATCTGTTTTCAATACCTTTTTCCGCAAGGATATAAAGAAGTCTCATCTTTTATAGATGAACATCAAAATGAGTTTCAAATAGTACTAAATAATTACATCTTAAAAGTCGAAGAAATTTTAATGAAAAGCGGATTTAATAAAGAAGATTATCGTGTAGAAAAAAGAATTAAAGAAAAATACTCAATATATCTAAAAACTCAACGAAAAGGTATAAAAATACATGAACTCTCAGATATATTAGCTGTAAGAATAATCCTACCTAAAAAATCTGACTGCTATCATGCTATGGGGCTCATACACGAGCACTTCACTCCAGAATTCAAAAAATTCAAAGACTATATTGCAAGCCCTAAAGATAATGGATATCAAACTCTACATACAACAATAACAAACCAAATAAACCATACTATAGAAAATCAAATAAGAACTTTCGAAATGGATCAATCTGCAAAATTAGGAATTGCAGCTCACTGGAGATATAAAAATTCAGGAGAAATAAATGAGACACTAGAAGAAAGATCAATAAGCCATAAAAAATATCAAAAAACCTTTCAATCATTTTATAAAACAGATAGTTTAGATCAAATAGACGAAATATCAATATTCACTCCTGATAAAAAAAAACATAAAGTACAGAAAAATGATACGTTAATAGATTTTGCATACAAGATAGATGAAGTCTTAGGTAAAAACATATCATATGGTATAGTTAATGGTAAAAAAGTTCCTCCAATATATAAACTAAATAATAACGATCATATAAAAATAGTTACATCTACAAAAAATAGTATAAAACATTCTTGGAGATACGCAGTAAACAGCCCAAAAGCTAAACAATACTTAGAAGAAGCATACCTACATGAGTTGTCAAAAATAAATATTTTGATAGTAGTACAAATATTTTCTAAAATTTTTGATAAGTCTGGAGATTATATACTTGAATGGATTAATGAAAACAGACTACTTGATAAATATATTAAATCCTCTTTAAGCATAGAAAGTATAAAAAGACTAATAAAATTTTATATATTTTCTAAAATATCTAATAAGTCTCTAAAAAAAACTCTTATAAAAAGATATACATTAACTCCACAGTTCATATCAAACCTTGTAATATATTCAAACTTTAATGTCACCAAAACTTCAATTGCGCACTGCTGTCATCCAAAGGTTGGAGATGAAATAGTAGGTTTTTTAGATTCTAAGAATACTTTAGAAATACATAATAAATTATGCTCATTTTCAAAAGATAATTTAAAGAATAATTTAAAAAATGTTTGTTATACTAATTGGAAAATTAAAACTATTAATCAATTTGAGATACTATTACCCCTAAAAGACAATAGTAGTGATATAACAAAACTTTTTGAACTGCTTAGTACTTTTAAGTTAGCTATACTCAAGATAAAAACTCTTGAAAACTTTAATGAAGAAAATTTATCTTATATTCTTCTGGAAGTAAATTACTCTGAAGTTTCAAATATAAAAAGAATTAATCAAAAAATAATAGATACTTTTTCAAATATAAAAATTTCAGAAATAAGAAGAGACAGACGCGGCAATAAAAAAATATATTTACCTAAAAAAGAAACTTCAATTTTTAATTGGAGTATATAAAAACTAAAAATTTCAAATAAAGGACTATGATGAAAATCATACTATCAATACTAATCATAACTTTTATAGTAAGCTGTACAAAAGCTCCAATTACAGGAAGAAATCAATTTATTCTAATAGATACACAAAAAGAACTAGCTCTTGGAGCTGAAGCTTCAGTACAAACAATCACAGAAAATAAAGACAAAGTTGATATTGATCTCCAAGCTCTAGCCAAGGTTCAAGCTATAAGTTCAAAAATTGCTAATGTTGCAAATAAATATGTAACAAAATCAGGTTTACCTGATTTTAAATGGGAGTTTCATGTAATAAGTGACGACAAAACAATAAATGCATTTTGTTTGCCAGGTGGTAAAATATTTGTTTATACTGGAATTATGAACATAGCAAAAAACGATGCCCAGCTTGCAACCGTAATAGCTCATGAAGTAGCTCACGCAATAGCTAGACACTCAGCTGAAAGAATGACCACCCAGATGGGAGTAAATCTAGTTTCACAAATAGGACTAGCAAGTTTAAGCGGCAACGTTTCATCAGGAAACTTACAACTAATAAATACTGCATTTGGAATAGGCTCAGGACTAGGTGTATTAAAACACTCACGTTCCCAAGAAAGTGAAAGCGACCATATAGGAATAATGATAATGGCAGAAGCAGGCTATGATCCAAGAGAGTCAATATCATTTTGGCAAAATATGAAAGAAGCAACAAGCTCAAAAGGTGCTGAATTTCTTTCAACTCACCCATTACCAGAAACCAGAATAAATGACTTAAAAAAACTTTCAGTACAAGCATATAAAATATACAAAGCAAATATCTAATGACTGGAAAATACACTCATCTTCACCTACATACTGAATACTCATTACTTGATGGTGCAAATAAAATAAAACTACTTGCAAAAAAACTAAAATCACAAGGCGTTGAATCTGTCGCAATGACTGATCACGGTAATATGTTTGGGGCAATTGACTTTTATCAGACTATGAAAAAAGAGGGAATCAAACCCATCATTGGTCTTGAAGCATATTTACATAATGAAGATGAAGTAGATAATAAAAAGACAAGAAGAAGACATCATGTATGCCTATATGCTAAAAATGAAATAGGATATAAAAACCTAATGTATATAAGCTCACAATCATATATAAATGGGTTTTACTATTTTCCAAGAATCAATAAAAAAATGTTAGAAGAAAGAAGTGAAGGACTAGTATGCTCCTCAGCTTGTCTTCAAGGTGAGATTTCTTGGGAGCTTAATACCAACAATCCAAGAAATGTAAAGTTCGGAGCTTGTGGATATGAGGGAGCAAAAAAAGCTGCTCTTTGGTACCAAAAAACATTTGGTGAAGATTTCTATATAGAAATAATGAGACATGGTATAGAAGATCAAAGACTAATAGACGAAAAACTAATACGGATATCAAAAGAAACAGGTATCAAACTAATAGCAACAAATGATGCCCACTATACTGAAAAAATAAGCGCAGAAGCACATGAAGCATTTATGTGTATAGCGATGAATAAAGAGTTTGATGATCCAAATAGACTTAGACACTCTGTTCAAGAGTTTTATATCAAAACACCTGAACAAATGCACAAACTCTTTGCTGATATACCTGACGCTGTAGAAAATACCCAAGAAATAGTAAATAAATGTAACCTAGAAATAAAACTAGGAAACCCAACACCTCCAAAATTCAAATTCACAGCTGAATATGCAAAAAATGAAGGCCTTGATATCATTAATGATGAAGAGTACTTTGAATACAAATGTAAAGAAGGTCTAGAAAAAAGATTAAAAATAGTAGATATAGCCCTCCACAATGAATACAAAAAAAGATTAGATTATGAAATAAAAATCATAAATAATATGAAATTCCCTGGCTATATGCTTATAGTATGGGATTTCATTAAAGTTGCTCGTGAGATGGATATTCCAGTAGGTCCAGGTCGTGGGAGTGCTGCTGGAAGTCTTGTAGCATATTCATTAAGTATCACAGATATCGATCCTATGAAATATAACCTTCTTTTTGAGAGATTTCTTAATCCTGAGCGTGTTAGTATGCCTGATATTGATATTGATTTTTGCCAGCATAGAAGATCTGAAATCATAGATTATGTAGTAGAAAAATATGGTAGATATAATGTGGCACAAGTTATTACCTTTGGTAAACTTCTTGCTAAAGGAGTGATAAGGGATGTAGCCCGTGTTATGGGTATGCCATACGCTAGAGCTGACGCGATGTCTAAGCTTATACCAGATGAGCTCAAAATAACACTTGAAAGTGCCTATGAGAAAGAACCAAAACTTAAAGAGCTTGTAAATAGTGACGCACTTGCAAAAAGAGTATGGGACTTATCAATCCAGCTTGAAGGTCTTAATAGAAATGCTGGGATGCACGCAGCGGGTCTTGTAATTAGTGATGAAGAACTTTGGCACAAAAGCCCATTATACAAACCTGCAGGTATGGATCATCTAGTAACTCAATACTCACTTAATTACCTTGAAGATGTAGACTTAATCAAATTTGACTTCTTGGGACTTAAAACTCTTACTGTAATTGATAATGCACTTAAGCTAATCAAAAAAAAGTATGACAAGACAATTAACTTTGATACTATTGATACAAATGATAAAAAAGTATATGAACTCATACAAACAGGTCATACACTAGGACTATTTCAGATCGAATCATCAGGTATGCAAGACCTAAATAAAAAGCTAAAACCTACAAATTTTGAGGACCTTATTGCTGTACTTGCACTTTATAGACCAGGTCCTATGGAATCAGGTATGCTTGATGATTTTATTGATAGAAAACATGGTAAAACTCCTATTTCATATTTTTTCGATGAGTTCACAGAGATTCTTGAACCAATACTAAAGCCAACTTATGGAGTAATTGTATATCAAGAACAAGTTATGCAAATAGTTCAAAGTATTGGTGGATTTAGTCTTGGAGAGTCTGATGTAATAAGACGTGCAATGGGTAAGAAAAAACTCGACCTTATGGAAGAGTATGCTAATGAGTTTGCTGCACGTGCGCAAAAACAAGGATACAGCAAAGAACACGCAAGAGAGCTTTTTGTACTTATCGAAAAGTTTGCTGGATACGGGTTTAATAAATCTCATTCCGCCGCTTATGCTATGATTACATTTGAGACATCATATCTAAAAGCATACTACCCAACTGAGTTTATGGCAGCATTATTAACAAGTGAACAAAACAATACAGACAAAATTGTAAAATATGTGGATGAAGTTAAACGTCTGGGAATTGAACTTCTTCCACCAAATATTAACAAAAGCTTTGTTGAGTTTAGTTCCGAGGGAAAATCTATTCTTTTTGGATTAGGTGCAATTAAAGGTGTTGGAGCAAGTGCAGTTGAGAGTATAATTAATGCCAGAGAAACAAAACAATTTGAAAGTTTAAGTGAATTCATTTCAGAAATAGACTCAAGAAAAGTAAACAAAAGGGTACTAGAAAGCCTTACAAAATCAGGTGGATTAGACTGTTTTGGACATACTAGAAGAACATTAATTGAGAACATAGAACATATTATAGATAAAGCTGGTGAGATAAACAGAGCAAAAGAGATGGCTAAAAACTCTTTATTTGGGGACAATACAGAAGAGCTTACAAACATTAGTATCGTACTAGACGAGCTTGAACCATATGATAATAAAACTGTTCTAGAGTTTGAGAAAGAAACCTTAGGATTCTATGTATCAGGACATCCTCTTGATGCATTTAAAGAAGAGCTTGCTAGTATAAACTATACTTTATCTTCACAAATAGATGAACTTGATGATGGGAGTAATATTCTTATAGTTGGTAAAATCGAAGAAATTCAAGAAAAGATCAGTAAAAAAGGTCATAAATTCGGAATACTAAAAATCATGGACCTTCATGGTAGTATCGAACTTACTGTTTTTGCTAGTATGCTTGAAGAAATTCAAGAAATGAACCTAGATAAACCACTATGTTTTAAAGTCAACATCTCAAAAAATGAACAATTTACAAGAATGAAAATACTTAAAATTATAGATCTCAAAAAAGCGAAAAAAGAAAAAGTACAAATTAAAAAAACAAAAATACTAAAAGACCCAATAGAAATAATAATAGAGTATAAAAACCATACTCAACTTGAAAAACTCTACGACTTAGTATCAAAATATAATAGAGGAGATCACCCTCTTCATCTTGTACTATCCACCGAACAAGGTAATATCATAATGGAAACACCATTCTTAATAGATGCAAATGTCTTAGATGGATTAAAAAAAGAGATAGCTTAGAAATTAGCACATCCCAGTTAGGATGTGCTAACACTAACCTAAATATAAAGAAAAACATATGAACCATACGCCAATATTCAATAAAAAAATACTTCAAAACTATATCAATAAACAAGACGAAACCCTCATAGATTTAAGATGGCCTAAATATCAAAAATACTTAGCGAAGATAGACCGTATAAAAGACTTTAAAGAAGAGGAATACCAAGATGGGTTCTTACAAGATATATTTGAAGATTGTTTAGGATATATTTCTAAAACCAAAAGTGAGAACTACACATTAGAAAGAGAGAAAAAAAACGAAACTGATAGTAAAAAAGCAGATGGTGTTATATATATAGATGATAAGGTCGTAGGTGTCATAGAACTAAAAGCCCAAAACACCAAAAACCTTGACAATGTACAAGAACAAGCATTTTGGTATCTTAATCAAAATTCAAATGCAAAATATGTCATCATTTCAAACTTCAATGAACTTAGATTTTAC
Source organism: uncultured Campylobacterales bacterium (assembly GCA_902727925.1). Classification (GTDB taxonomy): domain Bacteria; phylum Campylobacterota; class Campylobacteria; order Campylobacterales; family CACVAW01; genus CACVAW01. The sequence goes on along the minus strand of CACVAW010000020.1, from coordinate 14,736 downwards.
ATAGAAAAAAGTACTTCTTATGAAAAGTTTAGTTTATTTGAGCTTACTTATGAAGACTTTAAAAAACTTCATTTACTACTTTCTTATGAGAGCATAAAAGACAATATACCACTCCAACTAAAAGCAAAGTCAAACAACCACGAACAGCAAATCTCAAAAGAGCTTTACAAAGACTTTTCAAACTTCAGAACAAACTTATTTCAAAACTTAATTCAAAACAATCCCCATATTGAAAAATCAAAACTCTTAAGACTCACTCAAAAGCTATGTGATAGGATTATATTCATACTATTTGCAGAAGATAGAGGACTATTAACTTCAAATACAATTAAAGAAATACGAGAAGATTTTACAAACCAGAAATTCTCAGAGTATACACTCTATGATATATATAAGTTCTACTTCAATGCTATCAATCAAGGAAATGAAAAACTAAAAATACCAAAATATAATGGTGGTTTATTCTCAAGTGACAAAGAACTTGATAGCTTGATAATTGATAATGATATCTTAGATATAGAAGCTCAGAAGTTAAGTGATTATGACTTTGAGAGTGAAGTAGGTGTAAATATCTTAGGTCATATATTTGAACAGTCCTTAACAGACCTAGAAGAACTTCAAGCCAATATAGATAATGTCAGCTTTGACAAGACAAAAACCAAAAGAAAAAAAGATGGAGTATTTTATACACCTTCTTATATCACAAAGTATATAGTAGATAATACACTTGCCAAAATATGTCTTGAAAAAAGAGAAGAGTTAAGTATCCTAGAGGTAGTAGCCCCTAAAAACCCAAAGAAACTAAACAAAATAGAACAACAAACAAAAGACAATCTTGAGACTTACAAAGAGTGGCTTTTAGCACTCAAAATCCTAGACCCTGCTTGTGGTAGTGGAGCATTTCTAAATCAAGCCTTAGACTACCTGATAACAGAACACACAAATCTACAAAACGACTTAGCTCTTATGGGGGATTTGTTCTCTTCTTATACAGTTGAGCAGAGTGTACTAGAAAACAACCTCTACGGGGTAGATATAAACGAAGATGCAGTGGAGATAGCAAAGCTTTCTTTGTGGCTTAGAACTGCTAAAAAAGGAAGATCACTCACAAGCTTAGCAGATAAGATACTATGTGCGAACTCTTTACTTGATATGCCTTTTGAAGAGGGTAGTTTTGATATAGTAGCTGGAAATCCTCCGTATGTGAGAGTGCAGGGACTCAAAAGTAATTATGAAGATGAATCAAAACTATATGAAGAAAAGTTTGAAAGTGCAACAGGTAAATATGACTTATATGTTTTATTCTTAGAGATGAGTTTCAATATGTTAAACAAAAGTGGTAAATTGTCATATATCTTACCTCACAAGTTTCTAATATCAGACTTTGGAAGTGGTATAAGGGGATTTTTATCTGAGCATAAAGCAGTTGAAAACTTGTTACATTTTGGTAGTGAGATGGTTTTTGAAGATGCTTCAACTTATACTTGTATTATAACTCTATCGCACAATAATGAGGAACTAAAATTCAAACATATAAATCCAAAAGATATATTTGATGGTTTTGAATATGATAGTATTTCTTATGATAAATTAACTTCTAATAAATGGAATTTAACCAATCAAAATATTACAAAAGTTTTAGAAAAAATAAATCAACAAGTATATAAAGTAAAAGATGTGTTCGAAGGGATTTACCAAGGTATTGTAAGTTGTGGAGATAGTATTTTTATGTTAAGGGGTAATATTATCGACAATGTTTTTATTGGATATTCAAGTGATTTGAAAAAAGAAGTAAAAATAGAAAGTTCAATTGTAAAACCCATTTTAAAAGGGAAAAATATTAAAAGAAATACTTTTTTACAAACTAATATTTATATTATTTTCCCTCATTACCTTAATGAAAATAATAAAACAAAACCCTTTGAAGAAGAATACTTAAAAGATAATTATCCATTAGCTTATGAGTATCTATTGAATTTTAAAGATAGCCTTGTTAATAAAAAAATTAAATATAAAACTAATGAGAAATATTGGTATAGTCTTCATAGGTCAAGAGAAATTACAATATTAGAATCTTTGAAAATTATAACACCTCAATTACAAAATTATCCTAGTTTTACATTTGATGAACATAAAATGTATAGTGATGCAGGTGGATATAATTTAATAAAAAAAGAAAATATTCAAGAAAACTATAAATATTTTCTAACTCTTTTAAACTCTTCTATAATGTGGTTTTTTATTAAAAATACTAGTGCAGAATTTAGTGGTGGTTATTATTATTTTAAAACTAAATACTTAGAACCTTTTCCATTACCAAAACTTAAAAACTTGGGTGAACAAGAACCATTTATTCAAAAAGCAGATTTAATGCTTGAACTAAACAAAAATCTACAAAAAACAAAACAAAACTTTATCAATGAACTAGAACTTGAAAAAATACCTAAAAAACTACAAAGCTTTGAAGAATTAGAATTTGATGAGTTTGTAAAAGTGTATAAAAAAGCCAAAAAACTAAAATTTGCCGACAAACTAGAAGAGCGAAACTTCAAAAACGACTGGGAAGCACTTTTTGAAAATGACAAAAAAGAAGCTTTAGAGATACAATCACAAATCAATAAAACAGATGATGAAATAGATACTATGGTCTATAAACTTTATGGCTTGAGTGATGAAGAGATAAAGATAGTGGAAGCTTGAGCTGTATATACTGAACTTATAAAATTATAGTCTTCTGATAAGCTCGTATAACTATGCTTTTTTAACTAGCCTATCAATAAGTATAAACCCAAATGGGATTAAAGAATAAATGAATATTTTGATGCTTTTTAAAATACTAAACTTATAATAGAAAAAACAAATTCCTAATAAAACTATAAAAAGTACAAATAAAACACCATGTGCCATACCAAAGAACTTAACAAAAATTTCATTATCAAATATATATTTCATAGGCATGGCAAAACCCAAAAGGATAAGATACGAAATTCCTTCTATCAAAGAAACTATTCTAAACTGACTTAATATATTCATAATAATTGATGATCCATTTCATTTTTTTTAACATTCAAATAATCTTCATTATATTTATTTGAATCAATTTGGATAGGTAATCTTTCTTTTACTATAATCTTTTTAGAAAAATTAATCTTTTTAGGATTGTTTGTTAGTAGCTTTATTTCTTTTATATTAAAATAATCTAACATAAACTCAGCTACCTCATAAGACCTAAGGTCAGCTTTAAATCCAAGTTTTAAATTCGCCTCAATAGTATCCATACCCTTATCTTGTAAGCTATAAGCATTAACCTTATTAAACAAGCCTATACCTCGACCTTCTTGTCTAAGATAAAGTATATATCCACCTGATTTAGCTATAATACTCATTGCATAATCAAGTTGATCGCCACAATCACATTTAAGACTACTCAGAGCATCACCTGTTAGACATTCGCTATGAATTCTAACAACAGGTACACTAGTATTAGGTTCTTTATATAGAGCCAAATGTTCTTTTTCATTTTCTTTAAAAGAAATTATTTTAAAAACTCCAAATTTTGTAGGCAAATTTGCCTTATTAGATATTTTTATATTCATTAATATTCTACAGAAGCTTGTTTAAGCTGTTTTTTTATTATCTAAAAGTGTTAATAATTCTGAAATAGTTTCTTTCATTTCAAATCTTGGTACTATCATATCAATAAGCCCATGCTCAAGTAAGAACTCTGATCTTTGAAATCCATCAGGGAGATCTGCACCAATAGTTTGTTTAATAACTCTTGGACCAGCAAATCCTATTAAAGCACCAGGTTCAGCCATAATAATATCTCCAAGCCAAGCAAAAGAAGCACTAACTCCACCCATAGTAGGATCAGTAAGAACTGAGATATAAGGCAAGCCATTATCTGAAAGTTTTTTAAGTCCTGCTGATGTTTTTGACATTTGAAGAAGAGAGAATGTACTCTCTTGCATTCTTGCTCCACCACTCGCACTTACTATTATTACAGGATTCTTTTTTTCTATACCTCTATGAATAGCTCTAAGAATCTTTTCACCCTCAACTGAACCAAGGCTTCCACCCATAAAAGAAAAGTCCATAACTACAAGCTGCACTTCTAATCCATGAATAAGACACTCTCCACTTACTATAGATGAAAACTTTTTAGTTTTTGCATTATTCTTTGATATTCTTTTCTTATAAGATATTGAATCAACAAATTTAAGAGGGTCAGTAGGTTTTAATTCCGTATCAAACTCAACAAATGTATTTTCATCACTAAGAAGTCTAATTCTATCATCAGCTGAAATTCTCATATGAAAATCACATTTAGGACAAACATTACCTTGATCTCTTACTTCTTTATGATACATCATAGCATTACATTGTTTACATTTGATCCAAGCACTTGAACTTGCAGCTGATCTTTTATCTCTACCAAATAAAGTTCTAAAATTCATTAACTTATACCTTTTTTACTCTTTAAATTACTTTAGCTTCTAATAGAACATAAAAATTCCAAAAATAATATTGAAACTTAAATTCAATATTATTTTTAGAATTTAATTTTCTTGTGAGTAAAACTCACAAGAAAATTTGCTTTTTATTAACAAGAGTATGTAGTTTTAAACTCATATGCTGTTGGTCTAGCTTCATCTGGGAATACTTGAGTTTCAAACTTATGATCTTTATAAGACTCTAAGAATAATTCACTCATTATAGGTTTGAGATAATCTCTATCTTTTATCATAGACTCTAAGGCATCTCTTAGAGTATGAGGAAGCTGAGGAATACCTTTTTCTCTTATTTCATTTAAGCTTAATTTAAACAAATCGTCATCCATTGGACCTACTGGTTCCATTTTATTTTTAACACCATCAAGTCCAGCCATAAGCATAGCAGCAAAAGCAAGATAAGGACACGCTGTACTATCAGGAAATCTAAGTTCAAGTCTAGTAGCACCTTCACCTGAACCATAAGGAATTCTACAACTTGCACTTCTATTTTGAGAAGAATATGTAAGAATTGAAGGAGCTTCAAATCCAGGAATTAATCTCTTATATGAATTTGTAGTAGGATTTGTAAATGATGCAACACTACCTGCGTGAGCGAATATTCCACCTAAATACCATCTAGCAGTATCACTCAAATTTCCATATTCACCCTCTTTATAAAAAAGATTTTTACCATCTTTCCAAATTGATTGGTGTACATGCATACCATTACCATTATCACCATAAAGAGGTTTTGGCATAAAAGTAGCAGTTTTACCATTAAGGTGAGCTATCATTTTAACTACATATTTATACTTCTGAACATTATCAGCAGCTTCGATCATACTATCGTATTTGATACCTATTTCACCTTGAGCTTGTGCTACTTCATGATGTCCTAACATTACTTCAAGACCAACATCTTCAAGTACTTGCATCATTTCAGCACGAAGATCAACCATACTATCAATTGGTGCAACTGGGAAATATCCACCTTTTGTTCTTGGACGATGTCCTGTATTTATATCATCATCAAATCTCTTTCTATCAGTCCATTCACCTTCACTTGAATCAACTCTATAAAAAGCAGAATTTATATCATCTCTTATTTGAACATCATCAAATATAAAAAATTCATTCTCCGGACCAAAAAATGCTGAATCACCAAGACCAGTAGACTCAAGATGAATAAGTGCTTTCTTAGCTATACTTCTTGGACATTTTTCATATAATTCACCCTTATATATATCAAAAGCATCACAAATAACAATAATAGTAGAATCAGCCGTAAATGGATCAAGAAATGCAGTCTCAATATCAGGCTTTAATATCATATCTGACTTATTTATTGGTTGCCAAGCATCTACACTACTACCATCAAAAGGCATTCCATTATCTAATAGTTCTTTGTTAACAGCTTTGTAATTATATGTAAGATGATGCCATACGCCTTTGATATCTGTAAACCTAAAGTCCACAAATCTTACGTCATTCTTATCACAAAATTTAAAGAAATCTTCTATATCACTAACGAATTTACCCATTTTTTTCCTTTGAATTTTTTAAAGTTTATGAAATTATATCAAAATCTTTATTATGAGCCTATTAAGCGAACTTAACTAGAAAAACAAAGATGATACTATAGAGAGAAAAGATAATCCCAAAGGGTATTGATAATAATACTTTGTTAATGAATATTTATTTTGTTCTATCTCACTCTTTTCTAGTTTATCTATAGTTTCATATATATTTTTAAGTTGAGTTTTATTTTGAGCTAGAAAAAACTTACCTCCAGTACTAAAAGCAATATTTTTGAGTATAGAAACGTCAACTTCATCTGATATACCTACGGTATATATTTTGATATTATATTTCTTGGCCAATTTTATTATTACATTTTGAGGCACTGAAGTAACAGTATTTCTACCATCAGTAAGAAGTATTATCATTTTTGATTTGGCTTTGGAGTTTTTAAGTGTCTTAATACTTGTAAAAAGCCCATCATATATAGAAGTATTTTCTCCTGCAATTCCAGGAGTCATACGAGATGCTATATCACTTAAAGATACTTTATCATAACTAAGTGGAGATGCTATATAAGAATACCCACCAAATACCACAAGAGCTATTTTGTCATTTAATCTATTTTTAATAAACTCTATAAGAATCTCTTTTGATACGTCAAACCTACTCTGAACTCTTGAGATAGGTCTTTGCATAGAACCACTAGCATCTATTAATAATGATATTGCATATCCATCTTTTTTGATATTTGAAATTTCTGTTTTTGTTATAGGTGAAGCAAGTGCTGTGACAAGAGCTATTATACTTAGATATTTAAAGATGATTTTAAATATGTTTTTCTTGCTTTTTTTAAGCTGGGAGGTTTGAAGAAAAGGAAAGTATAAAAGCGACAACTGCTTTTTAAAAAAGAAGTCACATATGACAAAAACTATAAGAATTAAAAATGCATAAGGATACTCAAAACTCAGATTTTGCAACTATTTGTAAACCTTCTAATAATAGTTAAAGATTCCTCATCAAATGGGATATCTTCTTTATGATATTTATATTGTTCTATTTGAATAAGTAGTTGATCTTTATATGGATTATCTTCAAAATATGTAGCATACTTTGTAAGCCTATAAGAAGCTTGTTTTGAATCTTCAAGATCCAATTTCTTAATTTTATCATAAGCTTTTTTCTTAGGGTTAGACTTAGCACTTATAATAAACTTAGTTATTATAAAAACTAATATCAATGCTAAAACACTAAATATAATTAACAGAATAATAAATATATAAAAGTTACTACCTGTATGCATAAGAATATCAATATCTTCTAAATTTTCCAAAAAAACCTCTATTTTATTAAAGCTATATAAACTTAATCTTTTTATTTAAATTGTGTGAATTTAATTGTGTAGACTTAATTCTATATTTATAAAAACTTTGGCGTATAATATGATTTTGACATTCTACCATATTAGAATAATTTTGTAAAGGTAACGAACTGACTATTTCATTAGTCTCTGGATTAATGAATGATATATTATTCAAGTTCTTTGGATTTTCTTCAAACTTATCTCTTACGACAATAGCTCTTACATCATGTTTACTTGATACCTTAAGCGCTGAAATATCACTCATGAAGTCTCCAACAAGAAATATAACTGATCTTTTTTTTATACTGCTTATATATTTACTAAGAGCTTCATAGTCTATACTTGAACCTATTACCTCATATTCTAGTATCTGTTTTATTATACTTGTCACAGAAGAAGATTTCTTGATATTTTTAAACTTATGTTTTACTTCATCTATAAAAATAGCACTATTTAAAGTATCTTTTTGAAAAATAGTAGCATACGAAAGAATAGCAACTATACGGGCAAGTAGCTCTTGCTTTAATATATCACTCCCGAAATACAAACTTCCACTAAGAAGAGATATTATATGAATACTAAGATTCTTACTCTCATCAAACTTTTTCACATACAAAGACTGTTTTTTTGCACTTGTCGGCCAATGAATCTTTCTTATATCATCACCCTCGTTATACTCACTAAGCTCACGAAAGTCTATCCCCTCACTACCAAAACTACTGAGATGAGTTCCGTATTTTGCATTTGAAGCAAACTTTTTAGATTCTATAAGAATATTTTTGTAAGTTTTTTCGTCAACAATCATGGTATTTTTATGGCATCCACTATTCTTTGAATGATATCATCAACCTCTATCTCATCTGCTTCATAAGTAAGAATTAATCTATGTCTAAATATAGGCTTTAACACCTTAAGTACACTTACAGGAGTTACAAAATCTTTCCCTTCAAGATAAGCTTGTGCTTTTGAAGCCTTGTGCAAGTCAATAGAAGCTCTCGGACTTACACCATACTCTATATACTTAGCGATATCTTCTAGTCCGTACTTAGATGGATACCTTGAAGCGAATACAAGATCGACAATATACTCTTCTACTTCTTTGTCTATATGTACATTTTTGATATCTTCTTGAATTTGTCCTATATCTTTACTTGAAGCTACCTTGTTAAGTTCTATACTAGCCATATTCACAACTCGTCTCATGATTTCAAGCTCTTCTTCTTTTGTATTGTAGTCTATCTTGATTTTCATCATGAACCTATCAAGCTGAGCTTCAGGAAGAGTATAAGCACCCTCTTGTTCCACTGGATTTTGAGTAGCAAGAACCAAAAACGGCTTTGGAATCTTAAAGCTCTCAACTCCTAAAGTCACTTGCTTTTCTTGCATCACCTCAAGAAGTGCAGATTGAACTTTTGCAGGAGCTCTATTTATCTCATCAGCAAGAAGAAGGTTTGTAAACACAGGACCCTTTTTGAGTTCAAACTCACTTGTCTTTGGATTATATATCTGCGCACCTGTAATATCACTAGGAAGCAAATCAGGAGTGAACTGAACCCTCTTAAAGTCAAGACCCAACACAGAAGCAAGAGCATTCACAGTAGTGGTCTTAGCCAGTCCAGGAACACCCTCAAGAAGAATATGAGAATTTGTCATAAGACCAACAAGAAGTGCATTTACCATCTCCTCTTGACCTACAACAACTTTTCCTACCTCTTTTTTTATTAAATTTATATCCATCAAATAAACTCCAAAATTTAAACCAAATTATAATGGTGAAATTATACCTTATCATTAGTAACAGTTTTTTAACTTGTGTATTGAATTTGCATAATACTAAAAGTATATATATACTTAGGTCTGAAAAAGCATGGGTAACTCTGTTGAGGAATTCAAAAAAATATTTTAGTAGTGGAGTATTAAGTCTCATCTCGATAGTCTGTAAAACCATGATTACTACCCAAACTTATTCCTTCCTCTTTCATAAAATCTAAAAAAGCAGCTGATTTAATAGGATCTTGATTAGATTTTTGTCGTTCATTTTTTAAGTGACCAAAAATAGTATTCCCTTCTGATATAAAGCTTCCTGTTATCACAACCCCATCTACTTTTTGTTGATCAGTTTTATTCACATCCTTTAGTTCATCTATATTTTCAACATCATAGTAATTTTTTAAATAATGTTTTACTAAAGAGTTAGAATCTATTTGATTTTTATCGTAACTTCCTGCCATTGGTATAGCTTGTATAGATAAAGACTTTGCACCTTTGTCTTTTAAATATTTTTTTACTTTATGAGCAGTTGCTTGTGCTGCTCCTGTATGACGATAATCATCGTCAATCCCAAGACCTGCTAAATGAACTCTTTTATCATTTTTTCTTTTTAATGAAACCTGTCCTATGATTTTATCACCAGATTTTACGTTATATGTATCATCATTAGTTCTCTTTTCATCTTTTTTAAATTCAACAATTAAAGACTGATTCCTATTTCTTCCTTGCGATATGTTTGGAGTATTTGACCCAATCAAATACTGAGGATAACTTTTTAGTTCACTTACCCCCTCATTATCATTATTTCTATAATCATTTAATCCTGCCTTAGCTTGTTGCTGTTGTATTGGATAAAGTTTTTGTCTTGTACCATTTTCTCTATAGTCACCTATACCTATTATAGAAAAATTATCTTTATGTGTATTTGGCGTAATAGTAATATTTGTAGTTTCACCTATACCAATGTTACGGACATTTTGATTTACGTTAATCGACTGATTATATTCTGAATTTAAGAAATTATTCATATTTATATCTTGTTGGCTTCCACCTTCAGCATTATGAATACTAACAGCTTCTGTATTTTTAACTACCAATACACCTTTTAAAGTGTTTCCAGTTTGTTCACTTTGAGAAGGATGTGTATAATGATTATCTGAAGAATATCTTTTTGCAACTTCTTTATCTTTTGTTAGAAAAAAAGGACTATTAGAACTTGAATCTAAATCATTTAAGCTCTTAAACGACTTGTCTTGAGTACCGTGATATAATATAATTGGATCGGTATCATCTGATGCTTTATAAAAACCTTCTACTCCATTTTTACTTGAATATATATAATCATTACTATGTGAAGATAATGAATCTTCTATTCCATGTTTTTTACCAAATTCATTTACCTTTTGACTAACTCTATAGTCGTTTACACCTGATTTAGCTTGTTGCTGTTGTACTGAAGTTTTTACTTGATTCTCGCTATCCCCAAGTAAGAATTGTCTATCTATTCCCCTACTATCCTCAGATGTTAAAGGTCTATCAACTTCTTGGCTTTTAGGTGGATTATTTCTTGCACTATCTAAACCTTGTTGATTTATTCTAGCTTCTGTATCTCTTGTTTGTTGTTTTAGATTATCTTTCCAAGAGTTTCCTATAAATTGAGCGCCTACAGAACCTGATTCATCTTTATTCTTCTTATTTTTAGAAGACAAAATATTATCTAATCCTTTTTGTCTATTCTTTAGATCTTTCATATCTGCTAGAGGGTTATTACCCAGTCCTCTACTTCCAACACTACTACTCAACCCTTTAGCTGGTTGATTATAATCAACTGTTTTTTTAGTAGGTGGCTTATTAGTTTGAATTGACTCATCTTTTACTGAATTTTCTCCACTTAAAAGTGAATCAACTCGGTCTTTATGTGTTGTAGTTGGACTTGATGTACCATAGTCATCTCTTAGTGTACCATCTGAATTAAATCTTTCATTTAACTCTTTTTGCCAATGTTTTTTACCAGCTTCTCTTTCTCTTGCTTCATTCATAACTCTTGTTAGCTTAAGATGAGGGTCTGATTCTGTTACTCTATTTGACCGTCCGCCTGAACCTTTTTTTAAAACTTGTTTTCTATCATCTAAAACTTCTCTTAATTCATCATGTTTTTTGCTTGCTCTACCTTTTACAAATTCTTCTGGATCAAACTCTGGACTAGTAGGATCAGTTTTAGGGTTAGCTTGTCTTGCTTGCCTTTGTTGAGCTTGACTATCAATAGAAGTTTTCGCTTGTTGCTGTTGAGCAGGAGTTTTCTTTGTTAAATTTCTCAGCTTCGCTCTTTGCCCATAAGCTGGATAAATGGTAACTGGTGATACTGTACCGTCTATATTTCTATGAAAAACACCTATAACTCTATTTACATTATGTTCATTTCCAAATTGATCTATAGATTGATATTTAATATTTTTGCTTATAGGTACTGAAGTTATTATAGTATTAGAATTACCTTCATTATATTGAGCTTTAAATTCATCACTATTTCTAACAAGTAAGTATGCTTTATATAATTCATTATTACTTTTAAAACTACTTCTAACCAAAGGTTGGTCTAAATAATCTCTTTTAGCCTCTCTCGCATTTGTCAATCTTTTTTTATGTCCAGTAGCTTTTGCATAAGCAATTCGTTCATTATAGCTATCCACCCCTGCAGTAAGAGAACCTGTATTTTTACCTATGCCTGATATCTTAGCAGTTCTAGCTCTATCTCTTAACTCTGTTTTGGTTTTCCCTCTATGTTTGTTACCATGCCAATGTGTAGAACTCTCTATTTCTTTTATTGCATCTGTTTTTTTTAAATTAAACGTTACCTTATTTGAAGCATCTTTTGCTTGCTCAAGTTGTCTTTTCTGAGCTTCATCTAAATTTCTAGGAGGTTTAGCTTGTTGCTGTTGAGTCTGGGTAGGTTCTTGAGTAGGTTTATTTTCAGTTTTTACTTGTGCATCTGAGTCTACCAAATTTTTAGCTGGATTTTCTATCCTCATAAAATCTTTTGTTTGATTCCCATTATTAGGTAATGGATCATTTATGGGATTAGATATCCTAAGAGGATTTGTTGTATCAGTGTTTTTATTTGGATCTAGTATTGTTAACTCACTATCCTTAAGAGGTATACTCTCAAAACCAAACTCTTCTTTTGTTGGTAGAGGATTATATGCTGGGTTGCTAACTTCCATAAAGTTATATTCTGAAGTTATTGCTGCTTGTTCCTGTTGTCTTGCTTGTTGTTGCTGAGTGGTTATTGATTGTTTAATGGGAACGACATTATCAGTATTATCCAAGGTTTGAGGAATAAAAGAAGTAGAAGTATCAGATTCAAGAGTATCAAGGTTAGATGAACTTTCTTCTTCATCTTGATTAATATCAGGTTTTATAGAGTTTTGAGTAGCCCTTCTAACAGAATCCATACTAATACTATTATCACTAGTATTAACAGCATCTTGAGTAAGTTCAGATACAAGTTGTTTTTCAGCTGGACTTAAAGGATTGTCTTTGTCATCTATCTTATTGATAGTATTGTCTATAGTAATTCTATTACCTCTACCAGAAACTTTATTATACCCAGCAACAGCACCACCTGTTGTGCCACCAATAAGAGCTGAACCTGTTGCCACACCAATTGATGCTACAACTCCACTTCTCCCTCTTTTCTCAGCAGCCCCTCCTTCAATTGCAGAAGCTGCTGCTATATCAACAACAGTACTGGTAAGAGCAGCTTTTTTTATACTTGTCATTCCAACCCTAGCTACAATACCTCCACCAACAAGGTTTTCTGGAGCAAGTACCCCTGAGATAATACCTTCTCTTGTCCACTCTTCATAATGCTTCGCACTATCAACAATAGTATTAGCTGTAGACTTTACAACACTACCAATAGCTGACATAGTTTGCACAACACCTTTTGCCTGTGTATACTCTTGTTCTGCAGCTTCTCCTTTTTTTTCTAAAGCTTCCCTCTGAGCTAACCTCTCCAGACTAAGTCCACTTTTACTTCTTTTGTCTCTTTTGTCTTCTATATTTTGAAGTACATATCCAAAATACTTTTCTTCTTCTGGAGTATGAAAGCCATCTTTAAACCCTAATTGTTCTGCTGCCCACTCTCCAGCTAGTGCATATTTTGCATTCCACTCTTTTAGTACTCTTCTTGTATCTCCTATCCAACCTTTTTGTGCTGCTGTTCCTGTTAGTTTTGCTAACTCTTGTATTTCTGCGTCACGACCTTTTTGTAGGTATCTTTTAGTTTTTACATAATCTTGTGAATCTCTTATTTCGTATGGATTTAGTCTTAGTTCTTCTGCTCTTTGATAAAGCTCTTTTGCTACGGCTTCTTCACTGTAGTCTTGACCTTCTTTATGACGTTTAGCTGTTATTGCTTCATGGTGGATTACATATTTTGTTATTTTGTCATCAAATGTTGTTATTCCTGTTTTTGGATCATATCCACCTAGTTTTCCAGTCTTTTCATAATATTCTGAGTCTATTTTATATTTTAATTCTGGATATTTTGCTTTTATAAATCTTTGGGCTTGTGATGTTTTTGAGAATACTCTAGATTCTAGGTATTTTCCATCATTTACACTATCTTTTGAAGTTGGTACGTATGCTTGTACTCCTTTGTTGTATGCTATTACCCCAGGGTTATTAGATTTTTCAGAATTTACTGCACTATGAATCATTTTATAATATTCACTAGTTTTAGTTCCTAATGCATCTGCATTATCTTGACCTTTAAGCATCTTTACAGCTCCACCTATTCCTTTTAGGTGTCCTGCTGCTAGTACTCCAAGAAAATGTGCTTCATTTTTTGTTGATATGTTTCTGTTCTTTAGAGATTTTGCTTGTCTCACAGTGTAATTTAAAAAAGTCCGTAATTGAGTACTTTTACTTTGCATGTAAGCATTTGCATTACTACCTCTATACCCACCATCTGTTCTAGCACCTTTCCCCATCTGCCAGTATCCCCAGTATTGACTTCCTGATCTTCTTGCAAATTGGTTATCTGAACTTTCTCTTTTTCTTAGTTTTGTTATATATGTGTTTAACCCCTCTTCTGATACTCCTATTTTTTTTGCTGCTTTTGCTATCTCTTTTTGTCCAAACTCTAATCTTTGTGTTTTTTTAAATGGACTTTTAGAGTGTGTTCTTAACTCTTTTTGGTACTGTCTTTCTATTTTTGCTATTTCTTTTTCTGGTCTTTTTGATTTTTTTGCTTGTTCTAGTCTATCATATGTTTGCATGGCTTTTTGTTGTTGTTGCTTATTTTGATAATTTTGTCTTCTTTGTTGTTCTTGTCTACTCTTTTGTTGTTGGGCTTGTCTATTTTGACGTGCTAAGTGTTCTTGGTATAGTTTTTGGTTTTGGTTATATTCGGCTAGTAGTTGTTCTTTTTTCTCTTTGGACATACTTGGGTATTTTTTTACCATTTCTTTTTGGTATTCTTTATATTCTTGTTCTGTCCTTCTTTCTTGGGCTTGTTGTTGTTTTGCTTCTTGTTCTTTTTTGTTTTCGTATTGTTTTCTTTTGTTTATTCTTTTTTTTAGTTCTTGT
>CACVAW010000019.1 GCA_902727925.1 uncultured Campylobacterales bacterium | reverse complement strand
ATTAATATGTTGGAGTAAAAGACATCAAGATTTTATCAAAGAAAAAACCTTCAATGATGAGCTTAAAAAATGGACATATACACATCGTCAAACGAGATCTGCTTATAGAAGTTTACAAACATATTTAGTATTATTACTTTGATAGTATTATCTTTTGTAGTAAGACTTATTGTTTCATACTCATGATTAAGTATAGGTGTTGGGTGATATAAAAAGTCTCATTGAAACATAAATAGAAAAATTCCACCTATGATATACAGGGTTAATAGTATTTTGATTATTGTTATTAGTTTTTTCATTTATCTTCTTTTGTAGTTGTTGTACATATAGAGTAGTTTAATATTTGGTTTTTAGTATTTTAAATAACTCTTTATTTATAAAATAAACATCTCTACCTACTTTGATACTCTGTAAGATTCCAAGTTTTTCAATTTCTCTTAGATGAACACTAGCTGTTTTCCTTGTTATATTAAGCTCATCTACTAGAAAGCTTATCTTTGTATAAGGATGTTTGAATAGTAGCTCTAGTAAATCTTTTGAATAAACTTTTGGAAGATTTTGTGTTAGTTGTTCTTTTGTATTGTGAATAAGATAGTTTATTTCGTTGATTATCTTGATAGTATTTCTTGCTGTTACTTCTACTCCCTCTAACATATACAAGATCCACTCTTCCCAACTCTCTTTAATTCTCACTTCATTAAGGAGTCTATAATATTCGTTTTTTGTTTTTATAATATAAGAACTAAGGTACAAAATAGGTAATTCTAACAAATCACTTAAAATCAAAAAAAGTATATTAATAATTCTTCCCGTTCTACCGTTTCCATCATAAAACGGATGTATAGATTCAAATTGATAATGAACTATAGCCATCTTTAGAAGTGTGTCAAATTCATCAAGATTTGGTGTGTTTATATATTTTTCTAGATTATCCATCAAGTTTTGGATATCTTTATAGTTTTGAGGAGGCATATATGTGACTTCGCCTGTTTTAGAGTTTTTTAAAGATGTACCACTTTGTGAACGAATACCTGCATCATTGTTTTCTAATACTTTTTGGATTTGGACTATATGCTTTTTTAGTAAGACTTTGTGTTCTTTTATCAGCTCAAAACCTATATAAAGAGCGTCTTTGTATCTTCCTACTTCTTTTGCCTGATTTGATATATGCGAACTACCTGCATTTGCTCTATACAGCTCATCATGAGTTGTAACAATATTTTCTATCTCAGAAGAGTCTTTTGCTTCTTGTAGGGCTAGAGAGTTTATAAGTATGCTTTGATTTGGTATACTTTGCGCTACACCTTTAAGTTCAGCTAGTACACGGTTTGCACTCACAATCTTTTTTAGAACCTTCTTACTTTCAAGTTCTTTTTTTATTGGTAGTTTTGGAGGTATGTATTCTTGAGTCATTTTTACACCTATTTGTTTAATATGGGTAATTTAGTTAATATTTTACCTAAATAATAATTATATGTGTAAATTTATTTTAATTTTTCCAATATCTTCACCATAGCCAAAGTATTCAACTTAAAGGGGAAATTATAAAATATAGTGTCGGTCCCCTGAACTTTCTTTTCTATGACTTGTTAGTCTTTCAGTTTAATTATCTGTAAAGTCAATTTCTATCATCTATTATCTGTTTAGCTTCTTTAATAATCTTTTTAATGCCACCAACTGTTCTCACATTAGTAGCTTTTATTACTAACTCACTCAAATCATTATGGTCTTGATTATATACATTTAGTGCAAATGCTATAGAAACTTTTGCAGATGCTTGTATTTTAATGTTATCTGGAGAATTAAATAATGCTTGATTCGCTAAAAATCTAGCATTAGTATTTTTTTCTTTTATTTGATTTAATGCTCCGTTTAAAAAACCTTCTTCTTTCATTTTATTTCCTTATATTTATTTTGTTTAGCATAAGATAATACCCTGATTTATCGAGACAGGTTTTAGTGAAGATTTATTTTCACCTCTTAGCTTTTGAATTATGCCGACTTTTGTATAAAATCAAGATAAATATTCATAAGTTTTTTATAATTCATTATAAAAATATCTTAGTTTCTTACCAATATACAATACTTTACTCAGAATTTTAAACCCCCATTTCTTTTATTAAGTCATAAATAACCATCGTTTAGTACATAGTATGATTTATATCTTCCTTGCCAAAGATGACCAGTTCTTTTATATTAGCTAAAAGTAGTGGCTCGTATCATGATCCTTTATTCCTTTAATAAAAAATACTGTGAATATAGCAATAAGTCCAAAGTACATTTGCCAAAGTCTTTTTATGTTTATTATATTCAATATATTTCCTTTTATTTTATTTATCTTTAGGTCAAGAAAATTTATTTAAATTACACTTGTTTTAACTCATCTATCAATGCTCTTCGTTGAGGGTATTGTTGTCTAAGCTGTTGTATTAATTCATTTACTTTTTCATTTCCTCCGAGTTTTTTCATCCTTCGTAGATATTTACAGGCTATTTGATAATGTTTTCTTCCTATGAACTGTGATACATAGTCTAATATACTTTTTTGATACAACTCAATTAATTCTAGTGAATAGTACTTTGATAAGTATCGTTCATTCTCTTCAATGTTATTCATAGAAGGGTTTTGTTTAAGTAATATAAACAACCTATCCCACCATTTTTCTTTTATATAAATATTCCGAATTAACTCAATGTTATCCCATCTATTTGTGAGAGCAAGTTCTTTTATTAATTCTTCTAGAAATGGATACCAATTTTCATTTTCAATAGTGTTTTTTAGAATTTGATAATACTCTTTTTTAAAAGAATAATTATCGATAAATAAAATTTTTGCATACTCAATAATGTTAGGAATATTATTTTGAGTTTGAGCAACTTTGAGTAACCAGCTGTACCAATCTTTTGTCAATCCAGGTCTACTTTCTGTATCATGTTTAATTCCATTTTTTGATAAGGTTATTACTTTTTCAAAGTTTTTATTTGTGAAGGCTTTTGTTATTTCTGTTGTTCTTATTTCAGGGTTTGAAATATTTTTGTCAATATATTCTTCAATTTCTTTTTCACTTTTAAACAGTTTTAATAAGTCTAACTCAAATGATTGGGCTAGTTCTTCTTGATATTTTGTGTTTATTGTGTGTAAACAACTTAATACTATATTTGCTTCTTTTTCTTCTTTGATCAAATCAAAAGTGACTTTTAATATCCCTAAATGCCAATCCCAACCCTCAAATAATTTTTGAGTAAAAGCAGAGATACAATAGTTAAATATGTTTTTTCTTAGTTCATTAGATAGCTTGTTTTGAGATATTTCAGTAAGAAGTTCTATCGATACATCTATGAAATATCCTAAATCACCATCACTATCATCTCCGTATTGAAGTGCTTTTGTCATCTCTTCTAGTAAGGAAGTACTGATAAAGAAAACTTCTTTAAAGTTGTTTCTTGTTAAATGATTTTTTGCATTTTCAAAAAATGATTCAAGAGAATCTATAAGATATCTCATATCTGAATAGTCAATCCAATCATCTTTTCCTTTAGCGGCTTGTAAAATAGAATGAATTTGTTTTTGATAAAATTCTTTAGATGATTTTTCATTTAGATGACTAAATGAAGATAAAAAACAGTTTCTAAACTTTTGATCTTTTTTGATGTTTATTTGTACAAAATTTATTAATTCTTCGTGAGAAATAATTTTTAATAGTTTTTCTATTTGTTTATTAATTGGTTTTATTAATTTATCCTCTTGTTTTAAATAAAAAATTACAGCAACTATATGCTTACATACTGGTCCCATATCATAAGGACAGTTGCAATGATGTTCTATGATAGTGTTTTTGTGAATTTTTAATTCAATGGTATATTCTTGCTCACCCAAGACTATAGCTTGATATTCATCATTAGAAGTTTTTACAAAGTTGCTTATCCTAGCATTTTGAAAGTATGATAACCCTCTTCTTAATATTTTTTTGTCAACTATTGATTCTAACTTATTTAAGGCTATTTCCATTTTTTAACTTTAATTTAATCTTTAAAATTATATTTTACCATTTTAAAATCAAAGATACTTTTTGCTTATTTATGAGATGTGGAGTAGGGTGTCATTTTTGAGACTTATATCTACAAATACCCTAAAGTCAGTGATATTTCTTACTATCTCTGCAAGTTCAAAATCCTTTTTTAGGTCTTTAAACTTTGTTATATCACTCACAAATTATACTTGATTGAATTCATTTCTTACATGATATCCTGATTTTTACTAATTTTTAGTTCCAAAGTTTTGTTAGATGTTAAACATAACCCCATTCATGGAACTTACTTTGAAGACTACTGTCATTTCCAAAAGCTTTAAAGTAGAGGTATTCAGGGGCTAAGTCTAAGTCGTCATTCCACTTTAAAGTATAGTCAACTTGAAACTGCTTAAACTTTTCTATGTTCTCTAACTCTTTAAATGGTTTTATTTTGCTATTAATAATAAAGTTTTTTAAATCAACTTCACCTTTTTTATGGTCACTAAATTCTACTAGTATTTTATACTCATTTTTATAATTAGCTTTTAATATACTTAACATTTAAACTCCTTAAACCAGAGGGTCAATTTTATGGTATTCACCAGTTGCTTTAATATTTTCCCAGTTTTGTAATAACTCAGCTTGATGGTCTTCTGCCCATTCAACCACAAGTCCTAAAACTTTAGAAGGCACTTTGCCTTCCATAACACCAAATGTTTTGATATTTATAGAAGCTTTATACTCATTGTATTCAACATGAAAATGTGGAGGGTTATGTTCATTAAAATACATAAAGATTTTTATTCCTAAGAATCTACTTATTTCTGGCATGAATATTCCTAATGGTTTTAATATTTACTATTATATCAAAAGTCTATAATTTGTATGATTCTAATAACTCTTTATACTTCGGATTTTCAGCAGATTCTCAGGGTCTGACTGACTATGATGAAAGAGACTTTGTACAGTAGATCGATAATACCCTGAGAGTCAGAGTTTGTTTTTTGAAATGCAAATGGGAAAAAGTCCCGAGTTCTTAGAATCTATTCATCCTTATATTATAGAATCTTTTGGAAACAAAAAAGAACTAGAGCTTGAGAATTTAATAAAAATCTATTCAAGAGTTGAGCCTTCTTTTATTCGTGTAGATGCTGATGAAGTAACTTATGCTTCACATGTCATATTAAGATATGAAATCGAGCGTGCTTTGATGAATGGACAAATACAAACGTCAGATATCCCAGATATATGGAATGACAAAATGCAAGAAGCTTTAGGGTTAGATACAAAAGGAAACTATAAAGACGGTTGTATGCAAGATGTGCATTGGAGTGAAGGAATCATGGAGATTTCCCATCATATACTCTAGGAGCTATGTACGCAGCACAACAATTCAACACTGTAAAAAAATCTACCCAAATATAAACGAATCAATAAAAAAAGGTGACCTATCCCAAACTAAATCTTGGCTAAAAGAAAATATCTGGAGTAATGCAAGTATTTATTCTACAGATGAGTTAATGACAAAAGCAACAGGAGAAGCCTTAAATCCTAAATACTTTAAAGCTCATCTTGAAAATAGGTACTTATTGTAAAAGTATGGAACTGGTCATAAGTTGTGACCAGTTTAATCTTTTCTATATTCCATTTTCCAGTATTTTTATTACTTAGAAAATACACTATTAAGAAATTATTTCATTTAATTTCTTAATAAGTCTTTCTTCTTCTCTACTTTCATTTGTTTTAAACCTAATAATAGGAATATTATATTTGTCTAATATTCTATCTTTTAATTTATCTCTTTTTAATTGAGAGGGATTATTTTCATGATACTTTATTCCATCAACTTCAATAACAAGAGTAAGTTGTTTTGTAACTTTACTGTAAATTATAAAATCAAGATGAGTGTTAGGATTAAGCACAAATTTTTTTTCATCATCATCTAAAAAAGACAAATTCTTAATTATTCTATTTAAGGGAATGTGCAAAGCTTTTGTCAAATAATTAAAGTTTTTTTTTATTAGTACTCTTTCGATTATAATGTTCATAAGATTCTCAGATTTATATTCTGATTTATTCTTCATTTTTTTCAAATATTTTTCTAATTTAGGTGCATAACTTTTATATAATAAGTCAAAAATAGAATAAATGTTACTCTCTTTTATTAGCAAATTATTATATTTTATATAATTAACCAAATCTTTAATATTTCTATTTGCCTCTTTATCCGAAACTACGACATATAATTTACTTTTAGCTCTTGATATCGCAACATTTAGTAAGTTTGGATTATCAACAAAATCATTTTTTCTGTCTACAACGGTAGTAATAACTATATTCTCTTTTTCTCTACCTTGATACTTATGAACAGTATCTATTTCAATATTTGATTCATCTATAAATATATTGTTCAATTTATTTGTTTGCATTCTAAATGGAGATATTATTCCAATATCTAAGCCTTTCATCTCTGGCAATATTTCTTGTTCTATAACATCAATTTCTCTCTGATTATACAAACCTCTAGAATGGTTACCCTCAGATGTTTTATATAAAGTCAAAGGTTCATCATTACTTTCTTCAGTTAAAATAATTAATTCATCATTATAAAACTTTTTATTACAAAAATCTATAATTTTAGGATGACACCTATAATGTTCTTTTAATAGAGTTTTAGGAATATCTTTAAATATTCCAGAAAAAGACAAGAGTAAGTTATTTTTATAATTAAAGAATGGGTTTAGTTTATGATCAATAAATATTTTATCAACAACAGTATTTAATTTATTATTAACAATGTGAGGTAATTGCATTAAATCGCCAACTATAATGATATTTTTAGCACAAGATAAAGATAGACTTCCTGATACAATATCTACTTGAGAAGATTCATCAATTATTAAATAATCATACAAATAATTCTTGGCAGTAGAACTACGTAAAGAATGTGTAGTACTTAGAACTACGGGATATTCGTCAACAATACTTGCAAAATCCTTCCATAATGAATCCTTGTCAAAAACTATTCTTTTATTATTTAAATTATATTTTTTCATCAAGTGTAATTTGAATAATATCATTGAATCATTTTTTAATTCTTTTAATAAATTTTCAAAATCATGCTTTTTTAATAAATTTTCAAGTTTCTGAATCTCAATAGATATTTCTTTTTCTTTAGTATCATAAAATGTATTCTTCAACTTCAACATTCTTGCTGTAATTGTTTCTGTGTATATAGATTGAGTTATTACTCCATATTTAAAAAAACTTTTTACTCT
>CACVAW010000018.1 GCA_902727925.1 uncultured Campylobacterales bacterium | reverse complement strand
AAGAAGCTCTAAGATGAGGATTTTTAAGTTTGATTAATATAAAAGAAATAATTAATAAATATATAAAAAATACAAAACTTTGGAATAAAAATTATTTAAAATATAAATTAAACTCTTTAATTTTAGCTTTTAAACCATTACTGATTGTGTATGCTATTTTGTTTATTTGTCTGATTTTGTTTATTCCTATGATATATGTCAAAAACCAAATATACTATATCAGCAAAGATATACACAAACTCACAATAGAGTATGAACTACTAAGTGACCAAAATAGTGAGATCAAACAAAAAGTCCAAAAACTAAAGTTCAGTCTAATAGAGTAGTTATGCAACCACTCTGTTTAGACTGTCTCTTTGTACAGGTATAAATCCACTGTTTGTTATAAGAGCTTTGAATCTCTCAAGTTCAAGACCATTGGCACTCGCAGCTCCTGCGCTTGAGTTGATAGTCTCTTTTTGTATAGTACCATCAAGGTCGTTTGCTCCAAACTCTTGAGCTATAAGAGACAAGTTAATAGTTGTAGTCACCCAATATGCTTTGATATGTGAAAAATTATCTAAGAATATTCTAGCTATTGCGTAAGTTTTGAGTATCTCTATAGCATTAAGAGGGTCTTTTATATTCAGGTAGTTGTTTTTTGTTTGGTATACAAGAGGTATAAAGGCTTTGAATCCTCCTGTGATATCTTGCAAATCTCTTAGTCTGTTCATATGGTCTATTCTATGTGCTCTATTTTCTACATGACCAAATAGCATTGTACAAGTACTGTGTCTACCCATTTCATGCCAAGTTTTGTGAATCTCTATATACTCATCAGAGCTTACCTTACCTCTACAAATCTCTCGTCTGACCTCTTCATCAAATATTTCAGCTCCACCACCAGGCATAGAGTCTACTCCATTTTTTATCATCATTTCTAGAACTTCTTTGTAGCTCATGTCGTATTCTTTTGCTATGAAGTTTACTTCTGCTGCTGTCATTGCTTTTATATGGATATTCGGGTATTTTTCTTTGATTATTTTAAACATATCCATATACCAGTCAAGTCCCACTTTATTATTGTGACCTGAGACTATATGTACTTCTGTTATGTTTTCATTGTGTGCTGTTTTTACAGCTTCAAGTACTTGTTCGTGAGTCATTGTATATGAGGTTTTTGCCCTATGTTTACTAAAAGCACAAAACTTACAAGTATCTTTGCAGTAGTTTGTAGGATTGATATGTCTGTTGATATTGTAAAAAGTCTCTTTACCAAACTTACGCACTCGTATATCATTAGCAAGATTTCCAAGCTCTAGTAAGTCCATATCATAGAGCTTCAAAGCTTCATCTTGCGTGATTCTAATGTTGTTTTTAATCTTTTTTATTAGTTCGTTCATTTTTGCACCCTTAAGTGAGTTGTGGTATTATAGCAGAAGATATGTAACAAAATACTGCCACAGATTTCAAGTATTTTGATTTTACAATTTTTATAATTAAGGTCTTTATTATGTTTAAGAATTTGTTTTTAGTTTTACTCCTTTTTAATGTCAGCTTTGCGAATACTGGATCTACTAATGAAGGTGGCGCTAGGTTTGGTCAAGTCAACTTCGATGACCTCAAAAAAAATCAAAAAACAATGATAGAAATACTCAAAGAAATGCTCAAAGTCCAAAAAGAACAACTCATAACCCAAAACAAAATCCTAGAAGTACTAAAAAACGAATATGACCCAACCCCGGAAACAATAACACTTGCAGACGGCACAACATGTTTAGCAAACTCATCAGCAAAATGTTTCAAAATGCCATTAACCCCAACTGCAAAAAGAATTCCAGTGATGGGACAATGGGTAAGCGAACCAACAAAAGAAAATGCCAAAGAATATCTCAAATGGCAAGCAAAATATGTACAACAAATAACAAAATCAGGAAAAGCGTTTGAACTCGCAGGCGTGCAGTGGGGTAAAGAAGCTAGCCCTCTAAGTTCAAGAGGTTCAACTACATCAGATAATCTTGGATCAGATTATTCTTTAGATAAAAAAGCAAGAATTGCAAAAATAGAAACTCTCAAAGATGACATCATGATATATCTTTTTGTCGGGAAAAACGCTAATCTAGATCTTTTCTCTCTTACTGAATATTATGAAGCGTTTAGATTGATGGAAAATGTAGAGCTAACAATAGTCTTTTATAACGAAAGCAGTAAAAAAGCTCTCGAAAGAGAAGCCAAAAAGATTACTTCTATCAAATTGCTTTTTAAAAGAGCCAACAGTATGATTGTGAGTGAAAAGCTTTTTGATAAACATAGTATCTATACAACACCTACAATGGGCCTATACCAATACCCTAAAGATAAATATGATGGACTTCTTATAGGTAAGGTCAGTACATATCAAATAATGAGTAAAATATATACATTCCTTGAATATGAAGATCTTATAGGTTATGGTGATGTGATGACTTATGACTCATGGGAAGACCACGGAAGTGATCAGATCAAAAAACATTATCAACATTATTATGATTACAGTAGTATAAAAATAGATGACATAAATGAAGAGTACAAACAAGGAGTTAAAAATGAAAAATAGTATATTAAAAATCTTATTACTGGGAGTGTTCCTCTTAGGTACACTTAATGCACTTAATATAAATGATCATATTGACATATCAAAAACAGATGCTGCAACTTGGACTGATCCTTTTACTGGAGACCAATATAAAAATGCTTTTAGTTTCAGTGTAAGGTTTAAAAACCCTAGTAGAACCTCTGAACCAATGTTTAATTATCAACCAGCCGAAGTCAGATGGGGTTGTGATGGTATGGATTTTAAAGCTGCTATTTTACAATGGTTCGGAATAGATGATATCAAGCTTTTATTAGAAGATTTTTCAGTAACTTTGGTTTGGGGATTGATACTTGCTATGGATATTACAGTACCAAAACTAGGTAAAGCTTTTGAAGCTCTAAGAAAAATGGCTCAGGATATTAGGAAGTTGCTTTCTGATGCTTGTTCTTTAGGTAAAGCTATAGGTTCACGTTGGGGGCTTGATGGTGTTGGGGCTACTCTTGATAACGGTATTTTTGGGCCAATGAAAAGGTTAGATGAACATATTGCAGGAAAAATTAATTATGCTAATACAGAACTCCAAAAATGGGTAACAGAAAAAACAGCTGAGATTGCTGATCCTGATAAAAAAGCTGATGCAGGAAAGATAGCGCATGGTGCATTTTATAGAATATTTGAAAAAAGTGCTGGTTCTATATACTCATCAATGTTTAGTAAGTATCAGTGGTGTAAAGGTGGCGAAGAAAAAGAAGGTATATTCTTAACTAATTTAAGTACAGTATTCTCAACCCTTGATTCTCTTGGTACTTTAACTCCTGATCCTAGTATTAAGTATTTACACCCTAGTGATACAAGTACAAATATGAATAAAGGTCCTTTGAGTCCAAAGCTGTTTGGAAAATCTGTGGATGCTGAATGTGAAAGTATAGGTATGAATGGACCAGAACATATGAGACTAAAACAAAAAATACTTCTATATCAGTTACTGTATCTTCTAGTAGGAGACAATGTAATAGAAGAAGGATTTTTGCAAGAGTTTTTGAATGTAACAGGATCTCTACAAAAACTTGAAGGTTACATTAAGAGGCTTCTAGCTAGCGCTGATGATTTATCTGAAAAGGATATTAACTCATTTGTTGGTGGAGTAATGCAGAAAAACGATTTTGGTAAGTTATTAATGGATGGAGCTCATAAGGCTAAGTGTAATTATTCTAATGACCCTACCAGCCCTACTGAATGTGTTGTACCAAATAACCCAGTTATTATATATAATATTAGTTCTAATGAAGACCCTGCTATTAAAGGCGAATTAATCAGAGGAGTAGTTTTAGCTATAGAGAAGCAGAAATCTACCGAACTTATTGAATGGGATGGATTTATCGCTGAAGCTGAAAAATCTGTCCAATACATGATGTGTGTGGAATTAAATACTACAAAATCAGGTAATGCAGCAATTGCTGGAAAAGTAATTAACTATGAGAGTTTGGCAAAATACCGCTCTACAGAGTTAGCAGATGGAAGTAAAGTTTTTACAGGATGTGATGATTTGTTTGTAAGAGCTCAAAGTGAGCCTTTTGTGACATTTATATCTGATATGCCAAGATATAAAAGATATATTAAAAACCTTGCAATTCTTTTATCTGTTGGTGGTAGAAGTTTTAATGATGTGTTTAATAGTGCTTCTGATCTTCAGATTAGGCTTGCTTATAAAATGACACAAGAGTTTTTATCTGAGTTTATAGGTACAGTTGCCACTGTACTAGACTCTTTACCTTTTGCAAAAACTAGTACTAGTGCATTTGAAGCTATTCATATAAAACTTAGAGAAATGGACCAAATATCTCAGGAACTAGGCGAAGAGTTTGAGCAAAGAATTGAGAAAATGAATAAAGATAGTGGTACGTTAATAGCTAAGATGTATGCAGCAGAAAAAGAAGTAAGAGAGCTTAGACTGAAAAATACAATAAATCAGTCTAATAATTAATATGAAAGTATTATTTGGCTTTTTGGTTTTTGGTACTTTACTGTTTGGATTAAGTCCTGAATTTGTAGAGTATCAAGAAGATGACTTGAATCTGAGCGCTGGTATAAGTAATCTTGCGGATTATAAAAGAACAGAAACTGAACTTCTCAAACTCATATCTATAGAGGAGTATGATGCAACTTATTTCTTGGGTAGGTTGTATATGAGAGACCATAACCTAAGTGATATTAATATAAAAAGAGACTCTAAAAAGGCCAAAAAAGCTTTTGATCTTGGAGTGAGACATGGTATTGTAAACTCTGCTATATATCTTGGTATGCTTGAGTTAAATGAGAAAAATCATGCTAACGCACTAGCAACATTTGAAAAGATAGTGAAATTTGAAGATACAAAAGCAAAAAAAATACCACCAAAACAAAGATTGATTATGGCAATGATGTTTAGTTCTGTTGTGCTTCAACATTTTATTAAAGAAGATATAGCAGTCAATAATGCTATAAGATATGTAGAACCTCTTGCGGTGAACCAAAAGTCTCTTAGAGGGGCGTTTTATTTAGCTCATCTTTATAAAGCTCGTGGGAATATAAGAAAAGCAAATATGTATCTTAATATCGCTTGTCTAAATTCTCAAACTCCACCTGAGATTAAAAGAGAGTGTTTTAATTCTGATTATGTAGAGGTAGTTCCAAATAGTGAAAATAACGATACTAATACTACTAAGTAGCTTACTATTTGCTAAAAAAGCAAGTAGTGAGTGTGATATATCATATAATCTTCTTTATAGTATAGCTAGTGTTGAAGCACATCCAAAAAGAGGTATTGGGTATCCATTCTTGATATCTTTTAACAAATCAAGAGATTCTTCAAAAGTACGTTCAAAATATAAAAATAAGTTTATAGATAAAAGAAGTATTGATTGTGAAAGTAAAGAGAAGTGTACTAAGATATTTAAATACCTTAGATCGGTTGGTATCACTAATCTTGATTTGGGAGCTTTTCAGATAAATTATAACTATCATAAAATAAAAATTGAAAATTACTTCAATCTATCACAATCTTATAAGAAGGCTTGTGATATATTAATGAACTTAAAAAGTAGTTATGGTTGGAACTGGAATACTGTGGGAAAATACCATAGTTTTACGAAAAAAAGATCCAGAGCGTATGCTTCTAGAGTATATGAAAAGTATATAAATATAAATAAAAAGTTATTAAAATAACTTTAAGGAGAATCAAATTGTATATAAAATTAAGTTTAATCGCAGTATCAGCAGTACTTGTATTATCAGGTTGTGGGACTAAAAAGTATGTATATAAAAATGACGTACATACTAAAAAAGCTGTTTCTATATTAATAGACAAGATAGAAAATCTTGAATCACAAGTAGATACGCTTTCTAGTAACTCTGTGTGTGATATTCCTGAGGGTTCTGAAAAATCCCAGTTCAAAGATGCTATTATAGATCAAGATGCACTTGATAGTAAAAAAATAGTAAAAGTAAAAAAATCTAATGTAGACGCTATATTTGATCCTGTATATTTTGGTGAAGTTGATAAATCAAAAGATAGTAATAATAGTATAGAATTAACAGCAAATAATAAAAAGCTTATAAACTTAAAGCCTTATAAAGTTACAGCACATTACGTAAATGTAAGATCAAGTAAGTCAAAAGTCAACAAAAAGAATGTAATTGATGTATTACCAAAAGATGAGCCTGTATATGTTAGTGAAATAACTGATGGTTGGGCAAAAATTGGTGATAATAGATATCTAAGAGTATCAACTATCACTCCAAGAACAAGATAAGTTTTATTAAAGAAATAAAAAAGGATTTTATTATGAATATAAAAAAATTATTAGTACTAGGTGCAGTTCTTGTATTATCTGTAGGTTGTGTTAAGAGTCCTGCTAAAAAACAAGATAGTGATACAAGAAGTCCAGTTGAAAGAATAAAAGCAATGAAGGTTTTTCAAAAGCCTGGAATCGAAATCAAAAAAGTAGTAGATAGAGGGGAACTTCATCAAGTAGTTCTTAGTGCAAGATCAGCTCAGGGTAGAAAACAAAACTTTGATGCTTTTGTAACAAAAGATTATACTCTTAGTGTAATTGGTAAAGGTTTTGATAAGTTTGGTAAAGAGCTTATTATTCCTGTAAATATGAAAAAATATGATAAATATGCAGCTTTTAAATATGGAACTGGTAAGAAAAAATATTATGTTTTTACTGATCCTGAGTGTCCATATTGTAAGAGATTTGAATCTGAACTTAAAAGTAATGTAGAGATTAGAGAGAGTGCAACTATATATTTCTTCTTCTATCCATTACCAAATCATAAGAATGCTGCAAATATAGCTATGTATTCAATGGCTCAAGATACAGATGAAGAAAAATTTGATGCTCTTTCAAATGGACAGTGGAGAACAAACCCTCTAAGTGCAGAACAAAAAGCTAAGTATTCAAAAGTGATTAACTTACATAAGGGTATAGCTAATACACTTGGACTAAAAGGTACACCTACAGTGTTTGATAGTAATGGTAAGTTTGTTTCTTGGCCTTCACTTCTTCGTTAAAAATTTAAGACTCTTCTATCTTTAGAAGAGTCCCTTTTTTGGATTAATATGAGTACAGTAGAAATCATAGACTATATCACAGGAAATCCTGTATTATTTGCTTTTATGATTTTACTTGTACACTCTCTTCAACGAAAGTTTTATAAAAATATTTTTACAGCTTGGATTTTTGATATCTTTGGTGTTTTTTTTCATGAAGTAGCTCATTTTGTTGTGGGTGCAATTCTCAATGCCAAACCATTTGCTTTTTCTGTAATACCTCAAAAAACTCAGTATGGTTATATGCTCGGTCATGTACAGTTTAGTAATGTGAAATGGTACAACGCAATACCTACGGCATTTGCTCCTTTTTTACTTTTGATTCTTGCTTTTTATATAGATAAGTATTTTTTTGTTTTCTTTGAAAAAAACGTTCTTAGTTATTTTTTATATTTATTTATAATTGTAGTTACTATTACAAGTGCAATACCATCATCGCAGGATTTTAAAGTTGCGCGTTCGAGTTTTACTGGTATAGTGTTTTATGTAGTGCTTTGTTATATTGGTGGATATTTTTTGATTGAAAGGTTATTGTGAAGACACTTTCTATTATAGATACATTTGGATTTTTCTTTAGTTCTTATCATGCTCTTCCTCCACTTGTTAGTAGCTCAGGTCATCCTACAGGTCTTCTTACTGGATTTATTAATTTTGTTTCTAACTTGCAAAGCGAACTTGATACTGATAGTATAGTTTTTGCACTTGATTCAAAAACAAGAAACTTTAGGCTTGATATTGATCCTAACTATAAAGCAAATAGAAAACCAGCTCCTGATGAGCTAAAAGTACAACTTCCTATAGCAATAGATTTTATTAAAAAGATGGGTTTTATGACTGTTGAAGTTGACCATCTTGAAGCTGATGATATTATATATTCTTTGTGTCAGAGATATGAAGATGAGTATAAAATCAAAGTTGTAACTTATGATAAAGATCTCTATCAACTTATAAATAAAAATATACAAATATATAATCCAAGACTTCGTACTCTTATAGACGAACAGGGATGTATAGAAAAGTTTGGTGTAAAGCCATCACAAATAAGAGACTATCTCTCAATCCTTGGAGATGCTAGTGATAATATACCAGGAGTCAAAGGAATAGGTGCAAAAGGCGCAAAAAAACTTCTTGATGATTTTGGTAGTTTTCACTCTATTTATGAGAACCTAGGTCTAATTCCAAATAAAAGAACAGCACTGTTATTGCAAGAATCAAAAGAGAATGCTTTTATGTCATATGAGTTAGTTGGATTAAAAGATACTGAGATTGATATTGAAGATGAGGATATGGCTTTTCCGAAAGACCCAGTAGAAAGTATCAAAGATGAATTAGATATCTATGATATCAAAGCAGTTACTAGGAGAATAAAAAAAGTAGTCCCTACTATCAAGTTTGATTCTATACTTCTAGATACTAAAGAGAAGTTACAAGACTTGAAAATTCCTGAAAATTCTATAGTAGCTTTTGATACTGAGACCTCTTCACTTGATGTGAAGATTGCTAATATCATTGGATTTTCATTTAGCTTTCATGAAAAAAATGCTTACTATGTACCTATAGCGCATAGCTATCTAGGAGTTGGTAATCAAATCTCTTTAGATGATGCAAGAGAGTTTTTAAAAAAACTTTTTGAACATAAAATTGTAGGACAAAACCTCAAATATGATTTAGCAGTAATTAGACATAACTTTAATCTTGACTTTAAAATTCATAGTGATACTATGGTCTCTTCTTGGCTTATTAATCCTGAGGGTAGTCATTC
Organism: uncultured Campylobacterales bacterium; assembly: GCA_902727925.1. Taxonomy (GTDB): domain Bacteria; phylum Campylobacterota; class Campylobacteria; order Campylobacterales; family CACVAW01; genus CACVAW01. The sequence goes on along the minus strand of CACVAW010000018.1, from coordinate 29,334 downwards.
ACTTGATAGTATGGCTAAAAAATACTTTAACCATGAGACCATTAAGTTCAATAATACAGTAAAATCAGGTGAGAGCTTTGCTAGTGTGGATATCAAAAATGCTTGTATGTATGCATCAGAAGATGCTTTGCTTACACTTAAGCTCTATAATACTTTGGGTCTTAGTGATACAAAGCAAAAGATATTAGAAGATATTGAAATACCTTTTATATATGTGCTTCTTGATATGCAAAAAAATGGAATAAAAATAGATACAAATGTACTTCAAACACTTGGAAGCGAAATTGATGAGACATTAAAAAGCCTCACTTCTAGTATATATGAACTCGCAGGTGGTGAGTTTAATATCAAATCAACTAAGCAACTGGGCGTTGTACTTTTTGAAACTCTTGGATTAAAATCAGGCAAAAAAACAAAAACTGGATATAGTACAAATGAAAGTGTACTTCTTAATATTGAGGATAGTCATGAGATTATTGGTTTGATACTTGAATATAGAGAACTACAAAAGCTAAATTCTACATATATCAAACCTCTAATTGAGTACGCAAATAAAGATGAAAGAAAAAGAATATATACATCATATCTTCATACTGGTACAGTAACAGGAAGACTTAGTAGCAAAAATCCGAATTTACAAAACATACCTACACGAAAAGAGATGGGTAAACAAATCAAAAAAGCTTTTATTGCAAAAGAGGGTTATAAGCTTTTGGCTTTTGATTATTCTCAAATAGAGCTTAGATTACTCGCACATTTTTCTAAAGACCCTACACTTCTAAAAGCCTTTAATGATAACAAAGATATTCACTCTGCTACAGCTATTAGCATATTTGGAAATGATGAGGGCAATAATAGAAGTATAGCAAAAGCAGTGAACTTTGGTTTGATATACGGTATGGGTGCAAATAAACTAGCTCGTACTATCAATGTAAGTATCAAAGATGCAAAAAGCTATATCGATAAATACTTTGAGAGTTTTGCTACCGTTAAGGATTATATAGCTTCAGTAGAACAACAAGTTCAAGTAGATGGATATGTAAATACATTAATAAATAGACAAAGAATATTTGACTTTGATAATGCTAATGGTATGCAAAAAGCAGCATATCTAAGAGATAGTGTTAATACTATATTTCAAGGAAGTGCAGCTGATATAATCAAGATGGCTATGAATGAGTTTTATGCAACACACAAAAATAGTGACGATATCAAAATGCTACTTCAAATTCATGATGAACTTATCTTTGAAGTAAAAGAAGAGATGATTGATGAGTATAGTGTTAAAATTAAAAATATAATGCAAAATATTGTTGAGTTAAAAGTACCTCTTACTGTTTCTTCCAAAGTAGGAAATAGTTGGTATGATCTAGAGGATTTATAGGTAGTGTTTGGTTTAAGTTTTGGTGAGATATTTATTATTATGGTTATTGCAATAGTATTTCTAGGACCTGAGAAATTACCAGGTGCTATAAAAGGTTTTGCTAAGACTATTAAAGATATTAGATTAGGTTTATATCAATTAAAAAGAAGTATAACAGAAGATGAAGAACTCAAAAGCCTAAGAGATGAATTTATAGAAGAGGACTTGATTGAAGAAAATGAACTACCTAGCAATACGGGAAAAAACAAAAAATGAGTTTTTTAGCAGATTTAAAACCTCATATTAAAGAGCTTCGCTATAGGCTTATTGTATCTTGTGCTTCTATTATTCTTTTGAGCTTATTTTGTTTTATTTTTTGGGAGAGTTTACTTAATGTTTTAATCGCTCCAGTTGAGAATTTGGGTCTTAAACTTATCTCCATCGAGGTTCAAGAGAAGTTTTTTGTAGCATTAAAAGTATCTATTTTTACGGCTTTGATTTTGTCTTTGCCTATTATTTTTGCTCAGATTTGGCTTTTTGTATCACCTGCCTTATATGACAATGAAAAAAAGATGGTTGTTCCTTTTGCATTATTTTCTACTGCGATGTTTGTCTTAGGTATTGTTTTTTGTTATTTTATAGTGCTTCCTTATGGATTGGAGTTTTTACTTAACTTTGGTGCATCTATAGCTGAGCCTACGATATCTATTGCAAAATATATTAGCTTTATATCAAAAGTACTTTTTGGTTTTGGAATTGCTTTTGAGTTACCTGTATTTTGTGCTGTATTAGGATTTATGGGACTTATTGACGATAAGAGTTTAATAAAATTCTTTAAATACGCTATAGTAATTATATTTGCTTTATCAGCAGTACTCACTCCACCTGATATATTCACGCAGTTTCTTATGTCTGGACCTATGATTTTGCTTTATGGGTTTTCGGTACTGATTTTGAAATTTATTAAGAAAAATCAATGATTGAGTTACTTCAAAGCTATGATTATAAGCTGGATGAGAGTCTCATAGCTACTCATCCAGCAAGTCCAAAAGATAGCGCAAAACTTATGATATATGATAGGGATAAAGATACTATTACTCATACTACCTTTAGTGAAATACTCAACTTCATACCTGAGGGTACAAAAGTATTTCTTAATGATACAAAAGTAATTAAAGCAAGACTTTATGGCAAAAAACAAAGTGGTGGTAAAGTTGAAGTTTTGCTTAATTCATTATCAAATACTTTGAGGTTCAGTGTATATATCAAAGGACGAGTTAAAGTTGGGACTAAGATATTTTTTGATGAGAATTTAGAGTGTGAGGTTCTTGAACTTCGTGAAGATGGACAAAGGATTGTAGAGTTCGTAAAAGAGACTAAGAAGCTTGATTTTTATGAACTTAACCAAATACTTGAACGAATTGCTCATATACCACTTCCTCCATACATAAAAAGAGCAGATGAAACTCAAGATGAAGAGGATTATCAAACACTTTTTGCTAAGAATATTGGAGCAGTTGCTGCGCCTACAGCGTCGCTTCATTTCACAGATGAGCTGTTAGAAAAATTTGTAAAAAAATATGATACAAATTATCTTACTCTTCATGTGGGAGCTGGTACTTTTAAGAGTGTGGACAAAGATAATATAAAAGATTATCAAATACATAAAGAGATTTTTGATGTTCCCAAAAAATCACAAAAAATCATTGATAGTGATGCCAAAATACTTGCTATTGGAACTACAGTAGCTAGGACTATAGAGTATTATCATAAAACAGGTATAAGTAAGGGTGAAGCTGATATCTTCTTGCATCCTATGAACCTACCAAAAAGAGTTGATTTTCTTATCACGAATTTTCATCTTCCTCGTACAACTCTACTTATGTTAGTAGCAAGTTTTCTTACTCCAAGTGTTGGAAGTAAAGAAGGGCTTGATAAGGCACTTGAGTTATACAACATTGCTACAGATAAGAAGTATAAGTTCTTCTCTTATGGTGATGCTATGATGATTTTATGAAGATTGATTTGATAGAATATTCAAATTTATTTATTTAAAATAACGAGACTGTAGAAGTCCCCTATATAAGGTATATGAGTATTGCAAACAATTTTTATAACAAAAAATGAAGTTATTGGTAAATATGAAGGCATTTGTAATGTAGTATTGTCAGATCATTATTATTGGTATAAAAAAAAGAATATCCCTGTCAAGCTATCAATTCAAGCTAAAAGAGTAGCTTCTTCATTATTTTTAGAAGAGAGTAAAAATCATAATTTTGAATACAAAGTAATAAAATCAGGTAAAGAAGAGTTTGTATTTATCGCATATGACAAAAGTCAAATTATCAAAAAACTTGAAAGTCTGGGTATTAGTTCAGAGCAAATAAACAAAATTCATTTTGCTCAAATTGAATTTGCTAAGTTAAAACAAGACCTTTTTGTAAATGAAAATAAAACTTTGACTTCAATAGAAGGTTTTATTACAACAGTTACAAAAGAGAGTTCTAATCAAAGACATCTTGCAAATATTCTTAAAACAAAAAAATTATCATCAAAAACTATCAATGTGAAAATCGATGATAAAAAATACTTGGTATTTAAAAAGTCTATAATTGCATTAGGTATTCTTAGTGTTGTATTATTAACTCATTTAATAACGAGTAGGGTACTTCTTGGTAACTTAAAAGAACAACAAAATGAAATCAGAATAAAATATAACCTTCCAAGTACAAATTTTGAACTTGATAGTATTATCAGAAAATATCAAAAAATTGAAGACAAACAAATGCGTATTAGAGATATCATTCAAAGAGTCTTAGCCGTGAGTCTTAAAGAAGGAGACTATATAACTAGGATTTTACAAAGTGATGAAACAATAGATTTTGAATTCAATTTTTCAGATGATGCTAGGCTAAAAAAACACATAAAATTATTAAAAGACAACAAACTAAGAGTTGTGGAAAAAGATATCAAAGGCAATACACTGATAATCAAATATCCAATAAAAGAGGATGCAAAATGAATAAAAATATTACATTAGCTCTTGTCTTTGGTGGTATATTTCTTGTAAGTTTGTTGTTTTTACTTATCTTGATAACAAAACTACAAATTCAAAGTCAAGTTAAGGTTAACTATGAGTTTGAGAAGAGAATGTTTTATATCTCTAGTTTAAGACAAAAACATACAACAGGTCATAAAAAAGCTCTTGAAAGCATAATGAAAGAAAATAGCCTTATAGAAAAAGTACTTGGTAAAAAAGTATCTTTTAAAGCGTATAATATAAGATTCAAAGAGTTTGATAGGATAAGTAATAAAGTCCTGAATTCAAATTTAATAATACAAAATTTGCTGTTTGTTAGAAAATCAAAAGAAAAAGTAGACTTTACTTTGATAGGTCAAAAATGAAAAAGTTTTTTATTTTTCCTATAATTATATATATATTTATAATATTTTTATTGCCACGTGAGAAGCTTTATTATTTGTTTGAAGAAAAAATAGGTGATAAAGAGCTTGTTATTGTGGAAGAGAAGATTAGTGATATAATTAATCTTAAAACTCTTAATTCTGTTGTGTATTATCAGGGTGATATTAAGCTTGCTACTATTGAAAAAATAAAGTTTAATACTTTTTTATTTTACAATAGTATCAATATCGAGGGTATAAAAACTCTTGATATATTCAGAGATTTATACGGTTTTGATATAAATACTATTAGAGTGAAATATCTTTCAATAAAACCTACAAGTATAGATATATTAATAATGACAAATATAGGAAGAGTAGTAGGTAGTTATGATATCAAACTGAAAAAACTAATACTAGAACTTATTCCTAAAACTGGTTATGAAGTTGAAGATAATATTCAAAAAATATTTAAAGAAACTGATGAGGGGTATTTTTATGAAATTTAATATACAAACTATCTCTTCATATCTTTTTATTTTTATTACTCTTTTTTTACTTGTAAAAATTCCTATTATGGTAATTGATATGAAATATCTTCCAGATACTACTAAAACAGTTATAATCGATGATACTGATTATTATAAAAGATTTGAATTTATTAATGCTTTTGCTTTTGAATCTCCTAAGCCAGTAGCTAGAACAAATCGAGTGGCAAAACCTAATAGATCAGCTTTACCTACTATTGAGGCTCCTAGAATAATAGAGAAAAAAAAGCAACCAAAACTATATGATATCAATAGAATAAAACTAATAACTATTTATATAGAAGGTAAAAAAAGCTTTATTACTTTTATTGATGATAGGGAGATGCAAATAGTAGATTTGTATGAGATCTATAAAGGCTATACTCTTTCAAGTCTTACTCGTAATTATGCAGTGTTTACAGATGATAATCAAAATGAGTACTTAATGTTACTTATCCCTGAAGATGATACAAAGAGTAAAGTCAGATCTAAAAGATCCCAAAAAAATGCACCAGTCAGTAATAAAGTAATAGCTAAGAAAGATTTGCAACCTTATCTTAATGGCTCAAAAGATGTCTTAAGAGATATTAGGTTTTCTCCACAAAAAGAGAGTGGCAAAATAATAGGGTACAAAATACAATATGTCAAAGCAAGATCACCACTAGCAAGCTTAGGTCTTAAAAGAGGTGACATAGTAATAGAACTTAATGGCAGAACATTAAGTAAAATGTCTAACTTGATGTATTTTTATGGTAAAAGAAAAAGCATAACAAAACTTGATATAAAATATATAAGAGATGAACAAGAAATGGAGATAAACTATGAAATTAAATAAGTTATTGGTAATGATAATGTTTCTTACATCGTTACTATTATCACAAAAAGTTGATATAAACTTTAAAGATCTTGAAGTAGAGCAATTCATAAAAATAGTAGCTAAGATAACTAATAAAAATATACTAATTGATGGAATACTCAAAGGTAAGGTGAATTTTGTATCAAATAAATCAATTGAAAAAAATCAACTTATAGAGCTTCTTCATTCAGTACTAGAAACCAAAAAGTATACCTTAGTTGATACAGGAGAAGGGTTTTTAAAAGTAGTTAAAAAGAATACGGCATTAGCTGAGAATTTACCTATAGTAAGAGATTCTACAATATCACAAATGAAAACAGATGTTATTAAGATAAATGACATTGATGCTAAGTTTGTAGCTGGACAATTCAAACATCTTCTTAGCTCGTACGCGAAAATAGTTATTATGCAAGATACAAATTCTATTGTAATAAGTGATTTTCCAAAAAATATAAAAACAGTAAGAAAAATAATAAATGAAATAACAGACAAAAGCAAAAAAATAGTTGAATTTGTTCCACTTCAGTATACAAAAGCTTCTAAAATGCTTGTAGATGTAAGGCTCATTGCAAAGTCACTTTTCCCTCTTAAGAGTGCTGTGCATAATGTAGTACTTATGAAAAATGATACTACAAATTCAATTATTATAATTGGTACAAGAACAAATATAGATAAGCTTTATCCTTATATTGAAAGACTTGACGCGAAGCAAGATGAAATGACTAAAGAACTAGTCGAAGATATAGAAGAATCAACTGCTGAACAATCAGTGTTTGTATTACATCTTAATAACGCAGAAGCATCAAGTGTTGCAACTACTGTAAATGCAATAGTAAAAAAACAAAAACGACCAGTAAATGATCCTGAGCCATTTGTAAGTGCAGACAAAAATCTTAATGCTCTTGTCGTAGTATCAAGTGGTATCGAATATCAGAAGATAAAAAGAGTGGTTTCTATGCTTGATGTTGAAAGACAACAAGTATATGTAAAAGCAAAAATTATTGAAATAAGTACAGATAGAGCTTCTCAAATGGGTATTAGCTTGATGGATGACTCTCTTAATATTATAGGTTCGAGAAATGAAGGAATCGTTTATTCTCCAACTGTATTAGGACTTGCTTCTAGTATTAATTATGAAATCAGTGATATCTTAAAAACACTTACTTTAGGTGCAACATTAAGTTTCCTAAAAGAAAATGGAGTAGCAAATATTCTTTCTGAGCCATCAATTCTTTGTATAAATAATGAAAGTTCTTCTATATATGTAGGTCAAGTTGAACCTATACTTACAAGTTCTACTGATACAACAACAAGTACATCTGGTAATAGAACATACAGCAGAGAAGATATAGGTCTTAGTCTTGAGGTAACTCCAAGAGTTTCGCAAGACAATAAGGTAATTTTAGAAGTTCATACAAAACTTGAAGATGTTTTGGCTGTGAATTCAGATGGTCAAGTAACAACAAGTAAAAGAGAAGTAAAAACTACAGCTATTGTTAAAGATGGAGCTAGTGTAATAGTTGGAGGTTTAATAAGAGATAAGAAAAGTGATTCTACTAAAAAAATACCACTTTTAGGTGATATTCCAATAGTAGGTAAACTATTTACTTATGAAAGTAGCTCAAAAGATATGACAAATTTGGTCATAATATTAACACCTTATATAGTAAATAGAAGTGGGGGTCTTTCAAAGCTAAAAGAAAAACTTTCAACTCTTAATGAATTACAGCTTGTTTACAACAAAGCAGTTGGTAAAGATCTAGAAAAAAACCTAAAAAGAGATGTTGTTGATAGTATAGCAGAACAATTGTCGAATGACGTAGAAACAACTTATAGTACTAGTGTTAATGATAGTGGTGAATCATTAGTTGATAGAAAGAATGAAGATGAATTTATGAATATGATTGACAAATCAAATGTACAAAAATCTGATATAAAAGTTAAAAAATCAAATTTAAATCAAGATTCTAAGAAAGTATATATATTAAGTGAGGGTAATATAAAAGAACCTAAAAACTCAAAAATCGTTATAGAAAAACCCGTAGAAAAAGATGAATATTTTGTAACTGACGAAGAGATATCAGAACCTACAAATACAAATGAATTTGATGATATCATATCTGAACTTCAAGATATTGTAGTAAAAATTGATGCTAAGGCAAAAGTACAAAAAACAAAAAAAATAGATATTGATATAGAAGATCATTTAGATTCAAAAATAACAGATTTTGTAAATATTAATAGATAAGGCAAAATATGAATCTAAAGTTAATAGAGAATGTAGACGCCAAACCAAATATTCCTGCTGGAGTAGATATAAGTCTAGCAATATCTTACAAGATACTTTTTTGTGAGCTTAATGGTGAGGTAAAGGCTGTTGTTTCAAATGACTCAGACCTTGTTAATGCCTATCAGTTCTTATCTAAGCTTGACGATGATTATGAGATTGTATTACTTGATGATGCTTCTTATGAAAGACTCTACAAAAGATTTGTAGAGATCAAAACTGATAGAAGTTTGACTGATGTTGATACTTCTAGCAGTGTTGACGAAGATGAAGAAAGTTTGATTGAATTTCTTCAATCGTCTACAAACTTACTTGATAGTGAAGACTCAGCTCCTATAATAAAGTTTGTTAACTCTTTGTTTTATCAAGCTATCAAAAAGAACGCATCAGATATACATATAGAACACCATGAACAAAAAGGTGAAGTAAGATTTAGAGTTGATGGAGTACTTAGTAAACACGTAGATCTTGATAAGAAAGTAATTTCTCTTATAGTAAGCCGTATCAAGGTAATATCAAATCTTGATATATCAGAAAAAAGAGTACCTCAAGATGGACGAACAAATATCAAAATAGCAGACAAAAGTCTTGATATCAGGGTATCAGTACTACCAACTTATTATGGTGAGAGAGTAGTAATGAGGATTTTGATGCAGTCAAATCAAATACCTACACTTAACGACCTTGGTTTTCCTGAATATCTTAATAAACACTATGATGATTTACTTAAGCATTCACATGGGATGATACTTGTAACTGGACCAACAGGAAGTGGTAAATCAACTACTCTTCATTCATTCTTACAACAAGTCGCATCAAAAGAAAAAAACATAATCACAGTAGAAGACCCAGTAGAATATAATGCACAAAATGTAAATCAAATACAAGTAAACAATGATGTAGGACTTACCTTTTCAGCAGGTCTAAGAAGTATCCTAAGACAAGATCCAGATATCATAATGATAGGTGAAATAAGAGATAGTGAAACAGCTGCAATCGCAATTAAAGCAGCTCTTACAGGACACTTAGTATTTTCAACACTTCATACAAACAACTCAACTTCTGCGCTTAATAGGCTTGTAGATATGGGTGTGGATGAATTTCTTGTTTCCTCTTCAGTTCTTGGAATATTAGCTCAAAGACTAGTTAGAAAACTATGTCTTAATTGTAAAGAAAAAACAACTGTAAGCCCAATGCTAATAAATGAATTTGGGATTTCATCAAACCATGAAGTATATAAGGCTGTAGGATGTCATGAGTGTAACTTCACAGGTTATACAGGCAGACAAGCAGTAGGAGAGCTATTCATATTAGATGATACAGTAAAATCAAACTTAAAAGATATTTCAAATGACTTTGAGATAAGAGAGTTTATGAAAAATCACGGTATGAAAACACTTAGTGATGAGCTTCTTAGAGTCTATACTGAGGGACTTACTAGTTTTGATGAGATTCTTAGAGTTGGGGTAAAAGAAAACTAATGTTATTTTCATATAAAGGCTATGATGCAAACTTTACTAAGTGTAAAGGTGATATAGAAGCTGGTTCTTATGAAGATGCAGGAATCAAGCTAAAAGCTCAAAATATCATTTACAACTCTTTAAAAGAAAAAGGTTCTTTTGGCTTTAAGCTTGACTTCCTAACAAAAAAGCAACTTCCTATAATAGAGCTATCACGTATATCAAAAAATCTAGCAATCTATCTTAGATCAGGTGTATCACTACTTAATGCTATACAACTATCAAAATCTTTATATGAAGACAATAGAAAAACACAAAATTTTTTAGAGCAAATTGAAGTATCTCTTCGTGAGGGTAATAGCTTTTATAACTCTATAAAATCACAAAATACCTATAAAATTGCAGATTTCTTTTTGCAATCAATAAAAATTGCAGAAGAAAATGGATTTTTATCGAAAGTACTTGATGAATTATCTGACTATTTGAAAAATCAACATAGAATTAACAAACAAGTTGGTTCAGCTTTTATATATCCAGCGTTTATTATTTTTGTTTCTGTTATGATGATTGCTTTTATGCTTAGTTTTGTTGTTCCTAAGATTTCTTCTATGTTTGATAGTATTGATCAAGAACTTCCTGGACTTACCAAATTTGTTATAGGTATGGGTGAGTTTTTTGGGGCTTATTGGCTAGTGTTATTTTTACTATTTTTTGGAATGATTATTGGTACATCATTCTTGTATAGATTTAATGGCACTTTTAAATACTCTTTTGATAAATTTCTTTTGAGTATTCCAATATTTGGTAAAATGGTACTTTATAACGAACTTGCACGTTTTTCGTATATTAGTTCGGTTATGATGGAAAGTGGAGTATCTTTTGTTCATACTATCAAGCTCTCTACAGATATACTTACTCTTAGTCCTATCAAACAATTATTTGAGAGATCAATGGATAGAGTAATTGAAGGTGAAAAACTATCAGTAACTCTGATAAAAGACAAATATAAAATTGATAGATCATTCATACAAGCTATATCACTAGGTGAAGAGACAAGTCAACTTCCTTCAATCTTGTCAAATATATCAGAACTATATTTCGATGAAAATGAAGAAAAAACAAAAAAACTAATGTCTTTGCTTGAACCTATACTTATGCTTGTAGTTGCAGGTATTGTTGGTGGGATTGTTGTGGCTATGATACTTCCAATAGCATCTATGAATATATAATACATCAATACAAAGATATAAATAATGCTTAAAATCACTTCTGGAATATACAAAGGCAAACAGCTCATCTCTCCTGAGAAAAACACAACAAGAGCTACAAAATCAATAGTAAAAGCATCTTTGTTCAATACTCTTCAGTTTGACTTACCTGGAGCAAACTTTGTAGAAGTATTTGGTGGAAGTGGGAGCGTAGGTCTTGAAGCACTTAGTCGTGGAGCAAAAAAAAGCTTTTTTATAGAACGTGACAAAAAAGCATACGGTATACTCATCAAAAATACCAAACTTATAGATGCTCAGAATAGAAAATGTTTTTTAGGAGATAGTTTTCATACCTTTGAAAAACTCTTGTCCCATATAAACAGTGATACATATTTTTATTTTGATCCACCGTTTGAGTTTAGAGACAATATGAATGATATATATGAAAAAACAGTAGCCTTAATACAAAAATGTCCAAAAGAGTATACTAAAATGATTATTGTAGAACATAATTCAAGTGTGAAATTTGAAGATATTACAGGTTTAGAACTTCTTAAGAGTAAGAAGTTTGGTAAAACTACACTCACTTATTATAAAATAGATTAGATTAAGGGAATTTAATCTTATTATGGAATATAAACCACCTTATCAAATCACTAGTAAGATAAATGAGACCTCTGAATAAATATAAGGATTCATAGAAGGAAATATTTTGGATGAGTTATACAAAAATAAAATTGAAGTACTAGCCGTAGCTACTGCAAGATTTTATTTTTGTAGAAATCGCCAAAATAATCCTTCCCCATGGGCTTTGACTACTTTCTCATATTCTTTTTTCTTAGCTTTCGTATTAACTATGGCTAGTACTTCAATCTAAGAAAAAAGAATATGAGAAAGTATCCTAAAGCTATGAACCTTATATTTATTCAGAGGTCTCAATAAATCAAATAAGTGAAATATCCGAAAAAATATCGTATATTAAATATTTTGATAAAGAATTTAACACTCCAAAACTTCGCAAAAAAAATCGTATAAAGTCAATAACAGGTTCTTTGCAAATAGAGGGTAATACATTTAGTGAAGAGAAAGTAACAGCACTTGTTGATGGTAAAAGAGTACTCGGTACTTACCAAGAAATATTAGAAGTTGAAGGTGCAATAAAAGCTTATGAAAATATAGAAAAATATAAGTTCGATAAATTAAATGATCTATTAATGGCTCACAAGTATATGATGCAAGATATTATAACTAGTAATGGGAAGTTTAGAACTTCTAATGTCGGTGTAGGTTCACATATCGCACCTCCTATCATGCAAGTACCTAAACTAATGGATGAGCTTTTTGATTGGGTAAAAAAGAGTGATGAACATCCTCTTATTAAGTCTTGTGTATTTCATTATGAGTTTGAATTTATTCATCCTTTTGCTGATGGAAATGGTAGGGTAGGTAGACTATGGCAGACTATTATATTAAAAGAGTTTAAGAAACTATTTTTGTTCTTACCCGTAGAAAGTATGATTAAGGATCACCAAATAAAGTACTATAAAGCATTTCAAAAATGTCAGGAAAGTGGTGAATCAACTTATTTTATTGAGTTTATGTTAGGCATAATATTAAAAACTTTAAATAATAGTATTAAAAGTGACCAAAAAAATAACCAAAAAAGTGACCAAAAAATATTAGAGTTAATAAATAAAAACAACAAAATAACTATCAAAGAGCTCTCTATTATCCTTGATATGAGTACATCGGGTATTAAAAAAGTAATTAAAAAATTAAAAGAAGAAAATAGACTTCAAAGGCTCGGTAGTCTAAAAGGTGGAAATTGGGAAGTACTAAAAGATTGAGACCTCTGAATAAATATATAATTTATAGAAGGAAAGATTTTGGATGAGTTTTACAAAAATAAAGATGAAGTACTAGCCATAGCTAATATAAGAATTTATTTTTGTAAAAATCGCCAAAAGAATCCTTTCTTATGAATGCTGTAAATATTTAGAGGTCTCGATCAGTTATAGTACTCCAAAACACAAGCTTTATCGTTATGAGGAATTTTTTGATTATCTATTTCTATATAAGTTTCATCCCCTTTACCTAATATACAAACTATATCATCTTCATTAGCAAGGCTCAGTGCCTTGTATATTGCTTGTTTTCTATCCGGCACGGCAAGAGCATTAGTGTCTTCATCAAGGCCTTCTATTATATCTTGTATGATTTCTATAGGGTCTTCGCTTCTTGGGTTGTCATTGGTTATTATTATTTCTTTTGCGTAGTGTTGTACGGTTTTACCCATTTTGGCACGTTTACTTTTGTCTCTATCTCCACCCGCACCAAATACTACTATTAGATTCGGAGTTTTTAGTGATTCTAGGATATTTTTGATACCATCTTCTGTATGTGCGAAATCTACTATTACGCTGGGTTTTGAGTGTACTACTTCAGCTCTTCCACTTACTCCTAAGAAGTTAGGTACTTGCTCACAAATCTTTTCAAGGCTTGTTTTCGTAACTATTTTGACAGCTGAGACAGCAGCTAATAAGTTATATACATTAAATACACCACATAAGTTAGATTCAAAGCTAGCATTTTCGGATATATGTTTAATAAGAGCTGTTATACCATTTTTTAGACTATAGGCATCTACTTTGAATGTCGCAGGTTTATCAAGTGAATATGTGTATGCGTTGGATTTATCAAACTTTATTTCTATAGTATCTTTGTTGATTAGTTTTTTAGCGTTACCCAAAAAAAAGCTTTCTTTTACGCTTTTGTATTCTTCATAAGTTTTATGGTAATCTAGATGATCACTTGTGATATTTGTGAGGATTTTAAGCTCATATTCAATACCCTCTATTCTTTTTTGATGAATTGCGTGTGAGCTTACTTCCATTACAAAATATTGGCAATCATTTTCTTTTGCAATGTGTAAGTGTTTTATAGTGTTCAGAATACTTGGGGTTGTTAGACTTTTGTCTTCTATTTGTTCTTCATTGACAAAGAATCCACGAGTTCCTTGCATAGCTACCTTGTACCCAAGGTCAAGTAGTAAAGAGTATATAATTGCAGCTGTTGATGTTTTGCCATTAGTACCTGTAATGCCTATTATTTTAATACTTGAGACATCTATTGATTCAAGAACTTCTTTGGGTGTATATATGTTTTTTATAGTACTATCTATATATTTGGCATTTTGGTGAGTTTTTAAAAAGGCTCTGTTTTTATTGCTTTCTTTTGTATCATCAGTAAGGTCTTTAATCACTTTAGGGACTTTTGTAGTTTTTTTGATATGTTTTGTATATTTGTTTCATTTGTTATTAGATGTGAGAATTTTTCAAAATATTGAATTGCTAAATTTTCTAAGTTCTTATCTAGGAGGGTAGTTAAAAACTCAACAATTTCATATTCATCTTTAAAACTTATTTTCATATATACATGAGTTAAGTAAAACGAAAGTTCGTAATCGTCACTATAGTTATCAATACTGTTTTTAAATTCATTATATGATATAGCGTCACTTTGATGGATTTTTGTTTGTATTTTATTATCAAAGTAATAATCTATTTTATCATTTATATTTTCATAGACATCATCTTGACGAAGAGACTTTTTACGGAAAAAATCATCAGCAAGGCTTAAGGCATAAGCTTTATTAAAAGAGGTAAGTTCTATTAGATGTGACATTAACAAAGCTTCATTATTATTAAAGTCTTGTGTCAATATATAGCTATATATATCTGAAGAGTTAGTAAAATCTTGTTTTAAGAATAGATTTTTGGCTTCTGTTAGAAGCTCTTTATTTACATCCACAACCGGCTGTTTTCGTAACATCAACTATCTCACATTCTGGATGAATATCAATTTTGAGTTGTTTTTCGATTAGCTTTTTTAGAGTGACACTGCTAGAACTACATCCAACACATGCCCCTTGAAGACGAACCATTATTTTGGGAGCTTTGATATCAACTAATTCTATATTACCACCGTCTTTGATTAAGACAGGTCTTAACTTATCTAGGGTATTTAAAACTACGGGTTTTAAATCTTCATTAGAAAAAGGAAACATCTTAGCTCCTAAAATATTTAATTATACTAGTTCGATATAAGCCATAGGTGAAGCATCACCTCTTCTTATTCTAGTTTTTACTATACGAGTATATCCACCATTTCTTGTCTTATAATCAGGTGCGATTTCCTCAACTAATTTGTTCGTAGCAATCTTATTTTGTAAATAAGCAAAAACAGCTTTATGTGAATTAGCATCAGCAACTTTAGCTTTAGTTATAAGTTTTTCTATATAACTTCTAAGTTCTTTTGCTTTTGGTAAAGTTGTTTCTATTTTTTTGCTAGTTATTAAAGAGATACTTAAATTTTTAAGTAGTGCTTTTCTATGAGCACTATCTCTTCCTAGCTTTCTATATCCATGTCTATGTCTCATTACTCTATCCCTTGAAGCTCAGTTAATTTTAAATTAATTATCTCTATTTGTTCATCAGAAAAATTATATCCTACAGGATAGTTCAAACTTTCCATTACTTGTTCTATTTCTTCTAATGATTTTTTACCTAAGTTTTTGATTGATTTTAAACCATCTTTGCTTAGCATAGCTACTTGAGCAGCATATACAAAATCACTTTTACTTAGAGCATTTTTACCTCTAGTTCCAATGTCTAGGTTTTCTATTTTTGTAAATAGTACGTCTAGTTCATTTGATGCATTTTTCACTTTAGCAATTTTCACTTTTGGTATTTTCATCTCTTGATTAAATACTACAAGTTGTTCATTCATAATAGCTAAAGCATTTTTAAATGCATTTTCAGGAGTTATTTGTCCATCAGTTTGTATTTGAAATATGATTTTTTCAAAGTTTGGATTATCTTCAACCAAAACATTTTCAATATCATAAGTAGCTTTTAGCACAGGTGTAAAAAACGCATCCATAGGGATGAAGTTTTTAGAAACTTTATCTCTTAAGTCTTCACTTGGAACGTAACCTATACCTTTTTCTATTACTATTGTTATTTCTAAGTTTGCATCATCATTTAGTGTCGCTACATAATTTTCAGGTAATGTTACATCAACTTCATCATTTACAAAGCTTGAACCTAATAGTTCTTGCTTTTTTGAAAAGCTATATTTTACTTCTGCTCTTGTGCTCTCTTCATCTTTGATTTTGAATCTAAGGTTTTTAACATTTGATATTAGTATTGCAGCATCTTCTAAAACACCTTTTATAGTATCAAATTCGTGTTCAATACCAGATATTTTAATAGCAGTTGGAGCATATCCTACCGTACTTGATAACAATAGTCTTTTTAATGGATGAGCAAGAGTTATTGCAAAACCACTTTCAAATGGGTATGCAACAACTTCTGCTTTATTATTATCTAATATTTTTAACTCTAAATTTGTAGGTATATATGGTGATGTTTTTATTTCTCTCATTATTAACCTTTATTATTTAGAGTATAGTTCTACTATTAGTCTTTCTTCAACAGGTATTACAACTTCTTCTCTTGTCGGAAGTCTTGTAAACATACCGAATTGTTTTTCTTTTTCTACATCTACCCAGCTTACTATACCAGTTTGTGAAGTAAGTTCTAACGCTCTTATTATTTGAGGGTTTTTCTTACTTTTTTCTCTGATTTCTATTTTTTGTCCAGGTTTTACTTTAAATGAAGGAATATCAACTTTCTTACCATCAACAAGTACGTGACCATGACTTACTAGTTGTCTTGAAAATCTTCTTGTTGTTGAAAATCCCATTCTATAAACTACGTTATCTAATCTTGTTTCAAGTAAATAAATTAAGTTTTCACCAGTATTACCACTAAGTCTATTAGCTTCTTTAAATAGGTTACTAAATTGTTTTTCGCTTACGCCATACATGAATTTAGCTTTTTGTTTTTCTCTTAATTGTTGTCCATACTCACTAATCTTTGTTCTGCTTTGCCCGTGTTGTCCTGGTCTATAAGGTCTTTTGTCAAGTGCACTTTTACCACTTAATCTTCTTTCACCTTTTAGGGCTAGACTAACTCCGAATCTTCTCTCTATCTTCTCGACAGGTCCTCTATATCTTGCCATTATTATTCTCCCAAATTATTCAATGTATCATAAAGATACTATATAAACTATACTCTTCTTCTTTTAGGTGGTCTACAACCATTATGTGGTAAAGGTGTTATATCTTTTAAGAATACTACTTTTACGCCTTCTGTTGCACCTATACTTTTTACAGCTGTTTCACGTCCGCCACCTGGGCCTTGAACTTTAATTCCAACAGTTTTTATACCATTTTCTTTTGCTTTTTCCATTAAAGTTTCAGCTGTTTGTTGAGCTGCGAATGGAGTTGATTTTTTACTGCCCTTAAAGCCTAGTGATCCAGCACTACTCCAAGCAATAACATTACCCATTGTATCAGTTAGAGTTACAACAGTATTATTGAATGTTGATGTTACATATACAACACCATTAGCAATGCTTTTAAAAACTTTTTTCTTTTTACTTGCTACTTTTCTTTTTGCCATTATCTATTTCTCCATCCTATAATTATGCTGAACCAACAGTTTTTCTTTTACCTTTTCTTGTTCTGGCATTTGTTTTTGTTTTTTGACCTCTTACAGGAAGACCACGTCTGTGTCTTATCCCTCTGTAACTTCCTAAATCTCTAAGAGTTTTTATATCAACTGATACTTTTTTTCTCAGATCCCCTTCAACCATAAAAGTATTTTGGATTTCGTTACGAATAGATGCTACATCAGCTTCACTTAGGTCTCTTGTTCTTTTGTCATAAGAGATACTAATTGCATCTAATATTTTTCTAGAACTATGAAGACCAATTCCGAAGATATAAGTAAGAGCATACTCAATTCTTTTATTTTTTGGTAAATCTACACCAGAAATTCTAGCCATTTAATTATCCTTGTCTTTGTTTATGTCTTTTATTACTACAAATAACCCTAATGGCACCTCTTCTTTTGATAACCTTACATTTATCGCAAATCTTTTTTACACTAGGTCTAACCTTCATGTATATCCTTTGAAATCTTGTATTTATAATACCAACGGCACTACAATTTCCACTTTCAAAACTGTTGTTTAACAGGTTTTTTGATGATATTTACAAAAAATCATAAATATTTAAAAACCAACAATTGAAAAAACAGTGGTACTTTTTCAATTATTCTTCACACAGCTTTTGAGGCGAGAATATACCAAACTTTGGCTTAATTTCTCTATATAATAAACTATTTGTATCTATAAGTGATTCTGCCTTTATCTAGACTATAAGGTGTAAGTTCAACTTTCACTTTATCGCCTGGCATTATTCTTATATAGTGCATTCTCATTTTACCAGCTATATGACATAGTATTTCATGTCCATTATCCAATTCTACTTTGAATGTAGCATTTGGAAGAGCTTCAGTTACTTTACCATCTATTTCAATAACATCATTTTTTGCCATTAATTATTTCCTCCTTTATTTACAATTTTCTTCTTGAAAGGAAGTGAATTCCTTTCAATTCATATCACTAAAGCTTCGACTAACGTCTCAGAGTTTTAGTTTTAACATTTTTTACAGAATATCTCCAACCTTGTTTACAAGGAATATAAAATTATACAACTATTAATTCATCATTGTCGTTTATCTGACATTTATTACATTTATTATAATCACTTTTGTGTGAGTTTAATTCCGAGTTAATAATCTCTTCAATATCTATAATATCTAAGCACTCAACTATATCAAGGTTACTTTCTTCTTCAAGGCTTAGAGGTCTGTTTGTGAGTTTTAGTTCAAGAGGTTCGTTTAAATGTTTTTGTGATTCTTTTGAGCATACATCACATATAAAATCAAGTTCACCTTTTAAGTTACCTTTAAGCTCGGCAAATCTACTTTTTTTCGAAAGTTCACCTACAAAAACAATATTTTCTACTTTTATATTGATATCTACAGGATTGTTTAGTTTGTGAAAAGCTATTTTCATTATATCTTAGGAAAAAAGAAATCAATTTCTCTTTTTGCACTTGTTTCTGAGTCACTTCCGTGAACTGCATTTTGGCTTATATCAGTTGCAAATCTTTGTCTTATAGTGCCAGTTTCAGCTTCTTTAGGGTTTGTAGCACCCATGAGAGTTCTATTTTTGATAATTGCATTCTCGCCTTCAAGTACTATTATTACTACATCACCAGATGTCATATAGTCTTTAAGGTTTGTGAAAAATGGTCTATTTTTATGTTCAGCATAAAACTGAGCTACATTTTCAGAGCTTAATTTGATTTTTTTCATTTGATTTATTTCAAGATCATTTGATTCAAATATATCTATTATTTTACCAATTACATTTTTTTTTACTGCATCTGGCTTTATAATTGAGAGAGTCTGTTGCATATAATTCTTTTCCTTAATTTTTTGTTTAGTCTACTACAGGTTCGCCTGCATTGCCACGCTCTTCGTGTAGTGGTCTTCCTTCTTTTGGTGCATCCCATACGATACATCCAGAAGTTGGACATGCGTCTGCACATGCTGGTGTTTCATTATGTCCTACACACTCTACACATTTGTCATCATAGACGAAATAGATATCTTCGCCTGTTGGGTTATCCTCATCATCTACTATAGCTTCTACAGGACACTCATCAATACAAGCTCCACAAGATATACATATGTCAGTTATTTCTACAGCCATTTAGTTAATCCTTTAAAAAATGTTTTGGATTATAGCACAAAAATTTTACATTATATGTCTGAGACCTCTGAATAATTATAATTGTTCAGAGGTCTCATTTATCAAAGCAAATAAGAACTTATACAAGTACGATATAATCACGAATTAATAACAGAGATTTCTGAATAAATATAAAATATATCTATTTAGAAGTCTTAATAAAATATTAGGGTTGTTTATGTGTGGAATAGTTGGATGTATAACAAAAGAGTCTACATTAGAGTTTTTGATAGATGGATTAAAAGAGCTTGAATATAGAGGCTATGACTCAGCAGGGCTAGTAATACTTGAAGCAAACAACTCACATATATATAAAGCCATAGGTAAGATAGTAAACCTCGAAAACAAAGTAGGGGACTTCAAAACATCTGGATTCTCAGTAGGTATAGCACATACAAGATGGGCAACACATGGTAAACCTACAGAAATAAACGCTCATCCCCATAGTGGAGAGATTAGCTATATAGTTCACAATGGTATCATCGAAAACTATGCTGATATCAAAAAAGAACTTGGTGAAGAGAAATTTGTATCTCAAACAGATACAGAAACAATAGTTCATCTGTTTGAACATAATTTAAGTATTTATGAAAATTCACTAAAAGCATTTGAAGCTACTATTGAGGCTCTTGAAGGAGCTTATGCAATATTACTTATAACAAAAAGCCAAAATGATACTATATATTTTGCCAAAAAAGGCTCACCTTTGATACTAGGATACTCAGATAACAAAGACTTGTTTTTCGCATCTTCAGAATCTCCACTTATTGGAAAAGCAAAAGAAGTATCATATCTTGAAGATGGTGATTATGGATATATCAGTCCCAAAACTGTAAAAATATATAATCAAAAAGAATCAAAAACTCTAAGTAAAACAAAGCTTCCATCAAATAAACAATTCGCTCAAAAAGATGGATTTAGATTTTTTATGGAAAAAGAGCTTTATGAACAGTCTTTAGTATCTAGTGACACTATGATAGGTAGGGTTAAAGACGACTATATAGCTTTTGACGAGATTGATATCGCTCTTTTAGAAGGTATAAAAGAGATTAAAATCTGTGCTTGTGGTACAAGTTATCATGCTGGATTAGTGGCAAGTTACTTACTTCAAAGGGTTGCAAAGATTAGATGTAGCGTAGAAATAGCAAGTGAATTTAGATACAAAGAACCACTTCTTAGTAAAGATATGCTTTTTGTTACGATATCACAAAGTGGTGAGACTGCTGATACTATAGAAGCTCTTAAAATCGCCAAACTTGCAGGTCTTAAAAGTCTTTGTATCTGTAATGTTGATAACTCAACTCTTATTCGTTTGAGTGACACTTCTATTCTAACACGAGCAGGCATCGAAAAGGGAGTAGCAAGTACAAAAGCCTTTACTACTCAGGTTATAGTTCTTTGGATGCTTAGCCTTTACCTTGCCAAACATAAAAACAATATTTCAACGGATGAATTAAAAAAACATATAAAAGCACTACTACATACCCCTAGAGTACTCAAGGTTAAATCCACTACTCATGAAAAATTAACAAGATTATCAAAAAGATATTTACATGGTCATGGATTTTTCTTCATAGGTAGAGATATATTCTATCCATTAGCTTTAGAAGGTGCTTTGAAGCTCAAAGAACTAAGCTACATTCACGCAGAAGGATATCCTTCAGGTGAGATGAAACATGGTCCTATAGCATTAGCTGATAGTGAGCTTTTTACAGTAGCACTCATGTCAAAAAATATTCTTTATGATAAAATCAAAAGTAACTTAGAAGAGCTAATAGCAAGAGATGCCACAACCTTGGCAATATCACCATATAAGTTTGATCTTAGTGATGACTTTATTCAAATTGAAGAACACGATCACGAAATGTTAGAGTTTTTTGAGATGCTTGTAATAGTACAGCTTTTTAGTATGGAAATAGCAGTTAGATTAGGAAATGATGTCGATATGCCAAGAAATCTGGCTAAGAGTGTGACTGTAGAGTAAGAATTAGCATTAAGATGAATAAAGAGTTTTTTAGTAAGAAATCAAAGTCATTTTTAAAAAATGATATGTGTATTTGTTTAAAGTCTTTAAGTGATAAGATAATTTTAGATGCACCAAGTCAATTGATTTTTTTTAATGAATTAGTAGAGTGTATACGAACTTTAAAGGTACCATTTGAATATGAAAAAGAATTAAGTTCTTCTAATAATCTTAATAATAAGGACTTTATAGATAAAGAATTAATAAAGTTTGTTAAACCTTATAAAACAGTTAAAGAAGGCTCTAAAGAATATCATATTTTTGATGTTTTATGCCATGTATTTATTCATTATTCTCAAGGTGGAGTTTATCAA
Source organism: uncultured Campylobacterales bacterium (assembly GCA_902727925.1). Lineage (GTDB taxonomy): Bacteria > Campylobacterota > Campylobacteria > Campylobacterales > CACVAW01 > CACVAW01. The sequence goes on along the minus strand of CACVAW010000018.1, from coordinate 7,164 downwards.
GCATATAAGCACAGGGAAGTGGAAGAGTGGTATCCTAAAATAATTATCAAAAAGTTTATTAAAATAAATGATAGTAAAGATTCTTTGAAAGATGAAACTATTATATATAGAGGTACCTGTAGAGAGGAATATGATTCAAAAGAGTTTGGTCAATCTTGGACAATTGATAAAAATATTGAAAGTAGATTTCCTATAAATAGTTGCAAAGATGATAAAATAATAATAAAAACTAGAATTAAAAAAATAGGTATTTTTTATTTTGATGAAGATGATTTTGAAAAAGAAGTGATTATAAATCAGAAAGAGTTAATAATAGAATCTATTAAAATAGATTCTATTAATTTAAACTTAGACTCGTAAAGTTTACTCCAAGCTATCTAGGCTTGAATTTCCTTTACTTCTGTTTACCAACTTGAATAAGTTTATTTCTCATATAAGCAATTCTATTTTGTAGAGGCAAGTCTTTTGGACAGTTATCTTCACACCCCATAAGACTCATACAACCAAATATCCCATCATCATCGCCAACAAGCTCATAAAAATCTGCGTCAGTTCGCTCATCGTTGGGGTCTATTTGGAATCTTGCTACTCTATTAAGCCCAACTGCTCCAACGAAGTTTTCGTTCACTGCTTTTGTACCACATCCAGCAACACATATTCCACACTCGATACAACGGTCAAGTTCAAATACTTCTTGAGCCACATCAGGTTCAACTTTGTCTTCGAGTTTTGTATAATCCATCTCTTTAGATGAATGTATCCAACTCTCAACTCTCTTACTCATACCATCCATCCATTTACCAGTATTTACTGATAAGTCTTTGATAAGTTCAAATGAAGGCATAGGCATTAATTTGATATGCCCATCTTTAAATTGTGAAGTTAATGTTTTACAAGCAAGTGTTGGTTTACCATTTACTATCATTGCACAACTTCCACAAATTCCTGCACGACATACAAAGTCGAAAGACAAGTCATCATCTAAAGTTTCTCTTATTTTATTAAGAGCGATGAATAAACTCATCCCTGGATCTTCTTGCATTTTATAGTCTACAAACTCAGGTTTTGAAGCTTTATCTCTTGGATCAAATTTAAATACGCTTATAGTTATTTCTCTACTCATCTCCACTATCTCCTAATCTTCTATTTCTTTCTTTATAGTTGCTCGGTAATTCGTACGGCATCAATGCATCTTGAATTGCATATCTGTCTGAACCATCAGCTATAAGTTGTTCTTTAATTCTTGAAACTACTTCTTTTCTTTCCCAAGTATCAGGGTGATCTATAATAAGACCTTTTTTACCGTATCCTCTATAAGATGGAGGTATTTCCATTGTATTTACATCTAAATCTTCATAGCTTACAGTTGGAAGAGTATCATTTTCGTTTGCCCATGAAGTTATAGTTCTTTTTAGCCATTTCTCATCATCTCTTTTTGGGAAATCTTCTCTTGTATGTGCTCCACGGCTCTCAGTCCTATCAAGCGCACCTTTTGCAACAGTAAGAGCTACTTTTATCATTTTGTGTACTCTATATGCACTATCAAGTCCTGGATTAGCTGAAGTTAAGCTTTTTGATCCTTCTACACTTATATTATTTGATCTTTTTAATATATCTTCAAGTTCACGTACAGCTTCTTCCAAGTGAGGACCATTTCTAAATACACCAACTTTTGCATCCATAACATCTTGCATCTCTTTTTTAAGTTCGTGTGCACTTTCGCCTTTTGGTCTATCTAATATACTTTGTAAATAATCTTTTTGTTTTTTAATGTGACTTTCAATAGAAGCTGTACTTATATTGATATCAGAGTTTTCACAATAATCAGCCAAGTATTCACCTACTATCATCCCTGAGACTATTGCTTCACCTACTGAGTTTCCACCAAGTCTATTAAACCCGTGTAAATCCCAACAAGCACTTTCACCACATGAATATGCACCTTTAAGTGTTGTAAGTTCACCTGTTTCTTTAGTTCTAATTCCACCCATTGAGTAGTGTTGAGCAGGTCTTACTGGCATCCAACCTTTTCCATTCTCATCAGCTGGATCGATACCATTAAAACTCATTGCGATATCTTGGATATCTCTTAAGTTCTTTTCAACGTGTTCACGCCCTAGTATTGATATATCAAGCCACAAGTGCTTTCCATAAGGAGAGTCTACACCTTTACCTTTTGCTATATGTTCAAGCATTCTTCTACTCACAACATCTCGTGAAGCAAGATCTTTTTTCTCAGGTTCATAGTCTGGCATGAATCTATATCCATCTGCGTCACGAAGAACTCCACCGTCACCTCTACATCCTTCAGTAAGAAGAATTCCAGACGGTACAATAGGAGTTGGGTGAAACTGTACTGCTTCCATATTACCTAGCGTTCCACCAGCTTCCATTACAGTAGCATGTGCAGAACCATCACAGATTACTGCGTTTGTTGTTACACGGTAAAGTCTACCATATCCACCAGTTGCTATTAGTGTTCCTTTTGCTACATAAGCACTAAGCTCACCACTTATCAGGTCTCTTACAACCCCACCATAACAAATTCCATTTTCTACTATTAGGGATATGAGTTCTTTTCTGTCTTCTATGTCCACATCTTCACCAAGAGCTTTATTTGCCACTCCATAAAGCATACTATGTCCAGTACCATCAGCCGTATAGCAAGTTCTCCACTTTTTTGTCCCTCCAAAGTCTCTTGAGTTAATAAGTCCGTGAGCTTCTTTGGTTTCAGTTATAGTCACTTTTTTTGTATCAATTACTGCTGTTTTGTCTCCTTCTTTTACTCTACTCCAAGGCACACCCCAGTGAGCTAGTTGACGTATTGCTTTAGGTGCTGTTTGAGCGAACATTCTAGCAACTCTTTGATCACAGCCCCAGTCACTTCCCTTTACAGTATCGATGAAGTGTACGTCTTCGTTATCACCTTCAGCTTTGTTTGAGTTACCAAGACTTGCTTGCATACCACCTTGAGCAGCTGCTGAGTGAGATCTTTTTACAGGTACTAGAGATATTACTTTTACATTTAAACCTCTTTGTCTAGCAACTATTGCAGCTCGTAGTCCCGCAAGACCGCCACCAACAACCAATGTATCACAATAATTTATTTTCATTAAAAACCTCTTAATATTTATATGTTTTTAAGATGAGCAGAGCTTGGGTTATATCTCTCACCTACATTATCTCTATGCTCATAACCCTTATAGGTATAAACAGCAATTGATACTAATCCTATAATAAGATAAAAAGCAATCAAATAATTTCTAATTTTCTTAAGATTATTTCTTTTAGCCACACTTACCTTTTTATCAAAAGTTCTAGTTTTGCTATTTGTAGTATTGCTTAGCCCAAACCATCCTCTCTTGATTGATACTCTATAAAGACCAATAAAAGCATGTAAAACAACAGCAACAAGAAGAACTATATAAAATATCCACATATTTTCACTGAAGAATCTATCAGCTGAAGCATATGGTCCTATATCAGTAGGATTTGAAAGCATCATATATGTATGAACTGTAACAGTGAAAAACAGTACAAATCCAGTAATTACTTGGAGTATCCAAAGACGAGAGTCAAGATGATTCATAGTCTTTGACAGAGTATTTATAGCTTTATACTTTCTATATGATGTTGGCATCTTTCTTATACCAAGAGCAGCGTGAATAGCGATTATAACTAGTACAGTAACTCCCATGATAGTCACAGGTACTCCACTTCCACCCTCTATGATAAAGTCAAGTTCCATCAGCTTTGTAATCTTATACATCGCGTCATTACCAAATATTATTAATGAATCAAATATCAAGTGAAACATCAAAAATATTACTAAGATCAAACCAGTCAAACTTTGAAGGTCATCAAGTTTAGCAGGCCATCTACTTTTCTTTCTCTGCGGAGTTGTTTTAGTGATTAATTCTATTAAATCACTATTCTTTACATCGTTTGCCATAGTTAATGACTCCCTTTTATATTTAATAATAAGATTTTTTGTTAATTCTTAATTATTTTAGTATTAACAAAAAATCTTATTTAAAAATGATTAATTATTTTTCATTATAATTTCAAGTTTCAAAAATTATAAACTTCGAATAATCTCATAATTTCGATTAAAAAAGGGTTAAATTTGAGAATTATTATACTAATAAGTTTTTTAACTTGTTTCTTGTCAGCTTCTTTGTTTGAAATATCTTCATTAAAGTCTGACTTTACTCAAAGTATCATTGAACCAAATGGTAATAAAATAGAATATACAGGAACCTTATATATAAGAGATGATAAAACAGTTCTATGGGACTACAAATCTCCTATAAAAAAAAGTATCCACATAAGAGATGATAAGATAATCATAATAGAACCAGAATTAGAACAAGTCTTGTTTAGAAAATTCTCCAAACAACCAAACTTCTTAAAACTCTTCAAAAATGCTAAAAAAGTGTCTAAAAATACTTACCAAACACTTTTTATGGAAGTAGAGTATTTTATCACAGTTAAAAATAAAAGTATATCTTCAGTAAGCTACTCAGATAAATTAAGTAACAAAATAACAATTAACTTCACAAATCAAACTATAAATGAAGCCATAGACCCACAGATATTTCATTATCAAATACCTCCTCACTATGACATAATATGAAGACATTTGAATACGGAATAAAACAGTTAGGTTTACTTTGCGAACATATAACATCACTTGAATACAAGATTATACTTCTTAAAGGTGACTTAGCAAGTGGTAAAACAACGTTAACTAAGTCTTTTGTTTCTTATCTTAAGCTAAAAGATATTGTATCATCACCAACGTTTTCTATACTTAATATATATAGTGATCAAGTATATCATTATGACATATATCAAGATGGTTATGAGAAATTCTTAGAACTAGGACTCATAGAAAATCTAGATAATGGGAAATATCATATCATAGAGTGGGCTGATGAGTCTTTAGAAAATTTATTAAATCAATTTGGATTTAAATATATCAAAATTGAAATTTCACCTTCGATAGAAAACAAAAGGAAATATAGTGTTAGTCACAATTAACGGACAAGAACAAAACATAGAAGATAATATAACAGTAGAAAAACTACTCCAAGAACTAAAAATATATGACAAAACTATGGCTGCGGCAATTGATATGAAAATAGTCAAGAAAAAAGATTGGTCATCAAGAACTATTAGCCAAAACGACAAGATTGAGTTTCTTAACTTTGTTGGTGGAGGATGAGGATTGCTTAATAGAGGTTAATTAAAAGCTTTATTGTTTAAATTGTCTTATTTATAAGGTATTGTTAATATTTTGTTTAAATTTCATTGATATTTAATACTAGATTAAGTTTTGGTAGGATAATTTTTACGCAAAGATTACACCAAAACTAATTGGTGTAATCTTTGCTAGGAATTTATGATATTTTCAACACTCGCCAAAGTAGACAAAAATATCGTAAAAGCACCTGTATTTGATTTACACCAAATACAGACAAGGAAATTTTAGCTGATATTTCTTAAAACAAAGACTTATTTTCTAATTTTTTTATTATTCCTAGCATTCTTTTAATAATATTTAAGGATGCTTATGAAGCTTTTTTCATCAATACCCCCTATTTTATCTACCTTTGTAGTAGACAAACCCACACAAAACAAATCTTCACAAACATCCTTAAATGTTATTAAAAGCACCCAGTTAAAAATATTAAAAGCTTCAAAGGAATCATTATGATTAAGATATCTAATTTACTTAAAGGTATAACAGCCTCGTTATTTGTGACTTCGAGTTTGAGTGCAGCTCCAGTCATTTCATATATCCCAGCGAATGCATATGACGTCTCTACTGCGGTATATCCAGGAGCCGGAGAAGAGTTCTCTGTGAGGAGTGAGGAGAACGCACCTGCAGGGCTGGCATTCAATTCTGATGGAACCAAGATGTTTGTTATTGGATTCACTGGTGACGCCGTAGTTGAATATACTCTCGGAACCGCCTTTGACGTCTCTACTGCGGTATATGCAGGAGCCGGAGAAGAGTTCTCTGTGAGCAGTCAGGAGAGCGCACCTCAAGGGTTGGCATTCAACCCTGACGGAACCAAGATGTTTGTTATTGGAAACAATGGTGGCGCCGTAGTTGAATATACTCTCGGAACCGCCTTTGACGTCTCTACTGCGGTATATACAGGAGCCGGACAAGAGTTTCCTGTGAGCAGTGAGGAGAGTGTACCTGCAAGTATGGCATTCAACGCTAACGGAACCAAGATGTTTGTTACTGGAACCACTGGTGACGCCGTAGTTGAATATACAGTTGAATATGTAGCAGGCACACCTAACGGATTTACGGAAGTTCCTGCCAACGACGGTTCGGTTCAAGGGAAAATCGATTTCATTCTTGATGGGGACACCTTTGCCGACGTTGACGGAGACAACATTCTGGATATTGGAACAGAAGTAACGGTAAACAATATTCCAGCTGGTCTTACAGGGTCTATTACGCTCAGTGCTGGAGATACTGTAGGTACACTCACCTTAACAGATAACGCTACTGCACATCAAAGCTCTGATGATGTAGCTGATATTACCTTTACCTTTGATGATAGCGCCTTTACTACTGCACTGGCTGCTTCTGTTAATGGTGCAACCGGCCCAGCCAGTGGCGGAGCTGGAGTTGATTTACTGATGATGTAGGAAATTTTCATAATAACTATAACCTTGCAGATAAGAGAGTAAACACTGTTGGTGTATACTTGGAAAATAATGGAGTTAATATAAATGAAATTTTATCTTTAGGAGAAATGAATCCTAATAGACTTAATAATAGTTATTTTAATAGACATTACAATAGAAGAGTGGGAATTTATTTGACTGATGAGCTTAACTTAGCTAAAGAAAATGAAAGATTAGCTGGGAATTATGTTCAAATTTCTTCTAATATGAAAAACCCATCAAATAAATATGTTAACTCTTTAAAACATTCTTATCCGTATGTTTTAAAGAAAGTAAGAGTAAATAATGAAGTATTTACAAAGGTATTAGTTGGACCTTTTGATGAAAAAATAGAGTTAAAGTAAAAAACGGGTTGCTAGAGTCACATATTTTCTAGATAATCGAGGATCAATATTTTCTTTAAATCAATACTAATACCTCTATGAATTTTTAGCAATAATTTCATAGGAGAGA
>CACVAW010000017.1 GCA_902727925.1 uncultured Campylobacterales bacterium | reverse complement strand
GCTCTAAAAAAAGAATATAAAGAATCAACAATCAATGTTAGTGATAGGTTTATAAATGGAAAAGTAACGCAGCTTTTAAAACAATTTGATAAATATGAAGAGGATATGGATTTATTAAAGAAATTTGCTTTAATAAATGAAGATGAAAGATCAAAAAATGAAAATAATATTAATTTTTTAACTAATAAAATCACTAAAATAAAGACTGAAAGATTTAAAAAATTCTATCCTCTTAAAAATGCTTCTTATCAAGGTACTTTCGGTGATCATAGAACCTATAAGTATAATGGTAAAGGTATAAGTGAGTCATATCATTTAGGTATAGATTTAGCAAGTGTAAGAAAAGCTCCTGTAATAGCAAGTAATGATGGGACAGTAATATTTGTAGGGGATAATGGTATTTATGGAAATATGCTTGTACTTGATCATGGACTTGGAATATACTCTTTATATGGACATTGTAGTAAAATATTAGTTAATATAGGAGATGAGGTCAAAGTTGGTAGTATAGTTGCAAGGACTGGAAACACAGGTCTTTCTCTAGGTGATCATCTTCACTTTGGAATGCTTGTTCAGGGAATTGAAGTTAGACCTGATGAATGGATGAGTAGTGAATGGATTAATAGAAATATTTTTAATGTTATTAAAAATGCCAAAAAATTAATACAGGGAATCTAAAATGCGAAGACAAAAAACTATAGAAAATATTGTCACTACTAGTGGAGTAGGTTTGCATAAAGGTAAACAAATCAACTTGCGACTAGAGCCACTTCCTGTAGACTCTGGAATAGTGTTTTTTAGAAGTGATAAAGATGTTTTAATAGAAGTACGACCTGAAAATATAGTTAATACGCAAATGGCTACTGTACTTGGAAGTGGTGATGTTACCATTTCAACAATTGAGCATTTACTCTCAGCCATATATGCTTATGGGATAGACAATCTAAAGATTTGTGTTGATGATAATGAAATACCAGTAATGGATGGAAGTAGTTCAGCTTTTTGTATACTTCTTGATGAAGCAGGTATTACAGAACAAGAAAAAAGCAAAAAACAGATGATTATCAAAAAGTCAATAAAAGTTCAAGATGGTGACAAATTTGTTGAAATCATCCCTCAAAAATCTCCAGAATTTGAATTTAGTATTAAGTTTGAGCATCCTGCTATTGCTGAACAAAATTTTGAATTTGACTTTAATAAAAAAAATTATATAAAAGAAATTTCTCGTGCAAGAACATTTGGTTTTTTAAAAGATATAGAGAAACTTCAGTCTATGGGACTTGCCCTTGGTGGGAATCTTAATAACGCAGTTGTATTAGACGATCAAAGGATACTTAATGTTGAAGGTCTTAGATATCCTAATGAGTTTGTAAGACACAAAATACTTGATGCTATAGGTGATATGGCGATAGTTGGTTATGAAATAATTGGTAAATATAACTCTCATGCTGGAAGTCATCATTTAAATCACTTACTCACAAAAAAAGTACTTCAAGATAGTTCAAACTATGAATTAGTCTCAGAACAAGTTGCCCAAGATTATGAATTAGCAGCCCAAAAAGTTTAAGATATTTTATGGATATAGTTATTTGTAGCACTCTTGGAAATACAAAAGTAGGACTTTATGATAGTGATACTTTAATTTCGGAATTAGAGCTTGAAGGTAAAGTGTCAGATACTTTGCCTAGTATTTTTGGTAAATTAAATAATGAAAATATAAATAACATTTATTTTGCAAAAGGTCCAGGAAGTTTTATGGCTATCAAACTTACATATGTATTTTTAAAAACTATTAGCATTATAAAAAAAATAAATCTTTTTGCTGTGGATAGTTTTTATTTTAATCAAAATAGCCCTATAAAAGCTATAGGAAACAGTTATTTTGTAAAAGATGAAAATGAAATTAAGCTTCAAGTAATTGAATGTTCTGATACTAATAATATTGAGTTGCCTCAAAAGTTAATCAAATCTGACTTTTCAAATGATATATCACCTCTTTATATAATACCAGCAGTAGGAATTTAGATGAAAGTTTGTGTCCCCGCAACAAGTGCTAATTTAGGTCCAGGTTTTGATGTATTGGGACTTGCTTTAGACTTGAAAAATATTGTAGAGATAAAAGAATCATCTTTTCAAAGTATATCAATAAGAGGTTATGGGCAAGATGTTGTTAATTTTAAGATAAACAATATGTTTGTAAGAATATTTAGTCAAGTTTTTGAAAAGCTAACCTCTGATAATACTAAGTTTAATTTTAAATTTGAAAATAATGTCCCACTTTCTAGTGGTCTTGGAAGTAGTTCGACGGTTATAGTTGGAGCAATTGCTGGAGCGTACAAGATGGCTGGAGTTACTCTGAGTAAAGAAAGTTTACTTAATCATGCATTAAAATATGAACATCACCCAGATAATATAGCTCCTGCAGTTCATGGTGGATTTGTAGTTTCTATGGTAGAAAAAGAGAAAGTTTATGTTCACAAAAAGAATATTTCAAAAAACTTGAAAGCTGTAATCCTAAAACCTGATGTATCTGTGAATACAGAAGAATCAAGAAAAGTGCTACCTAGTTATTATAATCAAGACGATACTATATTTAATCTTTCGAGATGTTCCTACCTTGTATCTTGTTTTTTTAATGAAGATTGGAAAAATCTTAGAATTGCATCTAATGATAAGCTTCATCAAGAACAAAGAATGGCGTTAATCCCAGGGATAGTTCAAGCAAGAAAAATAGCACTAGAAAATGGAGCTTTGATGAGTACCCTTTCTGGGAGTGGCCCTACGTTATTTAATCTTGTATATGAAAATGATGCAAATCGTATTTATTCGAAGTTTAGGGAGGTTTTTAATAAATCTTTAGTTAGAATACTAAACTTTGATAACGAGGGTACTACATTTGGTGAATAGTCCTATTAGGATGTGTATATCTTGCAGAAATAGGCTTATACAAAAGTCTCTATATAGATTTAGTGTTCAGAATGAAAAGTTAATTCTCAATAATAAGAACGGTAGAAGTCTATATTTATGTCAAAGTTGTCTTCTCGACAAAAAAAAAGAAAAAAAAATAAATAATATTTTAGAAAATAAGTTTAAAGTAAAAGAGTTCAAAGAGACTCTATATTTACTTAAGGAGAAATTGGTTAATGTCTAAAGTTAGGGTATATGAAATATCAAAAGAGTTGGGGATAAGCAACAAAGAAGTAATAGAGGTGGCAAATTCTATTGGTTTAGTAGCTAAAGCACCAGCGAGCGCATTAGAAGAGCAAGATGCAGTAACCCTTACTAGGTATATATTAACAGGTAAGTTGCCAACTCCAGAGGTAAAGCCACAAGAAAATTCTGAACCTAAAAAAGATTTAAAGAAAGATTTAAAGAAAAAAGATTTAGAAGAAGACAAAAAAATAAGTAAAAATAGCGAAGTTTCTAAAGATACTGCTAAAAGTACTCCAGAAGAAAAAGTTATAGTTAAAAAACCTATAGAAAAGAAACTTGACTCTGAAAAAACTGTAGTTAAAGAAGTTTCAAAAGTGGAAACAAAGCCTAAAGAAGAGCTTAAACAAGTAGAGTCTTTAGCCTCAAATAGTATCAAAAAGAGAAAAGGTCTTGTAATAATCAAGAAGAAAAAACCTCTTAAAGTAGAAAGTAAGTTTGATAATATTTCAGTATCAACTTCAAAAGCAAAAGCAAAGAAAACTAAAAAAATTCCAGCAACAAAAAGAAACTTCAAGCTTGATACAATAAATATTATGGACAATAGTGATTTTAGAGATATTAATATTGATAACGAATCAGCTATGATTATGCCTGATTTTTCAGATGCAGAAATTAGAGTTGATCAAGATATGCTTAGAGCTGCTCAACAAAGAAAAAACAATAATGCAAATAATGCTAAGAAAAAACCAGTAGGAAATAGAAGACCTAGAACAATGCAAAGACAAGGTCTTAAAAAGAAACGAAGAAGAACAGATATCGAAGATGAAATAATAACTTCAGTTCAAATACCGGAAGAAGTAAGAGTATATGAGTTTGCTGAAGCTATTGGCAAAAGTGTATCTGATGTAATGAAAGTACTCTTTACTCTTGGAATGCTTGTAACAAGAAATGATTTCCTAGATAAAGATCATATAGAAATACTTGCAGATGAATTTGAAATAGAAGTAAGTACAATCAACGTTCAAGATGAATTTGATTATGAAAAAGATTTTGACGATGAAGATTTAGAAAAGGGAGACTTTACATCAAGAGCTCCAATTATTACTATAATGGGTCATGTTGATCATGGTAAAACTTCATTACTTGATAGAATAAGAAGTACTAAAGTAACACAAGGTGAGCATGGTGGAATTACTCAGCATGTTGGTGCATATATGGTTACAAAGAATGGTAAGAATATAACATTTATTGATACTCCAGGTCACGAAGCATTTAGTGAAATGAGATCACGTGGAGCAAAAGTAACTGATATTATTGTTATTATTGTAGCTGCTGATGATGGTGTAAAACCTCAAACAAAAGAGGCAATAAAACATGCAAAAGAAGCAGAAGTTCCTTTTGTTGTTGCAATAAATAAAATGGATAAGCCAGATGCAAATCCTGATATGGTTAAGTCACAACTAGCAGAACTTGGAGTTACTCCAACAGATTGGGGTGGAGATTATGATTTTGTTAATATATCGGCTCAAAGTGGTGCAGGTATAGATGACCTACTTGAAATTCTTAATCTTCAAGCTGAACTTCTTGAACTTAGAGCGGACTATAAGGCTAAAGTAAAAGCAACAGTTGTTGAAAGCTCACTTGAACCAGGTCGTGGTCCAGTTTCAACTGTGATTGTTCAAAATGGTACTTTACGAATTGGTGATATCACTGTCTGTGGTGTAGCTCATGGTAAGATAAAAGCTATATTTGATGATCAGAATAATAAACTAACAGAAGTAAAACCAGGTGAACCTGCTGTAATAGTAGGACTTAGTTCAGTTGTAGGGGCTGGAGATATTCTTGTAGAAGTAGAAAGCGATAGGATAGCAAGAGAGTACGCAGTTAAGAGACGAGAATACTTAAGACAAAAAGAATTATCACACTCAACAAAAGTAACACTTGAGGAGTTGGGCTCAAAAATAGCTGAGGGTAACATAAAAACTCTTCCAGTAATAATAAAAGCAGATGTTAATGGTAGTCTTGAAGCAATTAAATCTACGCTTATGGCTATAAAGAATGATGAAGTAAAAGTAAATATTATTAGTGCAGAAGTTGGTGGAATAACAGAAAGTGATCTTTCTTTAGCACAAGCTAGTGAAAACTCAGTTATATTAGGATTTAATGTAAGACCTACAGGAGCAGTAAAAAGAAAAGCTTCAGATTCAGGAATAACACTAAGAACTTATAGAGTTATATATGATCTTATTGATGATGTCAAAGGTCTTCTTGGTGGGTTATTAAGTCCTATAAAAAGAGAAGAAAACTTAGGTCAAGCAGAAGTAAGAGAAGTATTTGTAGTTCCAAAACTTGGTGCAATATCTGGATGTATGGTGACAGATGGTCATATCAACAGAGGCGCAAAAACAAGAGTTATTAGAGATGGTATTGTAATATATGAAGGTGAAGTATCGTCACTTAAAAGATTTAAAGATGATGCAAAAGAAGTGGCTAAAGGTTATGAATGTGGTATCGGTATAAAAGGATACAATGATGTCCAAGTTGGCGATTATATAGAAAGCTTTAAGATAGTAGAAGAAAAAGCTACAATAGAAGAATAAAATGTTAAAAAATAAAAGTGTAAAGCTACTTAAAACTGAAAGTTTATTAAAAGAAGTTATAAGTGAAGCTTTTGGAACATTAGGGGATCTTGAGCTTAGAGGTTTGTGTGTAACTGATGTGGATTGTGCCAAGGGTAAATATGACGCAAAAGTGTATGTTGACCCTATGATGTTTGATGAGCGAGAAAGAGTACTAATATTGAGAAAACTTAAAAAAGCAAAAGGTTTGCTTCAAGAGTATTGTTTGAGTAGTGAGGGTTGGTATCGATGTCCTAAACTTTCTTTTTATTTTGATGATATGCTTGCACATCAAAATAAAATGGAAAAATTATTCGAAAAAGTGAGAGAAGAATTTGGAGAAAATTGAAAAAATAATACAAAGCTTTGGTGCAAAACTATATGACGAAGCTTTAGTTAAAGAAAATGGCAACAATGTTTATAGAGTTTATATAGTATCGCCTAATGGTGTGAACCTAGACCTTTGTGCTGAAATAACAAGAGCCATTTCTCCTATAATTGATCTTGATCCTCCAATGAGAGGAAAATACTTTTTAGAAGTAAGCTCTCCTGGAATAGAAAGAAAATTAAAAAATTTAAAGCATTTTGAAAACTCAATTGGGGAGTTAGTAAAAATTACAAAAGAAGATAAGACAAAAATAAAAGGAAAACTACTTGAAGTTTTGGGTGATACTATTAAAGTAGAAACCAAAGAGGAAATAGTAGAAGTTTCTTACAATGATATAAATAAGGCTAAGACTTACTATGAATGGTAAGTAAGTCTTTGATATTCTTCTTCGTTTATAGTAGTTACTCCTAAGCTATTAGCTTTTTCTAGTTTACTCCCGGCTTTTTCTCCATATATTAAAAAATCTGTTTTCTTGCTTATACTTGAAGTGACTTTTGCTTTAAAGCTTAAAAGTTCTTGTTTTATTTCATCTCTAGGTCTTTTCATACTTCCTGTTAATACTATAGTTTTACCTGTAAAAATATTATTTATATTTTTAATTTCTGGGATTATAGGGTTTATTATTTGGAGTAATTTTTGTATTAGATCTTTGTTTATACTAATAAACTGGACAAAACTTTTTGCTAAAATATCTGCAAAACCATCAATTTGTATTAACTCTTCTTCTGAAGCATTAATGAAGTCTAGCCCAAATTTATCAGCTATTTTTTCACTTGCAACTTCTCCTATATTATTAATAGACAATGAATTTATAAAGCTTTTTAATGTAGTTTTATTTTTTGTATTATTAATAGAATCTATTAAGTTAATAGACTTTTTTTCCTTGAAACTTTCAAGTGCCATTAAGTCTTCATATTTAAGGTGAAAAATATCAAGTATATTTTTTATAAGTCCTTCGTTGTATAAAAGTGCAACAATTTTTTTACCAAATCCATCACAGTTTATACCTTTTTTACTAACAAAATGTATGATACTGTTAATCACGACAGATGGACATTCTAAGTTGTGGCACTTAATTAATACATCTTCATAATATAGTTTAGTATTACAATCAGGACACTTTGTTGGTGGAGTTATAATGACTTCTAAGCCACTTCTATATTCTTTTATAGGTTTGATTATCTTTGGTATTACATCACCACTTCTTATGATGATTACTTTGTCATGAATTCGCAAATCTTTTTTTAGTATTTCATCAAAGTTATGAAGTGTTACACGGCTTATATT
>CACVAW010000016.1 GCA_902727925.1 uncultured Campylobacterales bacterium | reverse complement strand
TGAAGTAGCACGTTTAAAACCTATCTTACCAGCACCGATTAAAAGTACTTTAGGGTTTGTCAGAGTTATAGGAAAGCTCAATTAGTAGTCCTAGTATTAGAAGATATAGAGCCTATGATAGGCTCTATATTAGTGTTACACTTGTGCTTGAATATATGAGCTGAAGTTATTAAAGTCTGCTTTTTTAGATAAATAGTCATTTATAATTTCTTCTATTTTTTCGTCTACTTTATTTGAAGGAACTTTAATTTTAGTTTTTTCACTAAATCTGCTTTTGTGTTCACCTTCAAGGTGTCCACCAAACCAGAATTGATATCCCTCAACTCTATTTCCTTCATCATCTTTTACTTTTGTACCTATTAATCCAATATCAGCAATATGTGGGTGAGAACATCCATTTGGACATCCTGATACTGCTATCGATAAGTTTTCGTCAAGTTCTGGAAATTTTGTATTTAAGCTATCAACCATAACATCAGCAAAATCTTTTGTTTCAGTTACTGCAAATTTACAAAATTCTATACCTGTACAACTTTGGATTTTAGCTTCAAATATTGTTGGTTTATATGGAAAACCTATATTTGTAAGTTCATCAGCAAGAGACTGAGCTACTTCATCTTTAACACCATAAACGACAAAGTTTTGAGTTGTAGTTAGTCTTATACCTTTGGCATCATATTTTTTTAGCAGCTGATAAATCTTTTCTAGGTCTTCGCCCCATACTCTTCCTCTTCTTGTAGCTACTCCTATGTAACTTTCACCTTTAGTTGAAGCTTTATGAATACCGAAGTGTTCTCTTTTTTGATATGGAGTTATTTCTGGTTCTTTTTCTCCATGATCTAGGCTATATCCAAGTCTTTTTTCTAGCTCCTCAACATAAGCTTCAATACCCATATTAGCTACCATATCTCTTATTCTTGCTTTATTTCTATTTTCCCTATTCCCCATGTCTCTAAATATATCAGCACATTTTATTGCTACTTCTTTTATTTGATCTGCTCTAAGATATCTTTTTGCTCTACTTGCTACTCTTCTAGTTTTTGATAGTCCCCCACCAATAGTAAGATCAAACAAAACTTCACCGTCTTCA
This sequence comes from uncultured Campylobacterales bacterium, assembly GCA_902727925.1. Classification (GTDB taxonomy): domain Bacteria; phylum Campylobacterota; class Campylobacteria; order Campylobacterales; family CACVAW01; genus CACVAW01. The sequence goes on along the minus strand of CACVAW010000016.1, from coordinate 6,658 downwards.
GACTTAAATGCAGTGAACCCCACATCTTGAATTTCGTGTCCCATACAGTGTTTTGTACATCCGCTAAGACCTATTTTATATTTTCTAGGAAAATTACAATATTCATCCTCATGTTCTTTGAAGTAGTTATCTATTTCCCAAAATATTGGAGTAACATCATAAAGATCATCCTCTGCTATACCACTTATAGGACATCCAACCATTGGTCTAGGACCATCACCTGATGCCATATATGAAGTCAAATTTACACTTTCAAGTAGATCAAACATCTCTGGAAGATCTTTTATTTGTACATAATGAAGTTGTATATTTTGTCTAGTAGTAAAATCACTATAGCCTTTACAGAACTTATTAGTAATATCAGCCATTACTTTTAATTGTTCTAGGTTCAGTCCATTATCATTAAACTTAATTCTTTTCATAAAAAAATGTTTTTCATCATCTTTTACATGAGGGTACATCCCATACCATTTAAGAAGACCTATATGTTCTTCATCTATTTTCTTTCCACCTCTAGCTTCTTCATAAATATCATCTATTATTCTAAGAGGATTTCTTTCTGCTTTTAATTGTTCTACTTTTGAAAGTGCCATTATTATCCTTATTTGATTATATATTAAAGTCTTGTAAACCTATATCTTTACTCTCCCAATGAGGAAAATATTTTCTTACTAGTGCGTTCATTTCAAGCTCAAAGCTACTAAATTGAGATTTTTTAGCTTCATTACTTTCGATTATCATACCAGCACCTACAGTATTGTTTGTGATTTTATCTATGATTATGAATCTTCCAGTAAATCTATTATCTTCATATTTATCAAATACAAGTTGATCTAACAAGTTTACGTTTACTACTGCTATTTCATTTAACTTTAGGTTTATAGCATCCTCTTTGGCAAGAGTATTTACATCTATTTTATGATCAATACTTACAAAGTTCGCTGATGTTATTTTTGCACCTTTTTTAATATAGTAGCTATTTACCAGGTTTAAAGGGTTTTCATCCATCCATACGATATGAGCTTTTATATGATTTGAACAGCTTGCTAATTCATCTTTTTTGACTATCATATCCCCACGACTGATATCAACTTCATCTTCAAGAGTAATCGTTATAGCTTCTTTTTCTATAGCTTCATCTATATTACCATCATAAGTTACAATTTCTTTTACTTTTGAACTCTTTTTTGAAGGTAGGGCTACTATCTCATCACCTACTTTTATACTACCACTTGCAACACTACCACAAAACCCTCTAAAATTTAGATTAGGTCTGTTTACATATTGTACAGGGAATCTAAAAGAATTATTATTATTCACTTTTGTGTTGATATTTTCTAAGGCATGCATTAGCGTTTCACCATCATACCAAGGTGAGATTTCTGATTTATTAACTACATTATCGCCATTTAATGCACTTATAGGTATAAATATTTTATTTGTGATTTTTAAATCTTTTGCAAACTCTTCATAGTCACTTTTGATTTGTTCATATACATCTTCTTTAAAGTTAACCAAATCCATCTTATTTACGGCAATAATTACGTTTTTGATACCTAGTAAGCTCACTATAAAAGAGTGTCTTTTTGTTTGAGTTACTACACCATATCTTGCATCTATTAGTATGATAGCAAGGTCAGCAGTACTTGCTCCTGTTGCCATATTTCTAGTATATTGTTCATGGCCTGGAGTATCAGCAATTATAAATTTTCTTTTAGTAGTTGCAAAATATCTATAAGCAACATCTATAGTAATACCTTGTTCACGTTCACTTTGAAGACCATCAACAAGAAGAGCCAAATCTATTTTTTCTCCTGTTGTTCCACTTTTTTTACTATCATTTTCAATGGCTGCAAGTTGATCTGTGAATATCATCTTTGAATCATGTAAAAGTCTACCTATAAGAGTACTTTTACCATCATCTACACTACCACAAGTTATAAACCTAAGTAGCTCTTTATTTTCATGTTGTTTTAAATAAGCTTTTATATCTTCTGCTATTAATTTATCATCGTTCATTATATTTTTGCCTTATTATTTTTAGAAATAACCTTCTATTTTCTTCTTCTCCATAGCACCACTCTCATCTTTATCTATAACTCTACCTTCACGCTCACTTGTCTTCGACAAAAGCATCTCTTGAATAATTTCTTCTAGAGTTGTAGCATTCGAGTTAACAGCCCCAGTAAGAGGATAACATCCAAGTGTACGGAATCTTATCATTTCAGGTTTAGCTTTGTCTCTTAAGTATGCAGGTGTTCTATCATCATCAATCATTATTTTTGTACCATCAAAATCTACAACATTACGCATCTTTGCGAAGTACAAGTCTGGAATTTTGATATTTTCTAGATATATATATTGCCAGATATCAAGTTCAGTCCAGTTTGAAAGAGGAAATACTCTTATACTTTCACCTTTATTTAATGATGCATTATACAGATCCCATAGCTCAGGTCTTTGATTTTTTGGATCCCATCTATGGTTTTTATCTCTAAATGAATATATTCTCTCTTTTGCACGGCTTTTTTCTTCATCTCGTCTAGCACCGCCAAACACAGCATCAAACTTATAAATATTAAGACCTTGTTTAAGAGCTTGTGTTTTCATTATATCAGTGTGAGTCTTACTACCATCTTTAAAAGGTCCTATTTCCTGATCAAGACCTTCTTGGTTTTGATATACAATAAGGTCAAAGTCCTCTTCTTTAGCTCTACTGTCACGAAACTCTATCATCTCTTTGAACTTCCAATTTGTATCTACATGCATCAGAGGAAAAGGTAACTTCGCTGGATAAAACGCTTTTAAAGCTAGGTGAAGCATCACTGAGCTATCTTTACCAACACTATAAAGCATCGCTGGGTTTTTAAACTCACTTACTACTTCTCTCATTATATAAATCGATTCAGCTTCAAGTTCTTTTAAATGTGTTAATGTTCTTTTACTTATCATTCTTTAATTCCCTTAATACATTCTTTTCTATCATAATCCCATTTACCACCACTATCTAAACATTTATCAATATCTAAATTTAAAAATACAATATAAATCATAAAAAAAATACCTAAAAATATAATGATTTTATAAAGTTTATTTATATTTTATTCCTTTATATGTAAGCCACACTCTTTTTTAGTTGGATCTTCCCACCACCATCTTCCACTTCTTATATCAGCACCCTTATCTACTGCTCTTGTACAAGGTTCACACCCAATACTTGGATATCCTTCATCATGAAGCTTATTATACGCTACATTGTTTTGTTTTATGTAGTCCCATACGTCTTTTTCACTCCAATTTATAAGTGGATTGATTTTTATTATTTTATTACTTTCATCAAATTCAACACATTTAAGTCCCTCTCTTGTTACAGATTGCTCAGCACGGAGCCCTGTAATCCAAAATCTATAGCCTTTAAGTGCTCGTTTAAGAGGTTCTATTTTTCTTATAAAACAACAGTTTTTACGCTCTTCTATACTCTCATAAAAGCTGTACATGCCTTTGTTACTCACCATATCCTCTACATCTTCATTCTTTGGGAAAAAACATTTGATTTTGATATCATATCTATTATTTGTAGTTTCTATTAGTTTATAAGTTGACGGATTAAGTCTACCTGTATCAAGAGTGAATATATTGACATCTTTATTGATATTACAAAGCATATCAGTTATGACCTGATCCTCAGCACCCATACTCGAAGAGAATGTAGTATCTTTTAAATGATCTTGTAAGAGTAGTTCTAGAAGTTCTTTTGAATCAAGATTTTCAAATTTTGAAGTATCTATAGTATGTTCCTTGGGAGTAATAAGCTCTTTTTAAAAATTATAGCTATTTATATTAAAAATACTCTTGAAGTCATAAAACTTAGCTACAATTAGTAAGACAAATATAAGAAGGAAACCTAATATATAATGATACTTTTTGAAGATGTACATAAAAGCTTTGGTGAAAAAAAAGTTTTAAGAGGAATAGACCTAGAAATAAAAGAAGGTAAAATAACAGTAGTTATGGGACCATCAGGTAGTGGTAAATCCACTATTATTAAACATATTGTAGGGCTCTTGCGTCCCACAAGTGGAAAACTTCTAGTCAATAACCTTGATATGATAAAAGCAACTGAAAAAGAGATAGCAAAATTACGCCAAGATGTAGGATTCTTATTCCAACACGGTGCATTATTTGATAGTATGAATATATTTGATAATATAGCATTCCCACTAAGAGAACACACAAAAAAAAGCAAATCCCAAATACAAAAAGAAGTCCATGAACAACTCGAACTTGTAGGATTAGACTTAAGCGTAGCTAAACTATTTCCTAACGAAATAAGTGGTGGTATGCAAAAAAGAGTAGGGCTAGCAAGAACTATAGTAATGAAACCAAAAGTAATACTATACGATGAACCCACAAGTGGACTTGATCCAATAGCAAGTGACCTTATATCAAAACTTATTATGAAGCTTCGCGATGAGCTTGGTATAACTTCAGTTGTAATCTCACACGATATAAGAGAGAGTTTTAAGATAGCTGACTATATGGCTATGATATATGATGGCAAGATTATTGAATATGGTGAGCCTAAAGTATTTGAAGATAATGCTAACCCTATTGTTAAGCAATTTATTGAGGGTGTGTCGTAAAATGAAAAGAAAGAATAGTAAAGTTATTTTATTTATTGGATATTAGATTTTTTTCTTCTGTTCATTCATCCGTTATATATAAAAGTTAGTAAAACTTAGTCTACCTAATAATAACTTTGCAGAAAATGTTTTATAAAACATTTCATGATTATCTATCATCACAAATACCACGATTGTATATTCATTGAATATATGATATAATTAAATATAACTAAATTAAGGATTTATTATGAGTACAAAGATACAAACATCTCTTAGAATAGACAAGATAGCTTATCAGGATGCAAAATCTATTTTAGGTGAAATGGGTATGAATTTTTCAGAAGCTGTGAATATTTTTACAAAAATGGTGGTAAACAATAGAGGTTTGCCTTTTGAAGTTAAAATTGTAGATGAAGAGTCTATTAAGTTAAATAAGCGCTTACAAATTGCTCTATCTGAAGTTGCTGTTATACAAAATAATAATGAAGTTGCTTCAAATGCTAGAGATTTTTTAGATGAGCTATGAAGTTTTAGTTGTAGATGAATTTAAGCGAAATGTAAAAAAACTTTTTAAGAAATACAAATTTATCAAACAAGACTTATTACCTCTTGTAAGTAGTTTAGAAAAAGATGCTTTTATCGGTACTCATTTGGGTTCTAATATATATAAAACTAGAGTTAAAAACAGTGATCTAGGTGGTAAAAGTGGAGGATATAGAGTAGTTTACTACACTCACTTACCAAAAAACCGTATATATCTACTTACGGTATTCTCTAAAACTCAAAAAGCAAATATTAACGTTAAAGAACTTCAACCTATTCTTAAAAAGATAAAAGATTGAAATATTACTGACAAGTTTATTTTAGTTTAACTATTATTAACTCTCTTTTCACATCTGCAAGAGCCCAAAAAAGCTTAGTATATAAATCTATTAAGATGAGGACTCGTTTGAGAAGAGTATCTATTACTGAGAGAAATGTATACTCTTCGAGTTCCGCAATCGATTTATATACTAAGCTTTTTTTTTTTGGGGGGGATTTATTTGTACCCAAATAAACTCTGAAGCCGTCATTGTTTTGACTCATAAGACTATCGATTGCTACTAAGACTAGAATTAATATAGTTATATTGAAAAATAATTCAATCAAAGTTACTTATTATTTTAGAAAAAAGCATCTCAATACTATCAATTGAGCCATACAAGTTATGTGGTGTAACAGCTGTTTTTAGAGTTAATCTAACATCTTTATGGAGCTATTAGTTTTAAGTCGACTTCTTGATTACCTCTTAGTACTGTTATATTTAGAGTTTCTCCTGTGTTAGAGTCAACAAAATATTTTATAACTTTTTTATATCCTTCTTCATCATTTTTTTTGAAGTTTTCGTTATTTATTGATATAAATTGATCTAATTGTCTAAGACCCTGTTTATAAGCTTTCCCTCCTGCATATATCCGGACCATAAAAGGTAGTTCTCGCGAGTTTTGTACTTGTATTCCCCATCTTCCTTGTTTTATGTTGTCCATATCCCAGGCAAAGCCATTTTTATTAAAGGTATAATCAGTAAAAGCAAACCAATATGGCATTAAAACATCTGTTTTTGTATGTTTTGGATTAAAGTGCCATATATTTTTGTGATTCATTATCATAGTATGTGCCATACTCCAAAAGTCTAGCTTCCACTCTTCATTTTCTTTTGTTAGGAAATATGGGTGGCAGATGTTAGGTTTTTTCTTCATTTGGAATCTTATTACAGCTTTAGTTGAATTAGGGTTCATTAGTACGTCATCTAATTTACATTTTGGGTATGTTGTATATACATTTCTCATTTGTGCTCTTGTTACGGTTGCATTTTTAAAAAGCTCTTTTGATTTTTGCGAGTATATTTCTAGGTTTGGGTTATTATGAGTTAAAGTAAAAAACGGGTTGCTAGAGTCACATATTTTCTAGATAATCGAGGATCAATATTTTCTTTAAATCAATACTAATACCTCTATGAATTTTTAGCAATAATTTCATAGGAGAGAACACTC
>CACVAW010000015.1 GCA_902727925.1 uncultured Campylobacterales bacterium | reverse complement strand
TTCGATTAACCCTCACAATGTCCCACTGTGTCATACTATTTATTTGTTTTTAAAGACCGTCTCCTTGTTTGGAGACCGTAATAATACACGCTAGTTCCTTAATCTAAACTTAATTTAGAAGAATTTGTGTTTATTCTGTTAATTTAGATTTTACTTATTAATACTAGTACTATTAAGTGTAGTGGATAGAATAAATAGAAGTATTATTTACCTAGCCTTTTAGATACTAGTTCAGGGTTTTTTACAATTATAATCAATGATATAATTCCATAAAGTCGACTTAATTAATATAAACATAAACATAAACATAGGAAAAGCCAATCTCCCAACTATATCAAATACCATTAAAGAATAAACTATCTTACTAAAATGATCTAATAACATAGTTATAATAGCTATGTATTTTCATGTTTCTATTTGGGAATTTGATTTTGTCATAGTTGATATTTGTCTAATTTTAATTCGCCAAAACTATCATAGTACATATAATGTAATAAATCTTTTTTTATATCTAAATTAAGAAGATATCTAATAATCAAATTTGCACTTAATGAAGCAATTTGCATAACCATTGGAGCAGCTATACCTTTAGATGAGTTTTTCTTTATATTAAAGTCTTGGAATGAAGCTTTTTCAAAAAAACAAACCTGTCCATGAAATTCTTCAACAGATGAATAAATCCAAGGTATATTTATTTGTTTTGAATATTTATTTATTTGTTCTCTTACTATTAGTGAATCAGTTGCATCTATGATTAAATCAAACTGAATTTCTTTTTGAATAAACTCTTCGAAAGATATGTTATAATTAATAAATTTAGTTTCTATATTTCTTGAAGATAGTTTTTGGGATAATACTTGTGCTTTATATTTAGTTTCATCTTCTATGTTAAAGCATACTTGTCTATGTATATTGTGAGTTTCAACTTTGTCAAAGTCTACTAAATGTATTTCTTTTAATCCAATACCACTTAATGCTAAAGACAAAGAGTTGCCAAGTCCCCCACAACCTATAATAACTACTGATTTTTGAAACAATTTTCTTTGTTTTTCTTCACCCCAAAGTTGAACTTGCCTATCGTAGTAGTTATTTGTCTTTAACTTCATTTTTATTAATATCTCCACATTTTGGACATTCTTGCTTTTCTTTTGTAGTAATAATCATTGGATAATTACATTTTTTGCAACTAAGCTCCAAAGCTTTTAATGGTGCAATGAATTTACATTTAGGGAAACCGCTACATCCTAAGAATGGTCCTCTTTTTGAAATTCTTTTTACTAATGGCTTTTCACATTTAGGACAATCTATTCCTGCTTTTTCAGGTTCAGGTCTTGATTTTTTATCTTTTTTTATATATTTACACTTAGGATATGCACTACATCCGACAAATTCACCAAATCTTCCTGTTCTTGTTATCAAAGGTTCTTTACATTCAGGACAATCTTCACCCGTAGGGATAAGCTTTTTGAGACTTACTATATTTTTTTTACCATCTTGTACCTGCTCTTTAAATGGTGCATAAAATTCATATAGAACTTTTTTCCAATCTTCTTTTTCGTAAGCTATCTTGTCAAACTGTTCTTCTATATTAGAGGTAAATGAAGAGTTGACTATCTGAGAAAAGTGTTCTTCAAGCATACCTATAACTGTAGAAGCTATTTCTGTAGGAAGAATTCTTTTTTTATCTATTTCAATATATTTTCTTGCTTCAAGTGTTGATATAGTTGGAGCATAAGTAGATGGTCTACCTATCCCCTCACTTTCTAAAGTTTTTATTAAAGCAGCTTCTGAAAACCTTGGTGGTGGCTCTGTGAAGTTTTGTTTTAATTCTAATTTATCCATTGATGCTTTTTTGTTTTCCTCTAAGTCAGGGAGAAGTTTATCTTCGGTTACACTACTATATACTTTATAAAAACCATCAAACACAAGCTTTCTTCCATTTGCTTTAAATTTAGCATTTGGTGATGAAAATATAATATTTTGAGATTGAAATTTTGCGTCATTCATTTGAGATGCTAAAAATCTTGTATATATAAGATTATAAAGCTTCCATGCATCTTTTTCTAAAAATTTTAATGCAATTTCAGGAGTAAAATCAAGTACTGTAGGTCTTATAGCCTCATGCGCTTCTTGAGCACCTTTTGCTTTTGTTGTATAATATTTAGGTTTAGTAGGTAGATATTTAGACCCATAATTATTGTCTATTAGTTCTCTAGCTTTACTTATTGATTCACTTGAAAGGTTTAATGAATCTGTTCTCATATATGTAATTACACCCATTGTTCCTGATGGAGTTTTGACTCCTTCATAAAGCTTTTGTGCTAGTACCATAGTCTTTTTAGGAGAAAATCCTAAAGAGCTAGATGCACTTTGCTGTAAAGAAGATGTCATATATGGAGCTGGTGATCTTGAAGTTTTATCTTTAAATACTATTGATTCAACTTTAAAATTTTCTTTGAGAATTGTGTTCTCTATCTCTTTAGCCTGATCACCTGAACTAATATCAAGTTTTTTAATAGCTTTATTCTTATACTCTACTAGAGTTGATTCGACATTTTCAAAGTTAGCTGTTATTAGCCAATATTCAATTGGTTTAAAACTTGTTATCTCTTTTTCTCTATCTATTATTATTTTTAAAGCTGATGATTGGACACGTCCTGCACTCAAACCTTTTTGTATCTTTGATGCAAGAAGTGGTGATAGGCTATATCCTACTATTCTATCTAGTAGTCGTCTAGCTTGTTGTGCATTAACTTTATCCATATCCAAAGTTCTTGGATTTTCTATTGCATTTTGTATAGCACTTTTTGTTATTTCATGAAATACTATTCTTGGAAGAGATTCTGGATCTTTTTTGATAGCACAAGCTATATGATAAGCTATAGCTTCCCCCTCACGATCTTCATCCGTTGCAAGATATATAGTCTCAGCCTTCTTTGCTAAGTCTTTTATTTGCTTTACTATTTTTGAAGAGTCTTTAGGGACTCGATATTCAGGAATAAAATTTTTATCTTCCACTTTAATACCAAAACTACTTTTGGGTAAATCTCTTAGGTGACCATAGCTTGCAATTACTTCATAATCTTTACCTAAAAATGTTTTAATCGTTTTAGCTTTAGCGGGTGATTCAACTACTACAAGATATTTCAAATAGCTACCTTATCTAATTTATTTTTTATATAAAATCCATAATATCTTAAAATCGATAAATCTAAAATATATATTTTCTTCTCTCCAAGAAGAAAAAGCCTATTTTCATCTCCAGATAATTTTATGTCATATATTTTTTCAGGCATAGTTAAGGTATGACCTACTTTAATAAAATCAACTTTATTTGGAACACTAAAAAGTTGAAGTTTATTATCATCTGTTAAAACAACTGCTTCACGGTCTGAGTTAATTAACAAAAACTTTTTTGCTACATTTAATATAGTACTTGACAACTTTTTAGAGTCTTCTTGATCTATCCTGATACCAGATTTCCCAGTTAAAGAGAACTTATATGTGTCTATTCCAGAATTAGATAATATATACATTCTTAGCCTATCTTGTGATAATAAGACCTGTCTTGGATTTTCAATATATCCTTTTTGAAGCACTAGTTCAAGTTTTGGAGTTCTTTTCATTATTCTTGCTGCTGTAAAAGGAGTATCATAGGTTCTAATAACTTTTATTGCATCACTACCTTCAGAAACAGTTATAATCGCTCTTCTTTCAGGATATTTAACAATTATAGTGCTCTTAGTATCCGTTTTATTGAGATCATATTCAGCTATTTGTTTTTTTGATGGGATGGTATGATTCAAATAATCAACATGATTACTTTTATCTCCACTAGCAGCAATCATTTTTATCCCTACTTCATCTATATAAATTATTTCACTATCTTTATTAATAAAAAAACTTTTATGTATACTTGAATCGGTATATATACGGTGGGTTACACCAAACTTATTTTCTTTCACGCTATAGAGTTGAATAACACCTGTAAGATCGGCAAACAAAAGCTTTATTTCTTTAGGACTTCTTCTTTCTGCTGGTTTATAATACATATCTATAAACTTATTCTCAACAAAAGAATCAAGACTATAAGTTACTTTAGGCTTAAGGTAATTAGTGAGATCTAAGATATCAATATTTCTCAATTTGTTTAAAAAAATATAATCACCATATTTTTTAAATAAATTAAAATATTCCGTACTCTTAGAAAGTTTAAAATTAGACAAAAAACTTACATCAAAAAATATCAAATTAAAAATTTCATCTTTTCTATCTTCTTTAGCTAATTTTACTAATTCATTGTACTTTTGAATATTGAAATTTTTACTACTTTTGTCCCAATCTAAATAAGGATCAAAAAAATATAAATCTTCACTGCTAATTTTTTCATCTTCATTTAGGTCAGATGTAAGAATTGTTTGGCTCCAAGTATCTAATATATCTTTACAAAGTTCAATATTATTTAAACAATATGGATATGTAAAATATTTATATAATATATTAGCAGTACTTGTGATTTTTAATGACTCTCTCTTATTAAACCAGGAACCTTTAAAAAATAAATTAATAGTTCTTCTATTTGGTTTTAAAATATTACTATTTTGATTAAATTGATACTTTTTATAAACATTTGTTGTATCTCTTCTTGTTATATTTCTATCAATCAAACCATCGTTATTCGAATCTTGAAAAAAACCATTTTTAACTTTGTATAAGTAAAATAAATCAGGATTTAATTCCTCCAAATGAGGATAAAACTTAGCTGTCTCATTTCTATACTCTTTTTTAATTGTTTTCTCAGAAAATATTTGCTCTTTTTTTAGTGTTTTAATATCTATACTATATCCTGTGATATCAGCATCAATTATCAAACCTTCACTAATTTGCCACCAAATATCTCTTGGGTTATAAAAATAGTCAACAATAACACTCTCTTTTATCCAATTTCTATTTAAAAGTTTTGTTGTAATTTTTTCTAAATCTTCTTTATTTAAGTCTTTTAATTCTATTGTGGTTACCAATTGTTTCTTTAGTGTTTCTTTTATATTTTTTGGTATAAAAACTATACCCTGATCAGTTTTTGATGATAAAGAAAATAAAAATTGCCATATATAAATATATCTTGGATTTTTTTTATTGTATTCAGTAAACCCAAACAGATCAAATAAAGTAAGCTTACTATCTGTATTAATGGTATTTGTATCTATTTTACCTAAAATAATATTAGATATCTTAAACGTTATTTTATCATTTATATTATAACCGAACTCACCTTCTTGACTAGTTGTTCCCTTGATTCCACTCGAAGTCACATATTCAATTCCAGCAATTGCAGGTTCCAAATTATTATAGAATTTAGGAACTATAAATTTATTTGGTTCTACTTCTTGATCAAAACAACCTAAAAAAAATATAAGAGATATAAAATATAAAATTTTCACTTTTATTATTCCACATTTTTTCTTACTATAAACATCCTACATTTTTCAAGAGGTTTTAATCTACTCGCTTCAAATGATATTGCATATATCCCATCAGCATAAAACATCTCTTCATATAAACTAACATTATCACTACCAAGATTTTTTACTACCCACTCATCTCCACGATACTTTTTACCCATCAAAGAAGTTACTAAAGAAAAATTAAGACCTCCTAACTTGTACTGTCTACCTTCTGTTACATTTTTATAGCCAGCTGGAACTTTATTATTAAATAAATACTTCATAAGTCTTGTAATAGTTAATTCATGTGATGTAGCTTCAAAAGTACCAGCATCTTTTAAGTCCTCAGAATAATCTACAAATCTATAATATTGAGATACATCATTAGAAGTAACATTTAAATTTAACATAACTGGATGTTCTTTGTAGCCCCATACAACTAGACTTAACTTCCCAAATTTTTTCGGAAAAAATGTAAAAGTATTTTTTCCTCTTTTTATAGTTAAACTATCTGCTGAAGAATTTGAAGATATTAATTTTTTTACACTTGTTTTCTCACCATCTTTTACATTTTTTGTATGTGGGATAAAAGTTGCTTTATTTGTACCCTTTATTTCAAAAGGAAACTCAACAACACTAAAATCTCCTAATTTAATATCTATATTAATAACTTTATTAATAGGTATATCTAGAGAAAATAAAGCTTTTGAAATAAGGATTATTCCTATAATAATTTTCAATAATTTCATTTTTTATCACCTTTTTTCTTTGTGTCAAATTGAATTTCACTAATAGTTTTACAATTTTCCTGTAAGTCATTTACAAATAGATGATACCCCTCTAATTTCATACTAATTTCATATGTACAGGACTGATACTCTGTAGCTAATCCATCTCCTACATTAAGTTTACTAACTCCATTAGCCTTAAATGTTGCTGAACTAAATTCTTCACTAACATAAGTGTTCGAATCTACTAAAAAAAAGTCATTTTTTATTAAATTTGATTTTACAATATCAATTTTTTCAGTGAATTTATGTTTATATTTGGTTATTATTGAAGGATGGAGCATATATAAAGTCTCAGAGTATTTATTTTCTATAGTATCAGCATTATATGAAGACATATTTTCTACAATATATCTACCCCACATACGAAAGTATAATTTATCTGCTTTTTTACTACCAATTCTTAATTGTCCACTATCATAAATTTTTGGAGGAATTTCAATATGTACAACAACACTACCTTTTAAGTTAATATAACCTATTATTAAGATAATAATAACAGCAAATTGTATGGTAAAGAATAACCATAATAATTTATTTCTATGTAAAATATTGTCTAATTTATCTAAATAAGAATTACCACTTTTTATACTCATAGAGCACCTTTAAATTAATCTATAAAATAGCTTTCAAACCCATAAGGTATAATATCATCTTCACCTTTAACCGCATTGGGTTTTTTGATTCCTAAGTTATAAGCAAAATGGTATAAATAACCTTTATTATTTTCTTTTATTACATTTTTCCATACAAATGCTAAGAAAAAAAATGACACAATTTCAACTAAGCTTATAGTGAATATTTCCATAGATAAAATTATACATATAAGAAATATCATAATCATAGAACCAAGAATAAACATAACTTGATCAGCTTCAAACATTAAAACAAGTCTTGGTCTATTTAAAAATTTAGGGAAGGGTAATCTATTCATAATAACGCCTTAAAATTAAACCTTGATATAGTTTTATTATATCATATTTATTTAAATTTTTCTATGAAAGAATTTAATTTTGTTGTTAAGAATAATTTGAATATTGGAATACCCCTCCTCCCCAGAAGAAATATATCTATCGTCTTAAAACTATTATTAACTCCAAGTAACTGTATTGTTACCGTAGTCTAATAATGCTTCTGCAATTTTTGGTGCTCCACCAATAATAATAGCTGCTAATAGTCCCCAGAAAAGGTGAGTTAAGTTACCACTTCTCCAAGCTGTAAAAGCTGACATTAATAGGATAATAACTATAAATAGTAAACCTATTTTACCTGTAATCATATTCAAGAAAATTTGAATAAATGTATCTACAACTGCTGGGCTACCTGGATCAGCCGCAAATGCTGTTGCTTGAACTAATACTAGTCCTAATAGTCCTAACCATAGACCTTTTAAATTTAATGTTTTCATAATTGCCTCCTTAAGAAAACCTCTGTTTTATTTTGATACTCAATGTATCACTTCAAAAATTATAACATACTAAAAATAATATGTCAAGGATTTACGATTTATTTAAGTGTTTTTCTCT
>CACVAW010000014.1 GCA_902727925.1 uncultured Campylobacterales bacterium | reverse complement strand
ATTAAATCACAGACCTAGAAAGTCTCTTGATTTTAAAACACCATTTGAAGTTTTTATGCACTCTTTTCAACAGAATTTAGTCGCATGATTTTAGCTAAAAAATTGCACTTGCAAATCGAATTGGCGTACTATTTAGATGAAGAGTTTATAAGTTTAGAGGAAGCTTTTAAAAACTTTTTAGAAACTAGCGAAGATTTTAATCTAATTAAGCACTTAAATGATGATGATGAAATTTTACAAGTTTATGAAGCTGATAACGAACCGATTTACTTCCCACTTAATAAAGATTATGAGTATTTACTTAATGGAATAAATGGTGATGAGGGTAATTTAAATTTGAATTATGATGATGCAATTAATGAAAAAAAATTGGTTGCGGGAGACGGATTTGAACCGCCGACCTTCGGGTTATGAGTTTTATGAAAATCTTAAGTTTTTCTTATATAACTACGTTATATAATATATAATAATCCTCTTTTTTATTTTTCCCAAAATATTTATTTGACTTGTTAAAGTTTTCTTTGTATAATTTCAGCATATACGATAACATATACCTCTATATTTTAGGTAGCTCCTAGAATTATGATGAATAATTAAGGTTAGGGAGAAATCTCTAGCCTTTTTTTTTAGCCTTTTTTAGGCGGTTGTGGTGGGTGGGAATTCATCATAAAGGGAGGTTATGACTTATCGTATAGTAATAGTTATTTTGATATTGCTTATCTTAACTGATAAACTTTATTAATCTAAAATACTAGGGGTCGCTCCCCTAGTAGGCTATTACTCCATAAAATGGTGTTTTCTAATTAATGAAAATCTAAGTTTTCAAGATTTTTTAATTTATTACTTTAAATTCAAATAAATGTCTATTCTCTATAATAAACTTCATACCTTGTTTTGTTATATTATTTTTTGAAGCTACAAATATATATTTCATATTTTCTTTATTTAAATTATTGGTATTTACATATGCTTCGCAACTTCCTATAAATTCTTTAAAGTTCTTTTCTCCAAATTTATATGTTTCCCAGTCTTTACATTGAATTAAAGTTGTTTTATTATGTATAGTCGCAATTATGTCTATACCTTTGTCTTGAAATCTTTTTTTTCCATTTTCTTTTACTTCATATCCTAATTCTGAATAATACTTTAATACTTTTTCTTCAAATTTCTTACCTCGTTCAATATTTTTTTTATAATCTATTTTCTTTTTTGGTTTAGTTATATTGCCATATCCATTAATTGAGCCTATATTTTGTTTTTTGACAAATGTAGTTTTTGTTTTTTCTTTTTCAATTTCTTTTACTTTAAAAACTATAATAGACATTGCAATAGCTATTATTACAATTACCCCTAATAAAAAATAAACCATTTTTTTGCTCCTTTTATTTTAAGTTAAACTTTCCATCTTCTGATTGTTCTTTAATTTTTTCTAGTTCTTCAAGTAGCTTTCTTGTAAACTCTATTTGCTTATCTGTTTGTAATCCTAAATTAATCAACCTTACTAATTCAGGTTTATCCTTTTCCCAATTTCTAAGTGTTTCAACTGTTACATTTAATAAGCTAGCTAATTCTTTTTTTTTCATTTTTTATAGTAATTTATTTGACTTATTTTTAATAAATAGTAAATAATTTACTTTTTTCCTTGACATTGAATTTGTTTTAATATATAATTATCGTAAATAATTTATCTTTTTATTTAAAAAAGCAAGATAATTTATTTCACAAGGAGCAAAAAAATGACATTTCAAGAACTATACAAAACATACATACAACTAAATGAGCCTTTACTATCATCTCAGACATTAAAGACATATCACTCAATCAATAGAAAACATTTTGCACAATTTCAAGAAAAGCAAATTAGTTCGCTCAACTTCACAGATTATCAAATATTTATTAATAACTTGCTTAAATCGGGCTTAAAAACAAAAACAGTAAAAAACATCAAAGCACTACTTAGTGTGATGTATAACTTAGCTATTCAAATTGATAAAACTGAAAAAAATCCACTTAAAGCTGTAAAGCTTCCAAAATTCGACAATAAAAGATATTTTAATAAGTCAATAGAAACACAAAAAAAAATAATTGATAGTATTAAAGATTATCATAAAATGAATGATAAACCTTTTTCTGATGTTCTTTTTTTCTTACTTCACGGTAGAAGATTAGGCGAGGTTCTTAAACTTCGTTGGAATATGGTTGATTTGTATACAGGTGTTTATATGATACCAGCAACTATAAATAAAGCAAAACAAAGTCAAGTTCACTTAATGACTGATGAGCTTAAATCAATGTTATTCAAAAGGTATGATCAATATTATAGAGATGATGAACAGTTAGTATTTGAAAATCCATTCACAAAAAAAAGATATTCAAACTTTAGAAAGTCTTGGAAAAGATTTTTAAAAGATAACAATCTTCCAGATATGAGATTACACGATATAAGACATTTGATAGCTACTTATTCAGTTAATCATCTAAATGTACCAGTAGAACATGTATCAAAAGTTCTAGGACATACAGACATTACAACCACGCAAAAATACTTAACACTTTCTCACTCTATTTCAAAAACTGTGATAGATAGAGTTTTGGAGGCATAGAGATGAAATCTTTAATTAAATTTATTGCTTTTCACTTGTTTATATTTTTTATTGTTTATATTTTTTTATTCATTTTTGAATTTATAAGACCTTAAAATGAGTATCTTATATTTAATATTAATCGGCTTTGTAGCTGGTTTTTTATTAGGGAAGATATTAGAAACAGAGGAAGAAGAATGTTGACCTTATCAAGTCATAAAACTGATTGTATTATTTTTTTTCTCGGGATAGTATAGGTTTAAATAAACTCTTTTGGCGAGGGTTTTAATCTATTGACCTTATCAAGTCACTAAACTGATATTAGGGATTAGAACCCTAGCCAAAAAAATCTAATAAAGAGGGAGTACTTCCCCTCTTTAAAAAAAAGAAGTACAAATAAAATTTTAGGAGTACAGAATGGAAAATGTTTTAACATTAAATTTTAAGGGAATATTAAGCGGTGTTGCTTTTGTGAAAGCAGGAGAATTCAAAAACGATGAAACAGGTGAAGTAGTACCTTATAAAGATAGTATCAAATTAAATTTCACTTACAATAAAAAAGTAATAGTTGATGATATGGAAACAATTGCATCAAATACATTCACTGTAAAAGTTCCAATGCTTGGAGCTGACCTTAAAACAGCCGTTGGTAAATATAACGCACTTATAGGTAAAACTATTACATTCCCGTTAACTAACTTTGAAAAATACAACTTTAAAGCTGATTTAAACTCAATTCAATCTATTAAGTAGGTTTATAGGGGAGTTTTTGAACTCTCTTATTAAGCTTATATACTAGTCTTTAAGCTAAAAAATTTCTTTAAAAAGGTTTTTCGTAATGAAAAAATTCGCAAAAATGTTAGGTTTATCAGTAGTTGGTCTTTTAGGAATTAGTTCAAGTGCAAGTGCTGTAACTGTATCAGCTTCTGATATAGATTTTACTACTGTAATTGCTTCAATTGGTGTTGTTACTGTAGCTTTAATTGGTCTTGGTGTAACTATACTAGGTGCTAGAAAAATAGTTTCTTTTATAAATAGATAAAAGTTTTTAAAATGGGTTTTACGATTTCGTTATATGATTTTGGTTTAGTGTTTAGTTCATTTTTAGTTTTATTTATAACTCTTCACGGAGCTAATGTATTACTAGATTTTATTAAGCGTGAATTTTTTAGATGAAAAACTTACTAATAATACTTTTTTCATCTTTGCTTATAGCCGAAGAATATAACGCTACTCGTATAGCCCAAGAGCTTAATATCTCATATCAAAACTATAACTATTTGATGGCACAAACTGGTCTTATGATTGGTTTTTGTCTTCTTATGGGGTTAGTTATTTTAATTAGCAGACGATAAAGGTTAAACGAATGAATTTATTAATTATTGGATTTACTGATGATGTAGTACTTAACTACTTCTTGTCGATAATGTTTAATATGTCTATTCCTGTAATCGGTGGTTTAGCTGTTTTATCTATGTTTAAGAAGTAGATAATGAAAAAACTACTTTTAATATTAACTATCTTAAGTTCACTTATTTATGCTGAGACCCTTACAAATTCTTCAGTATATAAACTTGGATTATTCCCACCTAATACAACTTTTTTTAATTCATCAGAAATATCAACACAAAGATATGATGCTTCAACACAAAACAGAGATACTTATCGGTGTCAAAAGACTAATAACCCCGCATATGAGAAAACATCAACAGTTTTAAAAAACATTACTTTTAGTAATGAAACTGCATATTATGAACACTGGTCTTGTCACGGAAGTGGTGAAGATTTAGGTGGTACAGGCGAAACATTTGGTGACTATGAATTGAAACATACTTCAATAGTAACTTGTCCAGCTGGTTATATAGCTTCTTATCCGACTACAAGCTCAATGACTTGTGATGTTGATCCTGATTATGTAGCTCCTGATGATAACAGTTCAAATCCAGATGACAATAATTCAAATCCTTGTGATGATGGTTGGAATTATGTGAGTACAGATGAGTTTGGTACTGTTACTTGTTCTAAACCATATAATCCTGATGATAATAATTCTAACCCCGATGACAACAGTTCAACACCAGACGATAATAACACTAACCCCGATAATAACACTAACCCCGATGATAACAGCTCAACGCCTGATGATAATTCATCAAACCCTACTCCACCAGATACAAATAGTACAGATAACGCTGATACTAATAGTACTGATGACTGGGACGATTTACAAAACGATATAAATAACAATGATGATGATAATTCATCACTTGAACCCTTAAGAGATGATAACGGCTCATTAGTCACAGGGGAAAATGGCGAGGTAGGTTTTAATGGTACAGATAATGAAGATGATTGTACAGGAGAATATGAATATTGTTCAGTAGCTGGAAAATGTGTTTTATCTGCTGATATTTACTTATATCCTAGTTATTGTGATGATTATTATGATCTAAATAACTGCACTCAATCTATTCAAGAAAAACTAGATTATCTAAATAATATAGGTCGTAATTCTTGCAATGCTAAAGGTGGTACTTTTACACCTATACAAAACTATACTACTAATATGAGCCAAACCCCTCCAACTTGTAAACTTGTAATAATCACTCCTTATTCTTGTACTGTACCAAATACAAATCCTGACACAAATACTTCTAATCCTGATACAAATACATCAAATCCAAATAATCCTGATGACAACACAGGGGATAATAGTAATCCTGACAATAATAGTACAGACAATACAAACTCTGATACAAATAATTCTACTACAGATAATACTGGTACTGGGAATAATTCAGATGGAAACTTCACAGACGGAACTAAAGGAGGTTCTGCAGGTAAATTTAATACAGATGATAATAATACTTTAAAGAAGACTAATAGCCTATTAGGTAGTATATTAAGCACTTTAAGTGGTGGTTGGTCGTGGATAAAAGGCTTTTTTAGTCCACTTGAAGACTTAATAACTGATACTGTAGATTTTTGGAAAAATGGAAAAGAGAATATACAACACTATATTGAGCAAATGCTTCGTGAGGTTATAGACAAATTCCCAAACCCTCTTAATATATCAAGTGCAAGTTGTACACCGCTTGAACCTATTACATTTACATTATATGAAAAAGAATTTACTTTATTCTCACAAGAAAATTTGAACTCTATACCTATGGAGTATATTAGAAACTTCTTTATGTTTTTAGCTGTACTTAGTGCGATTATTATCTCGTTTAGTAATGTTTAAAGGATTGTAATGACTGAATACTTAGTAAAAATTTCAATAAGAACCTTTTTTTTAGGTGGTACTTATTTTGTAGTTCAATATCTATTAGACATACTAAATAATTACTATACAACTTTAGTACAAAGTAGTGATGGCTCTGACGGTGTTATGGTTTCAAATAGTCTTAGTCTTGTTTGTCAATTTGGTTTATTAAATGCTTTAAATGTATTTTTATCAATAATTGTATCTTCTTACTTGACTAAACAAGTCTTATCATTCTGGAAATAATCAGATGATTAAATATATTACAGGAGTACCAGGAGCAGGGAAAAGTTATTTAGGAGTTCATACTCTATACGCAAATTTTGGAGTAAACCAAAAACTAAGAGATAAAACATATAAGTACGATAATGTAGATAAAGGCTATACAAACATAAACGAACTTGATATAACTCAATATGAAGATGTAACAGAATTAAATTGGCAAGACTTCATAAAACATATAAAACACGCCCATGAACTCCAAACACAATTTGAAGCAGATGATAGTGAAATAAAAGATTACCTAAATGAAAACGGTTATTTAGATTGTTTGATAATATTAGATGAGTGTCATAATAAATTAGGTAAAGAAGAAGCAAGTCTTGTGTGGTGGCTTACATATCACAGACACCTAAACCACGAAATAATTCTAATAACTCAAAATTTAGCACTTGTACACGCAAAATATAAAGAACTAAGCGAATTTTTTTATAAAGGTGTTCCAAGTTCAAGAAGAATAACAAAGTCTACATTTAGATATCATCTTTACACAGATAGCCGAATGCCTCAAAACGCTAAAACAGACACAAAAAATATCAAATTCAACGCAGAAATATATGATACATACCACAGTGGGGCAAATACCCAAGGTAAAAGCATTTATACAAAGTTTATTGTAATGATGGTAATTGCAATAAGTGTATTTGTAGGCTTTATTCTTTACTTGATGAATAGCTTAACATCAGCTTCAAAAGAGCAAGAAGAAAAAGTACAAACACAAACCCAGCTACCTATACCTACGGGTTACCGTAATACAAACTTACCCCAAAACATAGATATCACAGAACCAACTGAAACAAAAATATCAATAATATGCTCAAGACCTCAAAATATTTGTATTCATGATCATATAACTATTAGCTACAAAGAATACAGATACTTTCAAAAAAAATATGACTTTGAAATCATAGATACAAACCAAATCCCAAAAACAAACTTTGTTAATTACATAATGTTTGTAGATGACACATTTCTTTCAACAATAGGAGTACACCAAAATGAAAAAAATAATACTTATAATCAGCCTTATACAATCCCTAGCATATTCTGATTTTAAAAATGTAAATTTAAAAGACTACATCACATTCATATCTAAAGAGTTCAAACAAACCTTTTTAATTGATACAGACCTAAGCAAAGATATAACAATCCTTGTAGACAAAGATATCAAAAAACACACCTACAAACAAATACTAAAAACAGCCCTAAATAATCAAGGCTTCGAGCTAATCAAAAACAATAACTTCTATTTCATTCAAGAAAAAAACAGCTACAAAGATAATATCTATTACATCAAATTAAACTACCTAAACCTAGCAGACATCAAAGAGTATTTATCATTTATGAATACCACTCACGGCATAATCAAAAAGACAAATACTCTTTACCTAAAAACTCATCTTGATAATTACAAAAAGATAAAAACTCACATCAAAAACCTAGACACTCCACCACTTCAAAAAAAGATAAAAATCAATATCTTAGAAATTGATACATCAAGAATAATAAACAAGCAGTTAGACCTAATAACAGGATTAAAAAAGGCTTCAATACTAGGGATTGATTTTATATTAGAGTTCTTATCTAATCCATTCTCTACAAGTTCAAACTTCTCATCTAACCAAGTAAACGCAGTATTTACCTATCTAAATGAAAAAGGTTACACAAAGATAATAAGCTCTCCAACGCTAACAATTAGACACAATGAGCCAACAAGCTTTAATATTATAAATAATGTTCCATACCTTACAGGAGACACAACAGACACCGACACAAACACAATTCAAAACA
>CACVAW010000013.1 GCA_902727925.1 uncultured Campylobacterales bacterium | reverse complement strand
TGAAATTTATTCCGTTTAAGTTCTCGACTTATCGTTGATGGATGAACTCTTATTTCTTTGGCTATTTCTATCTGTTTATATCCTTGCTTATTTAAAGCTTCTATATGATACCTTTCATCTAAGGTTAACTGTTTGTTCCTCATGCAATTCCTTTTCTTTTTGGTAGAAAAAAAGGATAGCTAACTTACTGTTAACCTTACCTTCACCTCTACTCCAAAAAATTGCATTTATAAATCGAATTGGCGTTTTATATTATTAAGAATAAAAATTTAATGTTATAATTGTAAATAAAAGGAAAGCGAAATGGTACTAAATATTGATACTCTTTCTATTTACGAAAGATTAAAAAACGTTAATCTTGATGAAAATCAAGCGAAAGAGATTTCTCAAATATTAAAAGATAATGCTAAAAATATAATTGATCAGCAAAAAGAAGAATTAGCTACTAAAGATGACTTAAGTAGTACAAAAGTTGAACTTATAAAGTGGGTAGCTGGAATGTTAGTAGCTCAAGCTGCTATTGTTGCCACTCTTGTTAAGTTACTATAAGAAAATAACAAACCGCCAATTCGAATTACAAGGGCAATTTTTCAGAAGCATTTTCAGGGGTCCGACTGAAAATCTTAATGTTTTGATAGACATCAAAATTATGTTATAAAGTCCTGGGGCAGTGTGAATCTTACTTTTTTGCATATCTACAGGAACTCATAAACGTTAAAATATGGGATAAATTTTATACTAAAGGTTTTTTGATTTCACATCTGTAAGAGATAAAAAGAGTGTATTAGATCAATCTATCAAAAGGAGCAAGAGAGAACTTATGAGTAAAGTAATAAATTGTTACTTACTTCAGTTCTTTATTAGTAATCTAAAACACTTAGGGGCTGGTTCTCTCTAGGTGGGTTATCGCTTTTTCTTTAATTGGCGCTTTTATTTAAACTTTAGTCTTATTTAGAGTTTTTTATTCTATCAGTGGATCGCATTGAGAGCTGATGTCGCTAAAAAAGTACTTCTATTTATATCTTTATTTGAAAGGTATTTATCTATCTCATTTAATGTAGATAAAGGTATGCTAATATTAATTCTTTTTGTTTTTTCTAGGTGAGAAGGTTCTTTAATATCTTCTTTTAATGTTAAAGCTACATCTAAATAGCAACCAAAAGCAGACTTCAAATCTTTTATGGCTTCGTCGTAATCTTTTCCGTCTACAGCTATGTTTGGCATATCTACATAATAGGCTAATATTCCTCCACCTTCTTTTGTAGATAGTTTTCTAGTTACTATAGGGTAGTCTAGACTTAAATAATATTGTTTATTCTTTTTCATCATATGCTCCTATTGATTTTAAAGCTCTAATAACGTAAAAAGCCTTTACAGGTTTTTTTCTTGGTATCACTTCATCAAGATGTTTAAGTTTTTTAAAAACCCAGTGACTACCACCGGTATTATGAGCAGTTTATCCATGGTTTTCTAACAAATTTTTCAAGTCTTCAAATCTTACATCTTTTGGATTGTTTTTCATTGACTTTAATAATTTATCTTTTTTACTCAACTTACTATCCCCTTTGTGTGTACTTATATTATACACACAAAAACTAAGACTAAACTATATTAGACTTTAAGACGCCTTAAAAGAGACAAATGAAAAGTAGGATATTTATTTCTATGAATCTTATAAGTGTTTAGAAGTCTCAATTATAGTCTTTAAAAATTGAGGTTTTTAAAACGTCCTATTCAAATAAAAAGCTTAAAATTAACAGCTACAGTTAACTTTAAGGTTTAAGAGAATATAATCGAAGTCAAATTAACTAAAGGAAATTTATATGAAAAGAGTTTTGATATTATTTGTGATAGCGTTTGGGTTGGCTTTTGGTCTTGATTTTAATACTGCTAGTAAAGAAGAATTACTTGCTATAAAAGGTATAGGCGAGAAAAAAGTTGAAAGAATATTAGAATACAGAAAAACAAATGAAATAAATTCTGCAAAAGACTTAACAAATATCAAAGGTTTTGGTAAAAAAAGTGTTAAGAAAATCGAAAACTCTTTAAAAGATGGTATTAAATCTAAAAAAACTAAAGCAAAGAAAAAAATAAATAAAAAGAAAAATCAGCTTAAAAAAGCAAAATCTGACTTAAAAGAACTTAAAAGTTTTTAATCCTTAGTATTGTAGAAGTATTCCAAACTTCTACAATACATCTTCATTAATCTCAAAATAAAAACTATATGGTAAGCTTTCATCATCAAATCTCGAAGGTAGTCATCTTATGAAATATATAGTTTTAATTATGTTGTTATGTAACATAATACAAGCAAAAATAAATATATATACTACTATAGAGCCTATCAAAGTAATGATAGAGATGATTACAGGTAATCTTGCAGATGTAAATACTCTAGTAAATGGAAATTCAGACCCTCATACTTTCACACCTAAACCAAGACAGATGTTTGATATATCAAAAAGTGATGTATATTTTAGTACTGGGTTTAAAGAGGTTGAAGATGTTTGGCTAAGCAAAATCAAGAAGCAAAATGTCAACTTTAATGTAATTGATATTACCAAAAATATTAATTATATCAATAGTGTATGTGGTCATGGTCATATTCATAATAAAGATCCTCATATATGGACAAGTCTAAATGAATCAAAAACACTTTTATTTAATATCTATGAAGAACTTGTCAAACTTGATACTCCTAATAGAATTATTTATAAACAAAATCTTACAAAGGCATTAGATTATATAAATACGCTTGATATTCAAATAAAACAAAATCTTAAGAATAAAAGATACATGTCTTATCATCCATCTTTTTCGTATTTTAATAGAGATTATAATCTAAGTGAGATAGTGATAGAAAAAGACGCAAAAGAGCCAAAACCAAAAGAGATAATCGAGCTAATAAAACAAGCCCAAAAAGATACAAATAACATCCAAGTAATAATAGTAAATAAAAACTATATTCCTAAAAGTGTAAAGCTAATATCAAATAAATTAAATGCTAAAGTTGTGAATATATCAAGTTTAATAAATTGGCCGAATAATTTACTTAAGCTCTCTCTCGTAGTTGGTGAGAATTGAAGTTTTTTAGTAATGTTATAGATATTAAAGATGTATCTTTTAAGTATGAGAATACAAATGTACTAGAAAATATTAATCTTGAATTAAAAGAAAAAGATTTTCTTACTCTTATAGGTCCAAATGGTGGTGGCAAAAGTACTCTTTTGAAACTTCTTGTAGGTCTAAATAAACTTACAAGTGGGAGTATCAAAGTTCTTGGGAATAAGCCAAAAGATATATACAAACATATAGGCTATGTTCCTCAAAACACAAATATAAATATCAATTTCCCAATATCTGTACTTGATGTCGTAATGATGGGTCATGGTACAAAAAAAAAATCAATTTTTAGCTATAACAAAAAAGAGATAAACTGTGCAAAAGATGCAATAAACAAAGTGGGTCTCAATGGATTTGAAAACACAAAGATTTCAAATCTTTCAGGTGGACAAAGACAAAAAGCATTCATAGCACGTGCAATATGTACAAATAATACAAAGATACTTTTCTTAGATGAACCAACAGCTAGTATTGACCCTAAGTCAAGTCAAGATATATATGAACTGCTCCGAATACTAAATCAAAGTATAACTATAGTTGCAGTCAGCCATGATCTTGCCTTCGCCTCAAAGTATGCTAATAAGATAGGCTATGTGAACACAACATTAGTTAATCACGATTCTCCAAAACTTTCATTTGATAAGCTTAGTAATAAAGATGAGCATTTTTGTGAAATAGAACTTATGAGTATGCTTAGCGGAGTAAGTATATGATGGAAGTTTTGAGTTACGAGTTTATGCAAAATGCTATTATAGGTGGTATTATAGTAAGCTTTATATGTGGTATAGTTGGAACTCTTGTTGTTGTTAATAAAATGATGTTTATTTCTAGTAGTATTGCCCATTCTGCTTATGGTGGTATAGGGATTGCTATATTCTTTGGTATTCCTATTATTCTTGGTGCAAGTGTGTTTTCTATAATACTTGCTTCTTTTATTGCTTATATCACATATAACAAGCCTCATAGATTAGATACTTATATGGTGTTTATCTGGACTTTTGGTATGGCTCTTGGTATTATTCTCATTGATCTATCTCCTCAGTATAATATTGATTTTATGAGCTTTTTGTTTGGTTCGATACTTACTATATCTGTATCAGATATATATGTAATGAGCGGATATCTGTCATTTTTGGTTTTGTTTGTTTTGATGTTTTACCGATATATTATTTGTATGTCTTATGATATGGAGTTTTCTATCATCAGAGGTATGCCTACAAAAATATTTTATTTTTTACTTATCATTCTTATTTGTATAGCTGTGATACTTTCAATTCAGATAGTAGGTCTAATACTAATAATGGCACTATTTACAATACCTTCTTTTATCGCACAAAGCTTGTCGTCATCACTGTTTAAAATGATGGTAATATCTACAGTTCTTAATATTGTTTTTGTGATTAGTGGTCTTGTTGTTTCTTATGTATATAATATTCCAACGGGAGCTTGTATTATACTCATCGCTTCAGTTGTGTTTTTGTTATATAACCTTGTAGTATTGAAGAAATAATTAGAGTTTAATCACCGTAGCACCGTATCCACCCATACTTGGAGTTGCGTCATCATAGGATACTACTCTAGGATGATTTTCTAGTAGTTCTTTTGTAAAGTTTGCTAGTATCCCACTTCCTATTCCGTGATAGATATATACCTCTTCAAGACCAGCGAGAAGAGCATCATTTAAAAAGTTTTCTATTTGCATACTAGCCTCGTTAACACGAAGGCCATGGATATCGAGCTTGATAAATGCATTTTTAGGTTTTTCGTAAGATATTATACTTTTGGGTTTTTCTTTGGAGTGAGACTTTGATATATCGTCTGGAGACACACTTAGTTTCATACCTTCACAACTAAGTAATATTTTATTTTTTTTGATAGAGAGTATCTCAGCTTTTGTATTTCTGTATTTTACTATATCTTTGACTTTGAATTCTGTATTTTTTTGATTATTTTTATTTTCTTGGTTCTTTTGCGTGATTTTTGATAATGAAGCATTTGCTACTGCTATTTGCTTGTGTATATCTTTACTTGATTTTTGTTTTACTGCTTCTTTAGCTTCATTGATTGCTTTTTGATATTTTGTTTGATATGAAGATATAAGGGATTCAAAGCTTTGTTTTTGTTCTTTTTTTTCAGTGAGTAGTTGGAGTTTTAGTTTGTTTACTTGTTTTAATTCTTTGTTTAAAAAGCCTTTTTTCTTTTTTAGGTCGGTTTCTAGTTCTATATTTTTTTCTATTAGGTGGTTTAGGTTGTCTTCTTTTTTGCTATGAAGAAGTAGGGCGTTGTCTATGATATGAGAAGGGATCTTGTATCTTCTAGCAGTCTCAAAAGCATAACTCTTTCCTATAGTACCTTCTAGGAATCTGTATGTTGGTTTTCTGTTTTTTTCATCATATAAGGTTGCTATCATCTGTACATTGTCTTTGCTCGACATTAATGAAGCTAGTTTTTTGTGATGTGTTGTGACTATTATCTTATTATGAACACTTAATTCGTCTAGTATCGACTTAAAAAGGCTTGAAGCCTCTGCACTATCAGTCCCTAGCTCAATCTCATCTACTCCGACAAGTATATCTTGTTTGTTAAATAGCTTGCTAAACTCTACCATACGACCAGCAAATGTAGAGATGTCGTTTTTGATGTTTTGAGGGTCATCTAGTATGGGTACTATCTCTTTGAAGTATCCGATATCAGACTTGTCTGCGTTAAGTGGTAATGGAAGTAAAAACGAAGCTAGATAGACAGCTCCTAAGATTGACTTAAGAAGTATTGTCTTACCACCAGCATTCACACCAGTAATGAGCATAATAGAGCTATCCAAAGTAATATCAAGAGCTACAGCAGACTTTAGAGCAGGGTGCTTAAATGAGTTTAAAACTACTTTTTTACTTTTTCTGTTTGGAAGTATGAACTCTAGATTTTTGCTTTTGGCAAACATTACTCTAGCTTGATAATGATCAAATATATCAAATTCTTTGTTTATATATTTGACAAAAAGTAAGTGTTTGTTTAGTGTTTTTGATATAGTTTTTCTGTATTCGAAGAGTATGTCTTCTTTTTTGAGGGTTAGCTCACCTATTTTGTTTGTGATATCTTTTATTTTGTCAGGTATCACGTAGAAATATCCAGTACTACTTCTTGAAATTACTTTGGCTTTAAGTACATTGCTAAAACCACCTCTAAGAAGTAGACATTCTTTATTGTCTATATAATATATTTGTCTATCTATTAAATACTCTCTTAGATTACTTGACTGTAGTATACCTTCATATGTTGATATAATATCTCTTTTTAGGCGTGAGATACTTGAAGCTATGTCTTGGAGTTTTGGGTCTATATCATCTTTGAACTCAGGTTTTTTTGTATCAAAGAAATAAGTGATATCTAATAACTCTTTTGGGATTAATATCTTAGAGAACCATGTATTTAGTAGGTTTGAGAAGTTTGTTGACTTTAGATACATAAAATATCTTATTATTTTGACAATCTCAAAGATGCTTGAGCTATCAAGTGTAGCAAACTTTGTTAGTCTGTTTATTGTGTCAGTCAAATCTTGTGTATGTGTGGGTAATATAAAGTCATATTTTGCTAGCTCATTGATATACTCAAAGTGTCTTTTGTCATCTCCGAGCATAGATATATCTTTAGTCCTAGCAAAATAATTTTTGAAATTATCTACAAATTCATCTAGGTCAAGTCTACTCTGTATATTCATCACAATCTTTTAGGTTTATTACTTCGAATTTACTAATTAGGTCAAAAGTACCGTAGTTAAGTGTATATTTGTTGTTATCGATTATCTTGTTATTACAAATGATTTGTTTGTTTTGAGCGAAGGCTGTAGCTACTTTTTGTAGCTTTACACTGCTTTTGGTAGTAACATATTCATAGCCAAAAGACGCAAGTATAATGATAGCTATACTTATTCCTATAAATAGGGTTCTTTTACCTTTATTTTTAACACTACTTATCTTGTAATAGATGAATAGAGAAATAAGTAATATTACTAGATATAATAAGACTTTAATCATAGAATGATTTCCTCATCAATATGCAGTCCAAATCCACTAATACCTATAAATTCAGTACCAGCTTTTTTGACTAGTAAGTTGATATTTGAAACACCAAGTTTTTTCACTATTTGAGCACCTACACCATAGTCTTTCATTTGGACATTATTTGTATAGATCTCTTTACCTAAAAATACTAATATACCATTGTTTTTAGATAGATATTCGATTGAATTTATTAGTGAATCAAACTTTTGCTTATTGCAAAGAAGGTCATAATCATCACCAATATTGTGAAATTTGATATTAGTAGTATTGTCTATATCTCCAAATATATATGCTCTATGAATATTGCCATGATGATCGTTAAACTCTATTTTTTTAGTTTCATACCCCATAAAAGTATCTGCTTTTGTACTGATTTTGGTTACTAAAGATTCGTTTTTGAGTCTATATTCTACGATATCAGAGATATATACAGTATTTAAGTCATGTTTCTTTGCAAATATATCTAAGTCATCACGTCTTGCCATAGTACCGTCATCTTTCATTATCTCACATATCACCCCAGACTTTGAAAGTCCAGCCATAGTACATATATCAACAGCACCCTCAGTATGACCAGTACGTACAAGAGTACCCCCATCTTTAGCTATAAGCGGAAATATATGTCCAGGTCTAACAAGATCAGTTGGACTTGAAGAAAAAGAAGAAAGAAGCTTTATCGTATCATCTCTCTCATAAGCTGAAATTCCAGTAGTACAACTCGCTGCATCAACACTCACTGTAAAAGCAGTTTCATAAGAAGAGTTATTAGAACTTACCATAGGATTAAGCTCAAAGTGTGTAGCAAGTTCAGGAGAAATTGCCACACAAATAAGACCTTTGGCGTAACTAGCCATAAAATTTACATGTTCAGGTGTAGAAAAGGTTGATGCATATACAAGGTCACCTTCGTTTTCTCTATCTTCATCATCTATCATTATTATCATCTTGCCATGCTTAAGATCTTCGATGGCTTGCTTTATTCTTTGTTCTACAATATTGTTCATATATATCCAATTATTTAAATTATTTGACATTATAGAACAAACCTATAAAAAAGCCTTGACAAATAAAAAATAATACAATATAATTTCAGCTC
>CACVAW010000012.1 GCA_902727925.1 uncultured Campylobacterales bacterium | reverse complement strand
ATATGAAAAATATGATTAGTTTACATCGTGGTCTTAGTAAAAATCTTAAAATTAAATTAGTTGATTTTTATTTGGTAAATTACTCTAAAAAATGAATTCTCAAACCCCCGTTTTTTTAATTAAGTCAAAAAATACTAAAAAAGTTAGCAACTTTTTTAAACATCCTAGTATAAATTATGCTGCTTGATTATTGAGATATTTTTCTAGGGGAGTAATAATAACTTTCATTTACTATGATGGGGGATAATTTTAGGGATAAAATAGGGGACAATTAGTGAACTACTAATTGTAGAGTACTGAGTTTAAAGGGTTTTACAGCACAATGGCAGACAGGAAGGGATTCGAACCCTCGGTGAGTTGCCCCACACCCGCGTTCCAGGCGAGCGCCTTCGACCACTCGGCCACCTGTCTATAAATACTTTAATATATTTGAAGAAGTATATCAAATACTAATAAGCAAAAGCTACTTTTAACATTTTTAATATAGAATTTCGTTGTCTGAGCTTAGACTTATGCAATATTTTGTAAAAGTATCGTGTCAGGGTAGGAATACAGCAGCACACTTTTATTTTATATGTGCCGTGAGTATCTGGGCTTAGACACCTAACAAAATGTAGGTGCGTCATTTGAAAACAGTACCAAGTCCCCTTCATTAGTTTCTTGTTTAAGTACTTCTTCCAAATTAGCTTTATCTTTTAGTATTATTTTTTCTTTGTTTATTGTTCTGTTTAGAATTGTTTTGTTTTGAGTTCCAGTTATTATTACAAGATCAAATACTTCATCAATTTTAAGAGCCAGTTCTACATTAAGAGTTTCATTTCCTTCTATTATTCCTGGTGTTACAATTATTTTTTTACCATTATATTGTTTTATTAGTTCATAAGATTTTATCATACCATCTATATTCCCATTGTAGCTATCATCTATAATGTATTTTGGTGTTTTTGATATGACTTGAAGTCTATGCTCTACAGGAGGAATTTTTGATACTATATCTTTGATGATACTTAATTCAACTCCCAATTCAACTGCTAGTAGTATTGCACAAGCTAAATTCTCAGCATTAAAACTCCCTAAAAGATTAGTATCAAATTTTTCTTTTTTTCCGTTTATATCTAAACAAAAGCTTAGCCCATCAAGTGATGAGTCTATATCAGTTACTTTATCTGAGTATATATCAAGCTTTTGGTGGTTTACTTGATTTTTTATAGCACTTTTATGTACATATGCTTTTGTTAGTTTTGAAGATGCAAGTATTTTTGATTTTGCTTCGATTATGTTTTCTTCAGATTTGAAGTACTCTATATGAGCAGTTCCTACTTGACCTAGTACGGCGTAGTTTTGGTTTAGTAGGTTTGATATTTTTAATATATCGTTGTTTTTTCTTGCTCCCGCTTCAGCTATATAAATTTCAGTGTCATCTCTAAGATTTTGGTTTATATCTTGGATTATTCCAACGTCCGTGTTTACGCTTCTTGGTGTCATTTGTGTTTTGTATTTACTTTTAAGTATTTTATACAAAAAGTTTTTGATACTAGTTTTACCGTAGCTTGCAGTTATTGCTATGATTTTTAGGTTTGGTTTTGAATCTAGTTTTTTCTTAGCTTTTTTCTTGTATCCTAGAAATAGTATGTATTCTATTAGTTTTGATACTAGTACACTTAATATTAGAGGTGTTATTACACTGTATATATCGAAGTGTCCTACTAGTTTTAAATACGCGAAGAAAGATGTGAATATAAGAAGAACAGCAAAAAATCTTTTTACTCTTCCTGTAACGACAAGTTTTTTATCTTGATCTTTGTACCAAAGAAATAGAATTGGTAAATACAACAAATAAAACGAATAAGCAAATATTGTATATACAACATAATAAAGCAGAACAGGCATGAAAAAATACAATATATGCCAACTCTTTTTTTTGTGATTAACTAAAACTCTTGTAATCTTATAGTTGTACCATTGTAAGTTTTGGATCAAATAAAACCCAAGACTAAACATCAATAATATATATGTAAAAAGTTCAAAACCTAATAATAAATTGTCCACTATGATAATTCCTTTAATTTTTGAGATATAAATTCTGCATTTTTCATAAAAAAGAAGTGATCGCCATCACATTCATAAAACTTGCTTGTTTTTATTAATTCGTTTGTTTCCTTACCACTGCTTAGAGGTGTTGCAGTATCACGAATCCCCCAAAATATAAGAGCGTTATTTTTAAACTCTTTATAATTGAGTGTGAAATCTTCATTTACAACATTTTTGAAAGTTTGATACATGTTTTTTGAAAGTCCATTAGCATCAGAACTAGCAAATATTTTATATAGCTTGCCCAAACCAAAAACTTTTAATAGTTTAAAAGTTTTGATTTTAAATCTTGTTTTAAAACTCTTTTTAACTGGAATTCCTGCACTACTAAGAAGCACCATATTTTTTGGATTTAACAAAACAGCGACTTTACCACCAAACGAGTGTCCTGCAATGATATGTCTATCACTATTTATAGTAAGCAAAAACTTATCTATTACAGAGGCGTAATCATAAGTATTTAGAGCATATTCATTAGTACTCTTGCCAAATCCAGGTAAGTCTATGTATATACATCTAAAGTCATTTAAGTACTTAGAGAAGCTTTTTTGCATAAGCTCTTTATTGCTTCCCCAGCCATGAAGAAAAATAATATCTTTTTCACATTCAGGATTTTCTATGATATATGATATATCAAATGATTTTTCTTTTAAGAGTATTTGTTTTGTAGCCATTAATTAATCACTTTTTTAAAAACTCTTTTAAATCATCTTTTTTACTATATAATTCTTTTAGTATTTGCATTGCTTCATACATTTTTTCGTATTCTTTGATTGACAATAGTACAGCTTCAAGTTTGTTATTTTTCATAATCACTACTTTTTTGTCTGTTTCACATACATCATTAAGTACAGTACTAAACTTCCTGACAACTTCTGTAGCAGTAAGCATTTCGTCTTTTGTATAAGTTACCATTATCACACCATAAAAATTAATTACATAATAGTACCATATCATTTTTATAAGGAAGTATTTGGTATGAAAATCATTATCGCATCGTCAAATCAAGGAAAAATCAAAGAAATCAAAAAGTTTTTCAATATGGATACATACGCGTATAGTGAGATAATGGATTATTTTGATATCGTAGAAGATGCTGATACATTCAAAGGCAACGCTATATTAAAAGCTGAGGCTATAAACAACAAACTAACATTAGAGCAAAAAAAAGAGTTCATAGTACTTTCAGATGATAGTGGTATTACTGTACCGTCTTTAGGAAATGTTCCAGGGATATATAGTGCAAGATACGCTGGAGCTAATGCAACTTCAAAAGACAATCTAGCAAAACTGATAAATACTCTAAAAGAAAACAACTTGAACAAAACTCCAGCATATTACACTTGTGCAATAGCAGTAATAGCAAATGATAGACTAAGTACCACTCACGGCTGGATGCATGGAAACGTGATAGATGAGGAAAGAGGGACTAACGGTTTTGGATACGATCCGATGTTCATACCAGAGGGGTTTAATACAACGCTTGGAGAGATGAGTGAAGATATTAAAAAAGAATTGTCACATAGAACACAAGCTCTAAATTTAGCTAAATATTTTATTTAAAACTTACAATTTTCAAGGGCTTTAATGGCATTAATAGATTTAATATCTGTATCAAAGCAGTATGACACAAAAGTAATACTAAAAGAAGTGAGTCTCTTCATCAATGAAGGTGAAAAGATTTGTATTATAGGTCAAAATGGATGTGGTAAGTCTACAATACTTAAAATGATAAAAGGCTCACTTGAACCTGATGATGGCAAGAGAGTACAAACCTCAAATATCAAAATAGAGCTTCTTACTCAACAAACAAGCTTAGACCTAGATACTACAGTAAAAGAAGCGATAGAAAATCAATTAACAACAATCAAAGAAAAACTAAGAACTTATAATGAACTAGCTAGTAATTTAGGAGATAGTCCGAGTGAGCTAAAAGAGTTTCAAGAAGTTGGTGATTATCTTGATTTCCATGATGCTTGGAATATAGACGACAAGGTCAAAAGAGTTATAGAAGAGTTTAATCTAGGTCATTTTGAAGATTCATACGTAAGAAGCCTAAGTGGTGGCGAACAAAAAAGAGTAGAACTTGCAAGCTTGTTACTAAAACAACCTGATGTGATGCTTCTTGATGAACCTACAAATCATCTTGATGTATATATGGTGAAGTTCTTAGAAAATATGCTCACGCGTTCAAAGTCTACTATCGTATTTATATCTCATGACAGGTATTTCATAGATAAGGTAGCTTCAAGATGTGTAGAAGTGGAGTACGGTAATGTAACTTCTTTTGATGGTGGGTATCAGAACTACTTACGAGGTAAACAAGAACTTTTATTAAACTTAGCAAAACAAAACGACTCACTCTCAAAACTACTCAAACGTGAAGAAGAATGGCTCAGACGTGGTGTAAAAGCAAGATTAAAAAGAAACGAAGGTAGAAAAAAAAGAGTACTAGAACTAAGAGATGTAAATAAGTCTCAAAGCTCGATGTTACGTAAAATGAGTATAGATCTAAGTAGAGAAATAAAAGGGGATAATGGTGACAAGACACTAAGCAGAAGAAAAATGCTTTTTGAAATCATAAACCTTAAAAAATCTCTAGGTGACAAACTACTCATCAAAAACTTCAGTACAAGAATACTGCTAAAAGATGTAATAGCTGTAGTTGGCAAAAACGGAACAGGAAAATCAACACTACTAAAACTCCTAATCTCAGAAATTAAGCCAGACCGTGGAAAAATAAAAATTGGTGAGTTTAAAGTCGGATATTTTGATCAGCACTTAAGTATGTTGGATGTTGATAAAGACCTTATTGAGACATTTTGTCCTCAAGGTGGAGATAGAGTTGATGTTAAAGGTCATAGTATACATGTATATGGCTACCTTAAAAGCTTCTTATTCCCAAGAGAAGAGCTTACTAAAAAGATTAAATTTCTTAGTGGGGGAGAGCGTAAGAGAGTAGCACTTGCACTTTTATTCACAAAAAAATATGATTGTTTGATACTGGATGAACCTACAAATGATCTTGATATACAGACTATAAATATAGTTGAGAATTATATTAATGACTTTGAGGGTTCTGTGATATTTGTGAGTCATGATAGATATTTTGTAGATAAACTAGCTCGTAAGACCTTCATATTAAAAGATGGTGGAGAGGTTGAAGAGAGCTTTAAAACATATTCAGAAATATTAGAAATCGAAGAAGAACTTCAAAGCATAGAAAAACTTACCACAAAAGTTAAAGAAGTTACACCTGTAAAAGAGACAATAGTAACAGAAAAAAAAGTCATAAAAAAGCTAAGCTACAAAGAGCAGTTAGAATATGATGGATTGGCAAAAGAGATAGAAAGTCTTGAAGATGAAGTAAAAGAGCTTGAAATAAGTATGAGTGATCCAGAGATATATAATGAAATAGGTTTGAATAAACTCAACTCCCAGTTTCAAGAAAAAACAGACAAATTAAATATCAAAGTAGAGAGATTTTTTGAGTTAGAAGAAAAAGTAAACTAGGGCGTAAAAAGGTTAAAGTATTCAAGATTAAATGTACTTTGATAGAATTCATTTTTAGAACTTCCTAAATCTAAAATCAATAAACTTTTAGGGAAGAAAATGAGCAAATTAAGTTCAGCAAGACTTACATCTAATAATACTACTCTTTTAGATGAGTTTAATTCATCAATAATGTTTGATAAAGAGCTATATACACAAGATATATTAGGTTCTATAACTCATGCAAAAATGCTTCAAAAGCAAAAGATATTAACAAAAGATGAAGTAGAATTAATAGTAATAGCATTAGAAAAAATAAGATCAGAAATACAAAATGATGAGTTTGTTTTTGATATAGTTGATGAAGATATTCATATGGCTATAGAAAAAAGACTAACACAACTAATAGGCGATACAGGCAAAAAGCTCCACACTGCAAGAAGTAGGAATGATCAAGTTGCCCTTGACCTTAAGCTCTACACTCAAACCAAAAACAAAGAAATAATAAGTCTATTAAAGACTCTTATAGAAACTCTTTTGATGATATCAGACAAGCATACAAATACAATACTCCCAGGTATGACACATCTTCAACATGCTCAGCCTGTGAACTTTGGGTTTCATCTTCTTACTTATATTAGTATGTTTAGTAGAGATATTGAGAGATTTATAAGCTCATACAAAAGAAACAATCTCTCACCTTTGGGTTCAGCAGCACTTGCTGGAACTCCTCATAATATTGATAGAGATTTTTGTGCAAATGAGCTTGGCTTTGATGGTCCTATGATTAATGCAATGGACGGGGTAAGTGATAGAGATTTTGTACTTGAAATTCTTTTTAATATATCTGTAATTGGAGCGCATATTTCACGCCTTTCTGAGGAGCTTATTCTTTGGTCTAGTTATGAATTTGGGTTTGTCACTTTTAGTGATGAGTATAGTACAGGTAGCTCAATAATGCCACAAAAGAAAAATCCAGATGTAGCAGAACTTCTTCGAGGTAAAACTGGAAGATATTATGGTAACTTAATGTCAATGCTTACAGTGATTAAAGGTATTCCTCTAGCGTATAATAAAGACTTACAAGAAGACAAAGAAATCACTTTTGATAGTATTAAAAACATAAGTATATCTCTAAAGATTCTAAACGAATCATTAAAGACTCTTACAATAAACAAAGAAAATATGAAAAATGCTACAAAAGTAGGGCATTTAAGTGCTACTGATTTGGCTGATTATTTAGTCAGTAAAGGTGTGGCATTTAGAGATGCTCATCAAACAACAGGACGCGCAGTAATTAGAGCTGAGGAATTGGGTATTGACCTAAGTGAACTTAGTCTAGAAGAGCTACAAAAGATAGATTCAAAAATAGAGCTAGGTATTGAAGATAGACTAAATCTTGAAAATTCAATGAACGCAAGAAACTCTAACGGTGGAACTTCTACAGAAACTACAAAAGAACAGATAAAACATTTCCAAAAATTTTTAAAAGGACTTGAACTTGAACGACTTTAAAATATTTGCAGGTACTGCTATACCAAACTTTGCCAAGAGCATGGCAGAGAATCTATCTATGGACTTATCAGAAATCTCTATTAAAAGATTTAGTGATGGTGAAATCAGTATTCAAATAGGAGAAAGTGTAAGAGGTAAAGATGTGTATCTCGTACAATCAACTTGTGCTCCTGCAAATGCAAGTCTAATGGAACTACTCATCATTGTGGATGCTATGAAAAGAAGTAGTGCAAGAAGTATTACAGCAGTAATTCCGTACTTTGGATATGCAAGACAAGATAGAAAAGCAGCTCCAAGAGTACCTATCACAGCAAAACTTGTAGCAAACTTGATTGAAGTTGCCGGAGTGAGCAGAGTAATTACTATAGATTTACATGCTGGTCAAATTCAAGGATTTTTTGATATTCCTGTTGATAACTTATATGGCTCAGTGATATTTACAGACTATATCAAAGATAAAAAGCTCAAAAATCCAATCATAGCAAGTCCTGATGTAGGTGGAGTAGCCCGTGCGAGAAGTTTTGCCAAAAAACTTGACCTTGATATGGTAATAGTAGACAAAAGAAGAGAAGAAGCAAACCAATCAGAAGTGATGAATATCATAGGTGATGTAGAGGGCAAAGATGTGATTCTTGTAGATGATATGATAGATACAGCTGGAACTATCACAAAAGCAGCAGACGCACTCAAAGCACAAGGTGCAACAAGTGTAATGGCATGTTGTACTCATCCAGTTCTTAGTGGACCTGCATATGAAAGGATCAATCAAAGTTCACTTGATGAAATGATAGTTACAGATACTATTCCACTAACTCAAACAAGCGAGAAGATAAAAGTACTTTCTCTTGCTCCAACATTTGCAAAAGTGATAAGAAAGTTAAGAAGTAACGAAGGCTTAAGTAAGTTATTTAATTAGGATTAAAAGTATGGACGTTAAATTATTTCAGTTTAATTCACTAAGTGATTATTTACCATATTATAAAAAGTTTTTAAATCTAGACTTTGATAAAAATAGTAGCATATTTAAACTACTTCAATCACTTAAAACATTTGATGAAGATTATAGCTGTCCTTATATGGACTTTGCTATTAGAGTAAATGGTATATATACATTTACTTCTACTTGTATAGCAGATATTCCAAATAATCATGAACTCATTCTTGAACCAGTAAGTGAATATCTATGCAAAAAAGATTTAATTGTAGAAAATA
>CACVAW010000011.1 GCA_902727925.1 uncultured Campylobacterales bacterium | reverse complement strand
AGTCCTTGTGTTTAGCTTCAAAATAATCAAACATAGTATAAGGAGTTTCACCCTCTTTAAGACCTGTAAGATGACGAGAGTAGTTCTCTATTCCCTTACATACTCCAGTACTCTCCATCATTTCAAGATCAAATTCTGTTTTTTGCTTCAGCCTTTGATGTTCTACAAGCATATTATTGTCTTTGAAGTACTTTAGTCTAACGGCTAGTTCATCTTCTATTTTTTTCATAGCAATCTTTAGTTTTTTGCCACCTACGATGAACTGACTTGATGAATAAATTATAACTTTTTTCTCAGTTTTGTTTATCTTATTTGTTAGCGTATCAAATACAGATATCCTATCTACTTCATCATCAAAAAATTCTACTTTTATAGACTCATTCTCCCAATAAGGTGGAAATATATCTACAGTGTCCCCATTCACACGTATACACCCCCGTTCAAAGAACTTGTCATTTCTTTTGTACCCCATATCAATGAGCCTAAGAAGTAGATCAGTTTGAGTAACTTCTTGACCTATTTCAAGACTAAGAACCATCTCTTTATACTCATGTGGATTACCAAGACCATAATTCGCAGATACAGAAGCTATACATATAACATCATCATACTCAAGCAAAGACGACGTAGCACTAAGACGAAGACGTTCAAGCTCTTCATTGATAGAACTATCCTTTTCTATATACAAATCTTGTCTAGGGATATATGCTTCAGGTTGATAGTAGTTATAGTATGAGATGAAGTACTCTACATGGTTGTTTGGAAAAAACCCTTTGAACTCACTATATAGTTGAGCTGCAAGAGTTTTATTATGTGTCATTATTAGAGTTGGAAGCTGAGTTTGCTCTATGACATTAGCCATAGTATATGTCTTTCCGCTTCCTGTTACACCTATAAGACTTTGGTATTTGTTTGATATTTTTGATACTATTGAGCTGATTGCTTTTGGTTGATCACCTGCAGGTGTATAATCCGAATGTAGTTTAAATTTCATAATGGTAGAATTCTATCATCATTACTTAAAAAGGTATTTACAATATGTTTGAAGAATTCATAGAACCAACACAACCCAAAAGTCTAAAAAGCAAAATTGATGAACTTATCAAAAACTATATAGAACTAAAAAAAGAAAATGAAGAGTTAAAAGAGACAATCTCAAACCTAACATCACAAAACATAGAAAAAGATTCACATATAAAAGAGCTAAACTCATCAGTAAACGAAAAAGACTCACAAGAAGATGAAATATTCTCAAAAATAGAAGAAGTTCTAGGTCTTTAATGAAAGACTTATCTATAACTGTACTTGGAAAATCATACAAGGTTTCTCTTGATGATGGTTTCAAAGAATTTTTACAAAGAAATATTGAGCAAGATTTGGGTAGTAATACAGTTAATGATACAAAAACACTTCTTAACGCATACATCAAAAGATGCCACGAACTCTACGTTCAAGACAAAGAAATCAAAGATATTCACTCAAATTTAGAACAAAATACAAAATAAACGAAAAGTAAACGAAATATTAAGCTTAGTTTAAAAGATAAAACTATAAAATCATATCAAGTCAATCAAAACTAAGTCAAAGAATAGTTATGATTACAAAAAAATTTTAGGAGGCCTTCATGAGAAAAGGTTTTACGATGATTGAACTCATCTTCGTTATTGTTATATTAGGTATTTTAGCAACTGTTGCTATTCCAAAAATTATGGCTACAAGAGATGATGCTAAGATAACAACTATAGTGTCAAATATAGAATTAGCTAAAAATGAAATAGCTTCATATTATATGAGTCAGGGTGATGTTAATTTAAGTAATCCAGATCAAATGTCTCAAGTGGTAGCTAAAATACAGAGTCAAACTGCAACTTTTGGTACAAGTGATGTAAGAGCTGGAAATGCAGGTAATACACCTTCTACACCTGCGGTAGTTGTATTTAGAGATGGTTTTACTGACGGAGATACTATTTGTGCAACTTTAACTGTTGACGATGCAAACATAGTTGTTAATACTACACAAGGTAGTTCAACTGCTTCAGTTGGAGGAAGTACAGCGGTTTCTATTGCGGCTGCTGGTGCTAGTTCGATATGTGATTCAGTTGCTGTTGATGTTGCAAGTGTAACTTTACCAATTGCTGGACAACAAGTAAAAAGATAACACATGACAAAAACAGCTTTTACTATGATTGAACTTGTATTTGTGATAGTAGTCCTTGGGATACTTGCTACTGTAGCAGTTCCTAGACTACTTGTTACTAGAGATGACGCTATTTATAGTAAAGCTAGAGCAGAGATATCAGCAATACAAAGTGGTATCGAAACTCAAAAGTCTAAGAATATCCTTTCAGGGGTGAGGGGATATCCATCTAATCTTGATGATGTGAATTCAACTACTTATAATACTAATGATCAGCTTCTTTTTTATAAAAAAGATGACTCTACTAACTCAGTACTTCAAACTCCTGTATTTAGTAAAATAGGATTTGCGGGTCATTGGGTAAAAACAGCAGACAATACTTATACTCTATATATAGAAAACACTAAACCAGTAGTATTTACATATAATAACAGTACTGGAAGATTTGTTTGTGACTATGACGAAGATGATTGTAAAGAGATTCTCAGGTAGGTTGAACAAAAATTATTACTTAGTCTATATTATAGGCTCAGCTTCTCCGGCTCTTACTTATGAATCAGGTGATACATTTGATATTGGCGATATAGCAACTGTAGATTTTCAAAACAAAACAAAACAAGTCGTAATTTCAAAATTAACTTCAAAACCAACATATGATTGCAAAGAACTAACTAAGACTCAGTACTTCTATCCAAAGTCTCATATAAAGTTATTTGATTTTATATCTAGTTATTATGTATGTAATTTTGGCAAGACTTTGTCTATATCATATCCTTTTATAGATACTAATCCTAAAACTTTTGAAACAAATCAAAAAATAGAATTAAATGAATCTCAAACAAAAGTTTTTGAATTCACAAAAAAACATCAAACTTCTTTGGTATTTGGAAATACTGGAAGTGGTAAAACAGAGATTTATATAAAAGTTATTTTACAAACTCTTAAAAGTAATAAAAATGCAATTTTGTTAATGCCTGAGATATCACTCACACCTCAAATGAAAAAAAGGCTAAAAGAGTATTTTGGTGATAGTATGACTATATGGCACTCAAAGATTACGCCTAAAAAAAGAAAAGAATCACTTGAGCTCATACAAAATGGGCAGATCAACTTAGTAGTTGGTACAAGGTCAGCTCTATTTTTACCGCTACAAAATCTTGGTCTAATTGTAGTTGATGAAGAACATGATGACAGCTACAAATCAAACTCATCTCCAAGATATAATGCAAAAGATATAGCCCTTTATATGTCAAAGATAATGAATATACAAGTAATACTAGGAAGTGCTACACCATCTTTAAGTAGTTTTTATAAAGTGCCTTATATAAGGCTCAAAGAGACATTTTATAAAAGTGACAAGACATTTGAGTTCATATCTAACGATAAGGGTATATCAGATGAAATACTAAAAGAGCTAAAATCAAGTGTAGACAATAACAAGCAAGCTATAGTATTCACTCCAACAAGAGCGAATTTCAAATATATAATTTGTAAAGCTTGTGATTATAAAGTGATGTGTCCATATTGTGAAGTAGGAATGAGCTTACATAGTTATCACAATGTATTAAAATGTCATTATTGTACTTATAAAGAACAAATCCCAAAAGTCTGTCCAAAATGCCAAAATGAAGAGTTTATGAGTTTTAGGATGGGTACAGCAGAGATTTTTGATATCTTATCTTGTGAATTTGACAATGTCGCAAAGTTCGATAAAGACGAAATCACAACACATAAAAAACTAGTATCAACGCTCAAAAAGTTTAACGACAAAGAGATAGATATACTTGTAGGAACTCAGATGCTTAGTAAGGGTCATGATTATCATGATATTAACTTGGCAGTCATTTTGGGTATTGATTATATCCTCAATATGGCTGATTTTAGAGCTAGAGAACGAGCGTTGTCGCTAGTAATGCAAGTAGCAGGACGTGCAGGAAGAAAAGGTAGTGCAAAAGTCATCATTCAGACAAATAATGAAGATTTTTTCAAGCAGTATTTGGGAGATTATGAATTGTTTTTAAAAGATGAGCTTCTTAATATGAAAGACTTTTATCCTCCATATAAGAGGTTTTTGAATATCCTGATAGCAGAAAAAAACATTCAAAAAGCAAAAGATATAATGAATGAAATACTAAACCATCTAAATAGACAAAATAAAGATGATATAGAGATAGTAGGATACGGAGAAGCAAGTATCTCTAAAATAGCATCAAAATATAGGTTTAATATACTTCTTAGGTCAGCTTCACATAGAAATTTACTTCAAAGTATAGAAGGCATAAAACATTTGTCTTGCCAAATAGATATGGATCCAGTAAGTACAATATAGTAAGAATCTAACAATATTTTGATAAAATCACAAAAAATATAATAAAAGATATAGCTATGGAAGAACAATTTTTTGGAATGATAATAGCACCTTTTTTGCTTATCTCGGGTATGGGTATATATATTCAAGCACTCAGTACTAGATACATGCAAGCTATTGGTAAAGTGAGAGATTTTTATAAAACTTCTCAAGAAAAAAACGATAGAATAATTCAAAGGCTAGAATTAAGAGCTACTTTGAAAAGAGCAGTACTTCTTAAGTGGAGTTTAGCTTCTCTTATATCAAGTATTATTTCAAGTTGTTTGTTTATGTTTATTTCTATTTTTACGATAGTGCTTCACAAAAATCTTATATATTTAAATATAATATTTTTGATTATTACGATAACAGCTATAATGATCTCTATGACTTT
This sequence comes from uncultured Campylobacterales bacterium, assembly GCA_902727925.1. GTDB lineage: Bacteria > Campylobacterota > Campylobacteria > Campylobacterales > CACVAW01 > CACVAW01. The sequence goes on along the minus strand of CACVAW010000011.1, from coordinate 3,807 downwards.
GCTTTTGTCTGATGTTGTTATATCACTAAAAGCTACACAAATCAGAATAAAACACCAAAACAAGAAGAAAATATGATAAAAAGATACCCAACAAAACAAATAAGCGTAGGAAATGTAAAAGTAGGTGGCGATGCTGATATATCAGTACAATCAATGACTTTTACTGATACAAGAGATGTAGAAGCAACACTTGATCAATTAAGAAAGCTATACTTCGCTGGAGCTGATATCGTAAGACTAGCAGTCCTTGATAAAGAAGCAGCTCACGCGCTTAAGGAGATAAAAAAAGAAGCTCCGATGCCAATCATCGCAGATATTCACTTCAACTATAGATTAGCTCTTATAGCAGCTGAGCATGTAGATGCAATTCGTATAAACCCAGGAAATATTGGAAGCAAAGACAGAATAAAAGAAGTAGTAAATGCCTGTAAACAAAGAAATTTACCAATAAGAATAGGTGTAAACGTAGGTAGCCTTGAAGAGCAGTTCGAAAACAAATACGGAAGAACAAGCAAAGCAATGATTGAATCTGCACTATATAATATAAAGCTTCTTGAAGATCTTGACTTCACAGATATTAAGGTATCTCTTAAAGCTAGTGATATTGCAAGAACAGTAGAAGCTTATAGTGGATTAAGACCGTTAGTTAATTATCCTTTTCACTTAGGTGTAACTGAAGCTGGAACTTCGTTTCACTCAACTATAAAAAGCTCAATAGCTCTTGGGAAGCTTTTACTTGATGGGATTGGAGACACTCTTAGAATATCAATTACAGGAGAGCTTGAAGAAGAAATCAAAGTAGGCCGAGCAATTTTAAAGAATCTTGGGCTAAAGCAAGACGGGGTAAACATAATTTCATGTCCAACTTGTGGAAGACTTCAATCTGATCTTAAAAATGCAGTAAAAATAATAGAAGAAAAAACAAAACATATAACAGCTCCCTTGAACATATCAGTAATGGGGTGCGCTGTAAATGCACTAGGCGAAGCAAAAGAAGCTGACGTAGCAATTGCATTTGGAAAAAATAGTGGTCTAATAATCAAAAAAGGCGAAATCGTAGCTAAACTTCCAGAAAACAAATTAGTAGATAGATTTATGCTTGAAGTTGATGAAACTATCAAAGAGTTGGGATAAAAAATGGAACAAAAAATAGGAATGCTTAACCGACTTAATCTAAAAGGTTACAAGTCAATTAATTTTTTAGATTTAGAATTAGCACCTATAAACATTCTTATAGGTGCTAATGGTTCTGGTAAAAGTAATTTTATTAATTTTTTCAAGCTTCTTAAAAAAATTATTGATAAGGACTTGCCTCTTTATACAGCTCAAGAAGGCGGAGCAAATAGAATATTACACTTTGGTAAGAAAATAACTCCAGTTATTTCCTTTGGGTTATTGTTTGGAAAAAACATTTATAATGTGATTTTATCACCAACAATTGATGATAAGTTTACTTTTGTTTATGAAAAAGCTTATTACCGTAATAGTAAAAAAGAATTATTAAGTATTGAAAGCAAATCTGATTTAGGAAAAGGACTTAACGCTGGTAGTTATAACTCAGTTTTACCAAGTCAATCAGATGATACTATAGGTGGATATATTGTTAAACATATTAAAAAATGGAGAATATATCATTTTCATGATACGAGTTTTGACGCAAAAGTAAAACAACCTTGTAGAGTAGATGATCATAGAATTTTATCTCCTGATGGATCAAATATAGCTGCATTTTTAAAAAACATAAAAGAAACTAATCAAAGATCATATAAACAGATTGTTCAAACAATCCAAAGAGTAGCTCCATTTTTTCAAGATTTCATCTTAGAGCCTCAGGGGAAAAATGAAGATATGATAAAGCTGGAGTGGAAACATAGAGGTACAGACGAATACTTTGATGCCAATGATTTATCTGATGGAACACTTAGATTTATTTGTCTTACTACTCTTTTGTTGCAGCCTAATTTACCAACTATGATACTTTTAGATGAACCAGAACTTGGATTTCACCCTTTTGCTTTAAATATTTTAGCTGGTATGTTTCAAAAGATTTCAAAAAAAACACAAATAATAGCCTCAACTCAATCAGTAACTTTTGTTGATAATTTTGATGTAGAAGATTTAGTAGTTGTAGATAGAAAAGATAATCAATCTATTTTTAAAAGACTAGATAAAGAAAATTATAAAGATTGGTTAGAAGATTATAGTTTGGGTGAGATTTGGCAAAAAAACTTAATTGGTGGACTTCCTTCTTATGATTAATATTGGTATATCTGTTGAAGGGCAAACAGAATTTGAATTTGTTAATAAAGTATTAGTTGAATATTTTTTAGGATATGGTATTACTTTAATACCTATTCCAATGCATGGAAATATAAGTGTTGATAGAATAGAGAGTGAAATCAAAAAATTATTACCAAGATATCACTATGTTACTACGTTTTATGATTTGTATGGGTTTAAAAAAGTTGGTTCTCTTACAGCAGAAGAGCTAGAAAATAAGATAAGTTCAAGATTAAAAAACAACCCAAGATCTAAAAGACTTATTCCTTATATCCAAAAATATGAATTTGAAACTTTATTGTTTAGTAAGCCTTCAGTTTATGAAGATTTACTTGGCTGTGGTGCAAAAAAAGAAGTTGATGATATTATAAGAAGTTGTGGTGGAAGTATAGAAAATATAAATAATTCTAAAGAAACAGCACCTTCAAAAAGATTAGAAAAACTTTTTAATAAATATAATGAAAAGTATAATAAAGTTTTTTATGGTGTAGGTGTAATAGAAGATATCGGGTTAGATATTATCTTAGATAAGTGCGATAGATTTAGAGATTGGTTTTATAAAATACAAAAATTAGGAATAAATAGTTAATGACAGACTTTCACAATACAAACATCGAAAGAGCATTACTTAGCTCAATTCTTTTTGACCCAAGTATCTTTGAGGATGTGGCAGCCATACTTAATAGTGATGACTTTTATCTTCAAGTACACAAAGATATATTCTCAGCTATGCTTACATGTGAGAGACAAGAGCTTCCGCTTGATGAAGAGTTCATTTCAAAAGAGCTTAGAAAAAGCAAAAAGTTTGATGAAGATACAATAATAGATATCATCTCAACAAACGCGATATCAAATGTAAGTGCATATACAAAAGAGATTAAAGAGTATTCAGTCAAACGTGGATTACTCACATTTGCAAATCAAATAAAAGAGATAGTAGCAGACGAATCAGAAGATTCAAAACATAGCTTAGACACAATACAACAATATATATACAAGCTTTCACAAAATAGTTCAAGAAAAGAGTTTAGAGAATCAGAAGAGATAGCACTCTCAACACTAGAAAAAATCAAAGAGATGAAGGCTAGAGGGAATACAATACTTACAGGTATTGATACAGGTTTCTTTGAGCTTAATAAACTCTCAACTGGATTTAATAAAGGTGACCTTGTGATTGTAGCAGCAAGACCTGCTATGGGTAAAACTGCTATTGTTCTTAATATGGTTCAACAAAGCCTTGATGATGGTAATGGAGTTGCTTTTTTCTCACTTGAAATGCCAGGAGAACAACTGTTCTTAAGACTTCTTAGTGCTAAGACATCAATTCCACTTCAAAGACTAAAAGTGGGAGATCTAGGAGATGAAGAGTGGAGTAGGCTCTCAGACGCAGCTACAACGATATCAAATCAAAACCTTTTTGTAGACGATAATGGTATGATAGATATTCATCATATTCGTTCAAAGCTAAGAAAACTAAAGCTCAAAAATCCAGATATTAAAATGGCTGTGATTGATTATCTTCAATTA
>CACVAW010000010.1 GCA_902727925.1 uncultured Campylobacterales bacterium | reverse complement strand
AAGTGATGTCAAAATCAAGAGTATTACCCAAAATCTTGTCTTTTATACGTCTTACTATATCTTGACCTATATATGAGGTAAAGTATACTTGTACATATTTGCCTATACTTTTGGCTGTATATGCAATGATTATTCCTATGGGGACAAGGTAGAGTAGAGATTCGTTTTTTTCTAAGAATATTTTATTCATGATGGGTTCTATCATATATGCAACACCTGCATTTCCAGCAGATGCGAGTATCATACCTATGATTGCTATACCAAAGGCAAGTTTATAGTCTTTAAAATATGGGGAAAATCTACGAAAAAGTTCTTTCAAATTAAGTCTTTAGTTTTATTTAGAGATACCATTATACCACTTATAATTATAAGTATTATCCCTATAATCATAAGAGTATCAGGTAAGTTGTCTCCTAGTAGTATTCCAAGGAAGCAAGACAAGGCAATTCTAAGATATGAAATTGATCCGATAATTCCAGTTTTGGCATATATGAAAGCTTTTGTTTTGAGAATATTTGCTATTAACGCGAGAAGTGCAATAGAAAATAATAATAAAAAAGAATTCAAATCAGGCATTACAAACTTATTAATCATAAAGTCTAGAGCTTTTGTTTCTATGAAATGTGCAACTATCATGCCTATACCTAAGATAACGCAGTTAAAAAGTAAAGATGTTAGTACTATAGTTCTTGAACTATAATGATTTTTTATTATTTTTATTACCTGATATGTAACTCCTGTACTAGACCCACAAATAAGTCCAAGGATTTCAAACCTACTAAAAGAGACCTGAGGCTGAAGAACTAAAAGAACACCAGTAAAACCAATAAATAGAGCTAGTATTTGTAGGTATGAGAGCCTTTCTTTTAAAAAAATAAAAGAAAATAGAGTTCCAAAAAGAACACTTGATTTGAAAAGAACACTTGCACTTGCTAAGTCGATATTTGCTATTAGATAATAAAAAATACTCGGTCCTAAAAAACTAAAAAAGCCACCAAGAAGAAGTAATCCAAACTTGCCACCTTTTTGCTTGATGGGAAAATATATAAATGAAAGTAGTAATAAGATAATCCCAAATAAGCTTCTAAAAAAGAGTATTTCAGATGCAGGTAAGAAATCTGCTTGGAGTTTTACTATGACATCTGAAGCAACAATAAAAAATGTAGAAAGTATCATAGCTATGATACCCTTGGTTTGGTTACTTGTCAGTTTTTTTACCTTTGTTATAAGATATCAATACCCCACTTATAATAATAAGAGTAATTCCACTGATTCCCATCATATTTGGTATATCATCACCGAGCATTACACCAAAAATAACAGCAAATGCAATTCTAGAATATGAGATAGTACCTATGATCCCAACTTTTGAGAGATTAAAGGCTTTTGTTCTTAAGATTGCAAATAAAAGAGAAAAGAATGCAAAGATAAATACAAAAATAAATTCTTTATTTGTAGGCATTACAAACTTACTTATCAAAAAATCTAAACTTTTGATCTCTATAAACTCAGCAATAATCATTGCCAGACTCGAAAATACCAGTCCAGAAACCATAAAAGAAAAGACCATCATTCTAGCACCATAGTGGTCTTTGAGTTGCTTTATAGTCAGTATCACAGTTCCAGAGGTAATTCCCATAATAAGACCTAGTATTTCAAACTTACCAAAAGATACTTGAGGTTGAATTACGAATATCACACCAATAAACGCAATAACAAGAGATATAACCTGAATACGTGAAAGTTTTTCTTTTAATATAAAAAAAGACAAAATCGAGCCAAAAAGTACATTTGTCTGCAAGAATACACTGGCATTCGCAAGAGAAATATTAAGCACAAGATAATAAAAAATACTCATATTAACAAAGCCCAAAAAGCCTCTAAATACAAGTAAGCCAAACCTCCCACCTTGACTTTGGGGTGGTCTATAAAAAAATGTAACCAACAAAAGACACACACCAAAAAAAGATCTAAAAAATACCATTTGCACAGAAGAAATATCTTTTGTGTACTCTTTGACTATAACATCTGCAAACACTATACATAATACTGCAAGTATCATATATAGTATACCTTTTAGGTTGTCGTTCAAATTAATCCTTACTATAAACGCCAGTAGAAGTCTGACTTGTTTCGTAACCCTTATTCACAGTAGCCTGATACTTTATAGAGCTACTACTACCACGCAAAAGAGAACTATAACATCTAGCTTGACCCACAATATAAGCAACATCAACAGCATTCTCATTAGTAGAATCATAAACTAACTTTGCAGTATTAGACTCTGACATACTCTCTTCTTTAAGACTATACCCCTCAGGTACTTCTTTTGAGAATGAAACACCATCTTCTTTTGGAAACTCACAAGGTTTTAAGCTATCATCCACCCAGTCCCACTCTGACTTAATCCAATCATTAATAACAACACTATAATCACAAAAATCTTCCCAATAACTATAACCTTTAGAGCCTGTTATCCTCTCAGTCTTACATTCGTTTATAACTTCTGTTTTAGTTATCGTTAAATCTTGATATATCTTTTCTGATGTGTTTTCCAATTCATAACATTCATGTTCAGGAACAGTTAGTTTTATTTGTGTACCTTGACAACTTTGTGATAGTACTGTATTGGTTTCATTACTCTCATTTACTACTTGATACAAATATGATCCGTTTGTACTAAATGGATAAACTTCAGCATATAACTCACCACTATATAAATCCTGTACAGATACCCTGTGATTACAAGTTCCTTTTTCATATTCAAATAGTACTTTGTATTTACTAGCATTGAAAAAAGGTTTTATCTCATCACTTGTCTTTGTAAGTGTATAACAAGGTTTATCAGTAGGATACTTCTCACAATTATCTTTTGGATAATCCCAAATAAATGATTCTATCTCTTGACCTTCCTTAGTACCTTTTACATATTCACTTTTTGTTTTTCCCATTTCGTTTACTGTATATACTAATCCATCTTTATTAAATGGATATACATCAAATAAGTTATCAATACTTGTATCTACATCGTTTGTTAGTTCTACTCTGTAAGTGCAAGTTCCTTTGTTGTTTTCATCTTTTATACTCCATTGACTTCCTAGCTTTGAGAGTTCTTTTATCTGGGATGAAACTATTCCTAGTATCGCTGGTCCTGTGTCATTGCCTGAAAGATAATCTGAAAGTGTATGATCTGTATATCCATCTGTATTATTATAGTCACCTTGAAGAATATCCAAAAAAGGCAGTTGTGTAATTTTATCAGTAGAAAGTGTGATATGAGGATCAAGACTCTCTACTCTATTTGTTCTTGTAGCTATTTGAAGATTTTTGAAGTATTTATTATGATTATTTAGTCTTCTATATATTCCATTAGAAAAGAAACCACCTTGACCAAATGAAACTACTGCTATTCTATGTGAACTCTTAAGGCTATATGATTTTATTTGATTGTATAGGTCATCTATGTTATCATCTTCTATTTCTCTTATATATGATTTGTTTTCAAAGGCTGAGTTTAGAAGTGCAAGTTGTTCATTTGATATTTCAACTGCTGTTTGTTCTACAAGTCCTTTTCTTCCGTATGATGATATTAATCTTAGTAGAACTCTATAGTCATTTTCTATTTGTCCATTTCTTATGTATTGGTGTACTATTTCTAGTACATCGTTCCACCATATTTTATCGTAGTTAAATGCTAAGTCGAAGCTTGTGTGTTTTGATAGGTATTCTTCGTTGGAGAGGTATCCTCTTTGTATGAACTTGTTTAGTTCTTCTTTGTTGTCTTTAGCAGAATCTTTATCAACAAAAAGATCATTTATATAATAAATATCAATTTTTCTTTCATCTATATTAGCATAAAGACTGGTAATGAAAATTAAGGTGAATATTAAATATTTCATTATTTACCCAATATGTTTAAGTTTGTATCACATTTTTCTAATGATTTTTCTTGATTTGGGTATACTTTACCTCCTAATACTCCGTTATATTCTATATAAGCTTTATTTCTTTCGTAAGTATTAAATATTTCAGACTTCATTTCTTCGTTAAATGGATTGCTTGCCTTTCTAAATTCCATACCTTCAGCATAAGTTGAAAAACTATTATCTAGTTTATTATACCAATACCACTTACAATCATTAACATTATCCATTACTTTATAAGTTTCATTATCATAAGCATTTTCAGGGTCTACTAGTATCTTTTGCGTTGCTTTTGCGTATTGTGATGCTATTGCTATTAGTACTCTTTTATGATTTGGTTCGTTTTTATATCTATTATAAATATATATCTCTATATCATCACGAATTCCATTTTCATTACTATCTATTCCTAGTAGTTCATCTTTTCCAGCACTTCCAGGGTCTTGGGGTAAAACATATTCAGGATGGTTTAAATCAGTAATTGGTAAGGTTCTTCTGTAATCATCTATCTGTTCTTGAATAGCTCTTTGCTCAAGTTCTCTTTCTGCTTCTGCGACTCCACTTGAAGACATGTCACAGCCTACAAACAATAAAATTAATGATAATATTAATAGTGATTTTTTCATTTTATAAACTCCTAATCGTATATAGTAGCTAAAATAAAATTAATCTTTTGTTATTTTAGAATTATCGATATCGTAGTTGTTTTCTTTTAGTATAAATATATAAATTACTGAAATAATAGATACTTCAAGAACTATTAAAGGTATAGATAAGAGGCTATAGAGTAGACCAAAAGGTAAAAATATAGATATAATATTAAGAGGTGCATATATAAGTATAGGGTAGATGATAAAGACTAAAAACATTAGTAGTTTATAATCTTTTGTAATATGTAAAGACTCTCTAAAAGATAAATATTTATTAATAGCTATTGCAGGAAGAATTATACATATTCTACAAAGAATCAATATTAGAACTAAATAAATAATATAACTTAAAGGAGAAAGAAAATGTCCCCACATTGTAGTTAATGATAACTTTATAAGAAAATTGATTATAAAGCTACTGTTGAAAATTAAAGTAAATACAAGTAAAAACTTCCATTCTCTTTTGCCCCAAGTGAAAATTTTTATTTCTGATTTTTCAAAATGAGATAAAATTACTCTGAAGGATATTATCGCAAACATTGCATATACGATGAATCTGGCAATTGATATAGTTAAATAAGTATATATTGAAAATGGTTGCATAAAAAAGAGTATTAGCTCTAAAGTAACTATTAGTAGTATTGGTATTAATAATTTTTCAGCTAAAAGTTTTTTGTTATTTTTTATAGCATTAATTGAAGTTGAAATTATTTCTTTAAAGTTTTGAAGTGTAGTTTTTTTCATCTTGAATCCCTAATGGTATATGGTGGTAGTTAAAATAAAATTAAAACTCTAAATATCAAACACTTCTTGTATAGATTCTACTATGGTGTCAGCTTTTTGGTTGGTTGAGATGTTTTTTAGTTTTTTAGTTGCGTCATGTAAGAAGTTGTTGAAGCTTGCATGTAGGAGTTTTTCTAGTTCTTCTTGATAGTCTTTTGAGATGTAGCCTTTGTTTACAAATCTATTGATTTCTTTGAGGCTTGAATCTTTTGCTTTTAGTCTTAGGTTTTTTATTAGTGGTTCGATTTCTAGGCTTTGAGTCCATAAGCTAAATTCGTTTAGGTGTTCTTCTATTAGTTTATAGCCGTATTTTGTTTGTTCTTGTTTTTGTTGGTAGTTTTCGTTTGACTTTGACTTTAGGTCATCGATTCTTAGTACATTTATTTTTGAGTTTTTGAAGTTTTCTATATCTCTTGGGATTGCTAGGTCGAACCAAATTCTATTGAAGTTGACTTCTGTTATCATGCTTTCTTTGATGATAGCTGAGGGTGAGCTAGTGCAAGAGAACATTATTCTGTATCTGTTGATAAGCTCAGGTATTCTATCGTATGAGACGATTCTTACAAGTTCACCCATCTCATCACTTATTTGTTTTGCGTTTTCTAGGGTTCTATTTACTAGTATTACATTAACTTTATTTTTGACTAGGTTTTTTATTAGAAGTTTTGCGACTGATCCAGCACCAATAACTACAGCTGAAAATCCACCTATATCATCATCTAAGAAGTCTTTTGCAAAATCTACAGCTACACTTGATATTGACACGCTATTTTTTGATATTTGGGTTTGGTTCCTTACGTCTGAGGATACTTTAAGCCCGTATTGTAGTAGTCTTGGTAGGTGTAATGATGTGAAGTTATGATTACGTGAGAGTTCAAAAGATTTTTTTATTTGGGATACTATTTGTGTTTCACCTAGTACTATACTTTCTAGCGATGAAATCACACTAAAAAAGTGTTTTATTGCATTTGTATTTTCGAATGTTTGAGCGAGGTCGTTTAGGGTAGATAGTTTTATACTTAAATATTTTTCAATATTTTTTAAAAGAGTATGGGTATTTAGATTATAGGTTATGAACTCAACTCTATTGCAAGTTGATAAGATTACTACCTCACCATCAATTCTGAACTTACTTAAAAAATCTACAATATTTTCGTTGTTGAAGTTTAGTTTTTCTCTTATTTCAAGTGGATTATTTTTGTGGTTAAAGCTTAGTATTTTATAAGGCATCAAAAATCCCTATCTAGGATAGATGATATTATCTCTTGTAGTTTTGGTTCTTTGATTCCTGTAAGTGCTTGGTTTGCTAGGGTTTTAGCATAGTTATATGAGTCTTTTATTGCGTTTGTATTATTTAAAAGCTCTTTTACCCAAGTGCTTTCTTCTTTGTTTAGTACTCTTTTGTACATAGATTTTAGTTTTTCTTGGGTATTAAAAGATGATTTTTCATAAGCTATTAAATAAGGCAAAGTCACTTTCCCCTCTTTAAAGTCGTTTAACGCAGGTTTACCTAGAGTTTGGCTATTTTCTGTGATATCTAAGATATCATCGATTATTTGAAAAGCAACTCCAAGGTTTTTACCGTAAGTTTTATATATATTTTCATCATGTCCAGCAAGTATCGCTCCTGCGTGTGTAGATGCTTCTATGAGTGAAGCTGTTTTTTTGTATATCATTGATAGATAGAGTTCTTTATCTGTATTAAAAAATTCTGCTAGTTTTACATCCTCAAGCTCACCAATACTAAGAGTACTAACAGCTTTTGATACTATTTTGGCAATCTTAGTATCAAAAGCTGTTAGTTCATAAAATGCTTTTGAATATAAGATGTCTCCAAGCATGATGGCTGTTTTGTTTCCATAAGTGTTGTTTATAGAGTTTTCGTTTCTTCTTGTTAGAGCGTCGTCAATTACATCATCATGAAGTAAGCTTGATATATGTATTAGCTCTATTATGGCTGCAAGTTTTATTGATTGTTCGTTTTTGATGATATTAAATATCAGCTTGGGTCTTAGCCTTTTACCTGATGGTATATTTGCATATATATCTGCTACAAAATTATTGTTCAGGTCATTGATAAATTGTTCTAAGACTGTATCAAAACTATTCATTGTTACTTAGTATATTCCCCATGTATTGTATATAATAATCATTGATACTTTCTTCATCTATTTCAAGATATTGTGTTGGATCTATATTTGCTCTTTCCATTAGGACTTCATATTTTGCTATTCTTTCAATCATTGCGTTTATTTCTTTTTGTGCGAGTGCTCTACTTGCATGGAATATTACATCGTAAAATTTATCTTCTACACTTCCCCCAAAAAATGGGTCATTTTCGTCAAAAAACATTTATTTCCTTTAGTTATATCTAGGGTCTCTTGAGATACCTTTTAAAACGGGCTTTTTCATTCTTACTGATTCATAGGTGGTATCAAATCTAAATGAAATTAAATTCTGAATAATACCAAAAAGAATACAAAATGTAACAAAACTACTTCCACCATAACTTAAAAGTGGAATAGGTATTCCCACAACAGGAGCAAGCCCTACAGTCATAGCTATATTTACACTTAAATACAAAAATAGCATCAAGGAAACTCCCGTAGCCATTACTCGTAAAAGGTAGTGTTCTTTATATCTGATATTATACAACAACAAGTGTATGATTAGAAAAAGATATAGTAATATAAGTATAAATGAACCAATAAATCCAAATCTTTCACCAAAGTATGCAAATATGAAGTCACTTGTAGCTATAGGCAAAAACTTTAGATGTGTTTGTGTCGCTTCTTCTTTTTTATTTCCTATTAGTCCACCTGAACCTATTGCGATAAGAGAATTTTTTACTTGATGTGACGGTTTGGTTGATATAAAATCCGCAATTCTTCTTTTTTGATAATCATGAAGAGATGAATATAGAAGTGGAGAACTAATAGCAAGTATCAAAAACATACTAATCCAAATCTTTTTATTGACTCCAATGATAAAAAGTATTCCGTATCCCACAAGAAGTAATATAAGAGCAGTTCCTAAATCTGGTTGGTCGAGTATAAGATAAAATGGAAGTAATATATAAAAACTAAATATTATAAAATCTTTTAGATTATAGCCAAATTTATTTGGAGGGTTTTTTTTGATTAGATACGCAAGCATCAGAATAAAAAATATTTTAAATATCTCAGAAGGTTGAATAGTAAAGTTTATAAAGGGTATTTCAAGCCATCTTTGTGCCCCGAGTTTACTTATCCCAAAGAATTTTACACATAATATAAGAATGATATTGATCCAGTAAAAAAATGGTATTAGCCACGAAAGTATAGTAATAGGTAAAAGAAAAACTATCCAAAAAGATATAAGTGCTACTATAGAGTAAACCACTTCTTTGTAAAAAAGCATAGCACTTGCCTCATACATCAAATAAAATGACAAGGCTATTATAGGTACAATAAGAAATATTATAAGAAAATCAAAATGAGATAAAATTCTTTTTTGAAGATAAATCACAGATAAACTTTATACGTCTTTAACCAAAATATACTAAAGCACTACCCCAAGTAAAACCACCACCAAATGTATCAAAAAGCATTAATTCACCTTTTTTGATATTACCTTTTTCATAAGCATCATTAAGTGCCATAGGGATTGATGCGGCTGATGTATTTCCATATTTTTCTATTGTTAGGACTGTTTTTTCTTTTGGAAAGTTAAGTTTGCTTCTTACTGCTTCTATGATACGTAAGTTTGCTTGATGAGGGATGAAGTGATCTACAGCATTTGCATTTAATTTGTTTTTTGCTAAGATATTTATCACATCTTCACTTAGTGTTTTTACAGCAATTTTAAAAGTTTCGTTTCCACTCATTTTAAGATATTGGGCACGGCTTTTAAGCATATCCACTGAACATGGTCTAGCACTTCCACCACCTGGGGTGATAAGTAAATCGCCATATCTTCCATCACTTGAGATATGTACATCTAAAATAGATTTTGATTTATCCTCAGTTGTTCCAATAATAGCTGCACCTGCACCGTCACCAAAGATTACGCAAGTTGACCTATCTTCATAGTCAATTATAGAGCTAAGTTTTTCTGCACCTACAATCAAGATATTTTTATTTGCGCCACTTTCAATTAGGCTTTTTGCGATATTGAGTATATACACAAATCCACTACAAGCTGCACTCACATCAAATGCCATCACATTGTAAATACCAAGTTTGTCTGCTAATACACAAGCAGTACTAGGCATACAAAAATTATCAGGTGTTATGGTAGCTACTATAATTCCGTCGATATCATTTTTGTTAATACCTGCACGCTCGATTGCTATTTTTGAAGCTTCTAATGCCATATCACTTGTGAATTCATTATCATCTGCGATATGTCTATTTTTGATTCCGGTTCGTTTTGTTATCCATTCATCTGTTGTATCAACAATTTTTTCTAAATCTGAATTAGTTAGAGTTTTCTTGGGTACATAGGCCCCAATAGATTTAAAAGATGCATACATAGTGTTGCCTTTTTATTAGCTGTGTTAAGAGTATTTTACTAAAGTGTCTTTAATGTCTTCTTGCGTTTTTGATTCGGCAAAACTAATAGCTTGAAATATAGCATTTTTGATAGCTTTGGAGTTACTTTTCCCATGAGCTACAATTACATTACCTTTTAGGCCTAGAAGTGGAGCTCCACCATATTCTGCATAGTCTGTAGTTTCTTTAAGTACTTTAAATACTTTATTCATAAGAACTGCGCCTAGTATTGCAAAAAGTGATTTTTTGATATTTTGTTTGAGTATACTTGCTATTGATTCAGCAACACCTTCACTAGTTTTAAGTACTATATTACCAGCAAATCCATCACATACTATAACATCTACAGAACCATCAAAAATATTATTACCTTCAACATTACCAATGAAAGAGTCTAATTGTTTGAGTTGTATAAATGCTTCTTTTGTAACATCATTACCTTTAATATCTTCTTCACCAATAGAAAGTAATCCAACTTTTGGATTTTGTATACCTATTACGTCTTTAGCATATTTTTCACCCATGATTGCAAATTCAAATAAATTTCTTGGTTTTGAGTCTACATTTGCTCCAACATCAAGAAGTAAAGACTTTTGATGTTTTACAACTGTAGGCATTAGTGTTGCAATTGCAGGTCTATTAACACCTTTAATACGTCCAAGTCTAATAGTAGCTAAACTCATAGTTACGCCACTATGTCCAGCTGATACTACAGCATCTACTGTACCATTTTTTGCTAAGTCTATTGATTTGTATATAGATGTGTTTTTGTTTTTGATAGCATCTTGTACTTTGTTGTGCATCTGTACAACTTCATTAGCATCTAAGATTTCTATTTTGTTTGCATATTTTGAAGGAATTTCTTTTATTAGTAATTCTTTTGAACCTACTAATATAGGATGAAACTTCTTTGCTTTGAGTGCCTCTATTGTACCCTCAATCATTGGTTGTACACCAGAGTCTGCACCCATAGCATCTATTGCTATTTTTATCATTGGTATGACTAGCCTTTATACTCGCCTGTTATTGGGTTTGCATGGTGAGGCATTCTGTATGTTCCATCTTTATCTTTTACTGGAACTGCTAATTTGATTTTGTAGTGAGTTCTTCTTTTTGCGGCTCTTGTCTTACTCACACGTCTTTTTGGTACTGCCATTTTGTATCCTTATATAACATTTATTATGTCGTTATTTGTTTTTACCCAAAATATAGTAATTATTTTGGATAATAAAAAGTCTGAAACTATATCATTTTTTTTTAAACTTTACCTTTACCGGTAATTCTTGTGAGTAGTTATTTAAAAACTTTTATGTTATTAATAGTAGAATTGACTTGAATAAAATCAATTAAATAGGATCAACATATGAATATACAAGAATTACTTTCTGGAAATACGGATATCTTAAACAATATAAGTTCTAAGTTTGGTCTAGATAGTGCAGCAACTAGCAAGGTTTTAGAAAACTTGATACCAAAGCTTGGAAGTAACTTACAAGATAATGTATCAAAAAATAGTGAAGGGCTAAAAAGTCAGCTTGGTGGACTTGGTGACTTGATTAAGAATCCAGCATCTTTTTTAGAGGGAGATTCTGCTATTAGTGCACTGAGTGCAATTACGTCAAGTAAAGATAATAGTAGAAATATAGCAAAAAGTGTTGCTGAGGATTCAGGAGTAGATTATGGAGTTGTAAAAAAGATATTACCAATGGTAGCACCTATGGTACTTAGTCATTTTTCAAAAGGTAGCGATTCGTTATTAGGTGGGGTACTTGGTTCGCTTGGTGGAGGAGATAAGTCAGGTGGATTAGGTTCTATTGTGGGACTAGCAAGTAAATTTTTCAAAAAAGGATAAAACATGAGTAAAAAGCAAGAAAAAATTGAATTATATAGTGGTGTTATTGCAAAAATGGGAAAAAAAGTAAATGATGATTTATTAGCATCTGCAGTAAATGCTTGTGGCCCATCAATTTATAAAAGAGATGCAGAGCTTGTATCAAGTTCTGACAAAACAGAATTAGATAGAGTAAAGCAAAACTTTTTACAAAAAAGACTTGCTTCAAAACTAAGTGAAGATAAGTTAGACGCAGAAATTCAAAAAGTATGTGACCAGTTTGGTAGTTCAAATAGAAATAAATATAGAGCAGTTTTTTACTATTTACTAGCAGAAAATATGGGCGTTAAAATACCTTAGATTTTATATTATTGGGTCAATTTATTTTGACCCAATATTTTTATTATTCAGTTACAAAAACGTCTTTAATTAGTGGGTAAATATCACTTAGGTTTGGTCCATTACTAGCACCAGTAAGTAAGTATCTAAGAGGTTTAAATAATTTCATCCCTTTTAGTCCAGATTCTTTCATCAAGTATTTCTTGAGTTCATCAAAGTCTTCATATTTTTCTTTTTGTAATAAAGTTCTTAAGACTTCAGTTTCTTGTTCATAGTCTTTTAATGATGTTTTTTTACTTACTATCGCGTCAATTTTAGGTTTGATTTCTTTTAGCGTACTTCCTTCTTGTGTGAAGAACTTTGCTATTTCACCAAAAATAGGTTTAGAAAACCCTAGCTTAGAAGCTAGTAATAGATTGTCACTTTTGTTTATGTGGGCTCTATTTATGAATCTAAGTTTATCTATATCAAACTTGGCAGGATTTTTTGAAACTTTTTGTAGATCAAACCACTTTAATGCATCCTGGATATCAAAGATTTCATTAGGTGCGCTAAATCCCAAAGAAACTACATAATTGGTAATTGCACTAGGTAAAAAACCTTCTTCTAAAAGCCACTCAACACTTGATGCCTCATCTCTTTTGCTCATTTTTTTACCATCACTATTTAATATGATAGGTAGATGTGCATATTGTATCTGAGAGTCATATCCAATGCTATTTCTTATATGTATTTGTTTGGGAGTATTTGAAACATGATCTTCACCACGAATTACGACAGAAGCATCCATAAGCATATCATCAACTGCACAAGCAAAGTTATATGTAGGAGTTTTGTCTGTTCTTAGTATCACAAAACTATCTATTTCGTTTGTATTAAAGTTAATAGTTGATTTAACTATGTCAGTGAACTCGATATTGTTTTTTGGTTTTGTTAGTCTTATTGATGATGGATTTTGATTGTCTAAAACTTCTTCATCACTTAAACCTAGACAAGTATCATCATATCTATAAGGTATTTTGTTTTGTTTTGATATTTCTTTTTTGTCTTTGAGTTGTTCGTCTGTACAAAAACAGTTAAAAGCTTTTTTTTGTGTAAGTAAATCAAATCCAATTTTTTGATGATATTTGAGATTATTACTTTGGTAGTATACTTCATCATATTTTATTTCAAAAGTATCCAAAATTTTTAAAATTTCTATATCTTTGTCTTTGATATTTCTTTTTTTGTCTGTATCTTCTATTCTGATTAGTAGTTTTTTTTGGTCTTGTTTGGCACAAATATAGTTCAGTAGAGCAACTCGTAAGTTACCTAGGTGCATATCTCCAGTGGGGCTTGGTGCGAATCTGTATGACATTAAATTTCCTTAATTAGGGAGGCTTTTAAAGTAAAATTGTATAATACACCCTATTAAAATATAGCTTGGAGTTAATTTATGTTAAAAAAATTGTTGTTATTATCAGTAGTGAGTGTTTTTGCTTTTGCAAATCCAAAAGTGTTTGAACTTAATTTAAATTCTGATGACGTTGAAGTGAAATTTCAAAATCCAGTTTATGTGACTACTAATCAATATGCAGAAGAAAGTTCGTATTTAATGGAAGCTGGATATATTAATGCTGATAGTGAGTCGCTGTTTAGTCTTGGTTTTTTTATGAAGAGTCATGTTAGATCAGTACCGAACCTAAAAGTAAATATGGGTCTTAAGTTAGTTTATTCAGGAAGTATAGGAAATGATAATGACTATTTTCTTGCTTTACCTATCGGACTTGATTTTGAATATAATATAAACAGTGATATTGGAGAGTTTTTTATAGGCTCATCAATATATTATGCTCCAGACCCTTTATCTTTTGAAGAAGCAGATTCTTATACAGAATTTAGACTACAAGGTGGGATGGAGATAGTCAAAAACGGTGACTTACTTGTAGGGTATAGATCAATAAATACAGATCTTGAAAGTACTGATGTAAGCTTTAATAAAGCAATTTATATTGGTTTTAGAATGTCAATTTAGTAAGTTTGATATTAAAAACATTATATGGAAGAGATATTTGTAAACCTGCTTAAAGAGTATGGTTATGTTATTCTTTACTTCTGGAGTATTCTTGAAGGAGAGAGTGGCATCATCATCACTAGTATAATATCTACAACTACAGACCAATTAAATATATTTTTAATAGTGTTTGTGGCTGCTCTTGGTGGGTTTACAGGTGATCAAATTTATTTTCTTATCACCAGATATAACAAAAAAATAGTACATAAAAAGTTATATCGTCAGCGTAGAAAATTTGCATTAGCTCATATACTTTTGAGAAAATATGGTTGGCTTATTATATTTTGTCAGCGGTTTTTGTATGGCCTTAGGATTGTTATGCCTATGGCTATAGGACTTACTTCGTATAAGTACAAAACATACGTTATCATTAATTTTATTAGTTCTTTGGTTTGGGCTACTATAATTGCTACTCTTACTTCTATCTTTAAAGATCATATTATGAATATATTTAATGTTCTTAAGATAAATTGGCCTATAACATTAGTCGTTATATTAATAATACTGTACGCTGTACTTTATTATTTTAGACATAAAACAAAAAGAAAACCAAGGTTTCAAAACCTTATGAATAAGTTACACTTAAAGGAAAAAAATGAGCTCAATAATTGATATAAAATTTGAATTAGAGTCGAATAAACTTGATAGTATAAAAGCTGACGCAACTATAGTTATAGTTAAAAACAAAGATTTATCTCACAAATGGGTCACTCAAGAAGATGAATTAAAAGTCCAAGGGTTTGAAGGATCTGCAGAAGAGTTATGCCAAATAGGTAATAATATATATGTCGGTGTTCCTTGTTTTGATAGTGATGAAATAAGATTAGCACTTTGTAATGCTCTTAAGAAAATCAAAAAATCAAGCTATAAAACTATTAGTATTGGTTCATATTCAAGTAAAAGAGAGTTAAATATATCTGCTATTGTAGAAGGTGCAATTCTTGGAAGTTATAAATTCGATAAATACTTCACAAAAAAATCATCTATCAATGTAGAAAAAATCATAATCTCAACTGAGGATTATAGTGATAATAAAATTGATGAGACAAAAGCAAACGAAGAGATAAAATTCTCTTTTGCTGTAGCGAATGCTACAAATATGGCCAAAACTATAGTGAACTCAACTCCAAATGATGTAACACCTCAAAGATTAGCCCAGCTTGCAAAAGAGTTAACTATAGATGTACCTAATACAAACTGTTTTATCGGAGATAATGAGTACTTAGAATCTGAAAATATGAATTTGTTTCTAGCAGTAAACAGGGCTAGTTGTCATCCTGCAAAACTAGTACATCTTTCTTATACACCTAAAAATCCTAAAAAAGTAATAACACTTGTAGGTAAAGGTCTTACTTATGATAGTGGTGGGCTTAATATCAAAACAGGCTCATATATGAGTACTATGAAAGCTGATAAGGGTGGAGCATGTGCCGTTTTAGGTATCTTTAAAGCTATAACTGAACTTAAACTTGATGTTGAACTTCACGCTGTTATTGGTGCTACAGAAAATATGGTAGGCGGAGATGCGTACAAAGCAGATGATGTAATAATCGCAAGAAACAAAGATAGTGTTGAGATTCAAAATACAGATGCTGAGGGAAGACTTGTTCTTGCTGATTGTTTGTCTTGGGCTCAAGATAAAATCAAAAGTGATTATATCTTAGACTTTGCGACACTTACAGGTGCTTGTGTTGTAGGTCTTGGTGAATATACAACTGGTATCATGGGGAACAACTCAAAACTCAAACACCAAATAGGAGCGAACAACTCAGGTGAATTAAGCTCAATGTTGCCGTTTAATAAATATCTTAAAAAAACACTAAAAAGTCCAGTTGCTGATATCTGTAATATCAGTAGTTCTAGATATGGTGGAGCTATAACAGCTGGACTGTTTTTAGACAACTTCATAACTGATGAATATAAAGACAAGTGGGTACACCTTGATATCGCTGGACCTGCATTTGTAGAGCGTGATTGGGGATACAATCAAACTGGAGCAAGTGGTGCTGGTGTAAGACTAGTATCATATTGGATCAATAAATTAATAAAAGATTAAATTAATGACAAAAATAGCCCTTATAGGCAAACCAAATGTGGGCAAAAGCTCACTTTTTAATAGACTTGCTGGAAGCAGAATAGCGATAACATCAGATTTTAGTGGGACTACAAGAGATATTAACGAGCATGTTATATCTCTTGATGATAAAGAGTTTTTGCTCTTTGATACTGGTGGACTTGATGATTCAAGTGATATGTTTGTAGCGGTGAAGAACAAATCGCTACAAGCTGCTAATAAAGCTGATATCATAGTATTCATGGTAGATGGCAAATCATTTCCTGATGATGATGACAAAAAAATATTTTTTGAACTTCAACAAATGGGCAAAGAAATAGCTCTTCTTATAAATAAAGTAGATAGTCACAATGATGAAACAAGAGCTTGGGAGTTCATAAGCTTTGGTGCTGAGACAGTGTTTAATATATCTGTATCACACAATAAAGGTGTAAATGATCTTAAAAGATGGATATATGCACTACTACCTAAAAAAGATGAAGTAACCCAACCCATAATAGAAGATGAAGTCTCTTTTGAAGACTTACTTTTAGAAGAGAATGTAGTAAAAAAAGAAGTTTCAAATGATATCAAAATAGCAATTCTTGGAAGAGTGAATGTTGGTAAAAGCTCACTTCTTAACGCACTCTTAAGAGAAGACAAAGCAGTAGTAAGTGAACAAGCAGGTACAACGATAGATCCTGTAGATGAAGAGATTATTTATGCTGAGAAAAAACTTACTTTTGTAGATACAGCAGGAATAAGAAAAAGAAGTAAGATTCTTGGTATTGAGAAGTTTGCACTTGATAGAACTACGCGTATGCTTGAAAATGCAAATATCGCTCTTCTTGTACTTGATGCTAGTGAAGAGTTTAAAGAACTTGATGAGAGAATAGCTTCATATATAGATAAGTATACTCTTGGTTGTATAATAGTACTTAATAAGTGGGACAAAGCAAGAGATGATTATAAAAAAGTAGTGGAAGATGTTAGATATAGGTTTAAATTCCTTAGCTACGCTCCTGTCTTAACAGTCTCAGCACTTACAAAACAAAGAGTACATAGAATACTTGATAAAATACTTGAAGTACATGAAAACTATTCAAGAAGAATATCAACATCAAAACTCAATGATTTTATGAAAAAAGTAACAGCAAAACATAGTATTCCAACACTTCAAGGAAAGACTGTAAAAATATACTTTACAACTCAGTATGACACTCAGCCTCCTAGAATTGCACTTGTGATGAATAGAGCTAAATTACACTTTTCTTATAGAAGATATATAATAAATAATTTAAGAGATGAGTTTGACTTTGAAGGAAGCCCCGTACTTCTTAAAGCCAAAGAAAGAACAAAAGCTGAAGATGCAGATGTATCAGCAGGTAAAAAATATCTTAGTGTCAAAGAGGAGCAAGGTCTCTCGTGACTAAATGTCACGAGGAAGCCTTGCGAGTCTAATGTCGATACTAAGTTTAGATGAAATGCACAGAGGAAGCCTTGCGAGTTCAATCCTCATATTTAATTTGGTAAATCCGAATGCAATTAATTGAACACTTCTTATCTATTCAAGGTGAAGGTAAATATGTAGGTCATCCAAGTATCTTTGTAAGATTTGCATCTTGCAATCTTCGTTGCCCAGCCTTTGGTGTAGATGATGGAGAAAACATAGGGTGTGATACAACAAGAGCGGTATACAAAAATCCTTCTTGGCAAGATATCTCTTATACTGAACTTGTAAAAATAGTAGACTCATATCCAGCTAATATCAAAAATATAATACTTACAGGTGGAGAACCACTTCTTAATCACAAAAATAAAGATTTTATAAAATTTGTAGAGTACTTAGTCCAAAATAATTTTCATATTACAGTAGAAACAAATGCCACTATAAAAATAGACTTTGACAAATATCCAATATACAAGCATATTGTTTTTGCTATGGGCGTGAAGCTCTCAAATTCAGGTGAAAGTGAAGCTAAAAGAATAAACATAGAAGCTATTCATACAATTATTTCAAATTCAAAAGAAAGTTTTTTAAAATTTGTGTGTGATGAAGACGTACAAATAAATGAAAAAGAAATAAAAAAACTACTTGTAAAATTACCAAAATGTGATGTATATTGTATGCCAATGGGAATAACAGATATAGAACTTAATAAAGTAGCTTTAAAGCTCACAAAAATGTGTATTAAAAACAACTTTAACTATACAGATAGATTACATATCAGGCTTTGGGGAAACACAGAAAAAACATAAAAACTATTTCATATTTTCATTTGCTATAATCACGGCTATATTAAGTTCAAGGGAATATTTTGAGAACAAATTATTGTGCAGATACAAACGAATCATTAGTCGGTAAAAAAGTAGAATTAGTAGGTTGGGCAGGAAGTTATAGAGATCATGGTGGTGTTATATTTATTGATCTTCGTGATAGAACTGGTATAGTCCAACTTGTTTGTGATCCAGAGCATAATAAACAAGCTCATGAATTAGCTAGTACAATAAGAGATGAATTTGTACTTAAAGTTAAAGGTAGTGTTAGACTAAGAGGTGAGGGTTTAGTTAATAACAAAATACCAACAGGTAAAATAGAAGTTATAGTAGATGAACTTATAATAGAAAACAAAAGTGACGCACTTCCATTTGTAATAAATGATGAAAACGTTGGTGAAGAAATAAGATTAAAATATAGATATCTTGACCTTAGACGTCCTAAGATGTTTGATATATTCAAAACAAGAAGTAAAGTGACTACTGCTGTAAGAAGCTTCCTTGATACTGAGGGGTTCTTAGAAGTTGAAACTCCTATGCTTACAAAAGCAACTCCAGAAGGAGCTCGTGATTATATAGTACCAAGTAGGGTTCATCAAGGTGATTTCTTCGCACTTCCTCAGTCTCCACAACTGTTCAAACAACTTTTGATGGTAGGTGGATTTGATAAATATTTTCAGATTGCAAAATGTTTTAGAGATGAAGATTTAAGAGCAAATAGACAGCCAGAGTTCACTCAAATAGATATCGAAATGAGTTTTTGTGAGCAAGAAGATATTATAAAATTATCTGAAAATATGATGGTAGAGATTTTCAAAGCTGCAGGTAAGACAATCAAGCCTCCGTTTAATAGAATTACTTTTGATTATTCGATGGAAAACTATGGTAGTGACAAGCCTGATTGTAGATTTGATCTTAAACTTCAAGATATCTTGGGATATTTCAAAGATAGCTCAAACGAAATATTCTCTAGTATGTCAAGTGATACTAAAAAGAATAGAATAAAAGCTCTTATAATACCAGGTGGCGACGAAAAATTCTCAAGAAAATCAATAAAAGAACTTGAAAGCTTTGTAACAAAATTCGGAGCAAAAGGTCTTGCATATTTTCAAATGAAAGAAGAGGGAATCAAAGGCCCACTTTTAAAATTCATGAGTGAAAGCTCAGTAGAGAGTATGGTAAAAGACTTAGGTCTTAAGACTGGTGATATCATGTTTATTGGAGCAGGAAGTAAGAAAACTGTACTTGATTATATGGGAAGACTTAGACTTAAAGTTGCAAGTGACTTAGGTCTAATTGATGAAAACAAATTTGAATTTGTATGGGTAGTTGATTTTCCTATGTTTGAAATAGAAGAGGGAAAATTCAAAGCTACTCATCATCCATTTACTATGCCAAAAAATATTGATGCTCCACTTGATGAGATAAGCTCAATCGCTTATGATCTTGCACTTAACGGTGAAGAACTTGGTGGAGGAAGTATAAGAATACATAAAACGGAACTTCAAGAAAGAGTATTCAAGCTTCTAAAAATAAGTGACGAAGAAGCAAACGAGAAATTTGGATTCTTGCTTGATGCTCTTAAGCTTGGAACTCCACCTCATGGTGGTATAGCATTTGGACTTGATAGAATCATAATGTTCTTATGCAAAACAAGTAGTATTAGAGATGTGATAGCGTTTCCAAAAACACAGCGTGCGCAATGCTTGATGACTCAAGCACCTGCAAGTGTACCAACTGAGAGCTTGGCAGAACTAGCAATCAAAGTAAATATTCCCAATAAAAACTAAAGGATAAAAAAATGGCAGAAGCAGTAAAAGAATTAAAACACATAGATTTAGATGGAAGTAAAAATGGCGAAATTGTAATATCTCATATAGATGAGCCATATGGAGAGGGATCACATTCAGTTGTAAGTATCGGTATTACTTTAAGAAAAGGTTCTAAACCAGCTTGGAAAGCTCATATACCATACGAAAATCTAGATGAAGTTATAGAAGCTCTTCAAGCAGCAGCTAAAGCACAAAAGTAATTACTACAAGTAACCTTAGATAGACAACATTAACATCGGTGATGTATAATAGTGGTGTATATGAAGGAGTAGTTATGGTAAGAACACAAATATATTTTGATGAAATATTACTGGATGAATTGAAGCAACAATCTACGAGGTTAGGTGTTTCTGTATCTGCTTATATTAGAGAAGTACTTAAAAAAGATTTAAGTATAAAAAAAGATTCTAATATAAAGCAGAACTTAGCAGAATTTGTAGGTATTTGGAAAGAAAAAAATATTTCAGAGGAAGAAATTAAAAAACAAGCCTGGGAAAGATGATATTCTTAGATACTAATATTTTAATAGAAATATTAAAAGGAAATAGTCCTATAGTAAAAAGAGTAGAAAACTTTAATGAAACAATAGTTATTTCTTCAATAAGTGCTATGGAATTATATTATGGAGCTATAAATAAAGTTGAGTTAAAAAAACTTGAAAAATTTATAGCTTTGTTTAAAATTATTCATATAGATACAGAAATATCTGTCTTAGCGAAAACACTTATAATAAAATATGCAAAAAGCCATAATTTAAATATACCAGATAGTTTAATAGCTTCTAGTGTGTCAAAACATAACTCAAAATTATTTACTTTAAATACAAAAGATTTTAAATATATTGAAAATGTAGTTTTAGTATAAATAAGATCTTTGAACAAATATTAATAATATGAAGAAAAGGAAAAATGAAGTGGATTACAGAATAGAAAAAGACACTATGGGTGATATGAAAGTTGATAACTCAAAGTATTGGGCAGCTCAAACACAAAGAAGTTTAGAAAACTTCCAAATAGGTACTGAGAAAATGCCTCCAGAAGTAGTTCGTGCTTTTGCATATTTGAAAAAAGCATGTGCTAATGTAAATAATGGACTTGGTCGTCTTGATAGTGCTAAAACAAACGCTATCGCACAGGCGTGTGATGAAGTGGTTTCTGGTAAGCATGATGATCAGTTTCCTCTTGTAGTATGGCAAACAGGTTCAGGTACTCAGTCAAATATGAATATGAATGAAGTTGTAGCAAACAGAGCAACTGAAATATTAGGTAAAGACTTTAGAACTGAAAAGCTTGTGCATCCAAATGATGATGTAAACAAAGGTCAAAGCTCAAACGATACTTATCCAACAGCAATGAGAGTGGCATTTGTACTTGATATCCAAAACCTACTAATCCCAGCTATCAATACTCTTAGAGATACACTTAATAAAAAAGCAGATGATTTTAGTGATATAGTAAAAATCGGTCGTACACATCTTCAAGATGCTACTCCACTTACTCTTGGTCAAGAATTTAGTGGATACGTTCATATGCTGGATAAGGGACTTTCTCAGATAGAAGATTCTATGAAATACTTGTGTGAACTTGCAATTGGTGGAACGGCTGTAGGAACTGGTATTAATTCACACCCAAGATTCTCAGAACTAGTTTCAGAAGCTCTTAATATTGATACCAAATCGTCTTACAAGTTTGTATCTCATCCAAATAAATTTCATGGTCTTACATCTCATGATGGTGAAGTTATGTTTAGTGGTGTTCTTAATGCACTTGCTTCAAATTTGCTTAAAATCGTAAATGATATCAGATTCTTAGCATGTGGTCCAAGATGTGGATTAGGTGAGATTAATATACCTGAAAACGAACCAGGAAGCTCAATAATGCCAGGCAAAGTAAACCCTACTCAAGCAGAAGCTTTAAGTATGGTATGCGCTCAGGTTATGGGTAATCACGTGAGCATTAGTATAGGCGCATCTCAAGGGAATTTTGAACTTAATGTTTATAAACCTGTAATCGCATATAACTTAACTCAATCAATAAGACTACTAAGTGACGCTATGCAAAGCTTTAACAAGAATTGTGCAGTTGGTATTGAAGCCAATCTTGATACCATAGATGGCTATCTTAACAACTCTCTTATGCTTGTAACTGCACTTAATCCTTATATAGGATATGAAAATGCGGCTCTCATAGCAAAGACAGCTCACAAAGAAAAATCAACACTAAAAGCAACAGCAGCAAAGCTTGGTCTTATGAGTGAAGAAGATTTTGATAAATATGTTAAGCCTGAAGAGATGATAGCACCAAAAGAGTAGTATGTTAATTTAGATTATGTCTATCCTTGACAACTTGACAAATAAAACTGTATAATATTCTTAGAAGTAATTTTCAAAGGAGTCTTATGCAGTTTATTAGTATAGGTGATTTAAAAACAAATTTTTCTTCAGTTTTAGAACAAATTAAAAATAGTGGTGAGAAGTTTGTTATAGAGTATGGTAAAAAACATCAAAAAATAGCAGTAATAGTGCCTTATGATGAGAGTATAGTTCAGAATCAATCTAGAGAGTTTGGTATTTGTGAAAACTTTGCTTCAGTTAAAATCAATAATTTTGATATGAGTGAAGAAGAGTTATTAGAGGGATGAATTATATTATAGACACCCATATATTAATATGGCTTTTGTTTGATCACAAAAAAATATCCAAAGAAAAATTAGAAATTTTAAAAAACCCAAAAAATAAGATATTCATTACTTCTATTAGTTTTTGGGAAATTTCTATCAAATATGCTCTAAAAAAGATAGAATTAAATGGTATTTATCCAGAAGATTTATCTAAAAAGTGTATTCAAATGGGGTTGAGAATATTGGATATAGATGTTAATTCTATGTCTAGTTATTATAAGTTACCGAAGTTTGATAATCATAAAGACCCTTTTGATAGATTGATTATAAAATGTGCTATTGATAAAAACTATATATTAGTTAGTAATGATAGTAAATTTAAAGACTATAAAGACTTTGGTCTTAAATTACTATAAGAGAGGGAACTATGTTATTAAAAGACTTTCTTTTAATACCCCAAATCTTTAATATCAAAATGAGTTAAACAATGCAAGACAAATACGAACGTTATCAAACCCAAAAGCAAACAAGACTTTTAAAAAGTTTTATATTAAAATCACAAAAGATTTTGAATCATCCAGAGCTTGATACCCAAAACCTAATACGCTATACCAAAAAACCTATAGACCAGATACAAAAATTCCCTGAACTCAAAATCCCAAATCAAGCATTAAATGAGTTAAGAGACTTAGCCCTGTTTATCACGAACCAAATACAAAACAACAAAGATGTAGATGAGATAAGAAGTAAAGTGTTTTATCAAATCAATCAATACGAAAAAAGTCGAAATAGTACAAAGTACAAAAAAACAAAACACAAAAACAATTTTGAAGACTATTAAGAGGTCTTAATCAGCCTTTTAATTCATGTACAATTTGAGTTATTTCATTTTTTTCATCTACTAGTACTACATTTGGTTTGTAATGTGCAAGCTCTTCTTTGTCAAGTCCTGCGTAACCTATGATGATACAAAGATCTCCAACTTGTACTTTTCTTGCAGCCGCGCCGTTTATTTTTATTTCGTTATCATCTTCACCTATTATTACATATGTAGAAAACCGTTCTCCATTGTTGATATCCACGATATCAACTTTTTGTCCTAGTAGTAGTCCTGAAGCTTTTATTAGCTTTTTGCCTATAGTGATAGATCCTATATAGTCAAGATGGGCGTCTGTGATAGTAGCTCTGTGGATTTTTGATTGTACCATTTGAAATGTCATTTTATTCTCCTAGATATTTCATTAATTGTTTGGTTATTATGTTTTCTATTTTCTTGTGTTTAATAAACTATTTGATTTGGCATAAAATATATATTAGACCTTTTTCTCTATTGATATATTCTTTAACCATTTTAAACCCATTAGTTTTTATGATTTTTCTTAAAATATTTAATTTGTATTTGTTTGAATAGGTTGCTAGTATTTTCTCACCTTTTACAAAAGATAGTTTTTCATCTAGGTATCTAATTGTTTTGTTCTTTTTGAATGTGAAATAATGACTTACTTTGTCAATATCTGGGAAAAGTCTATCATTAGAGTATGTTACATCTATATATCCATCATCTTCACTGATATCACACTTGTTAAAGACCTGCATTATATGATTGTTGTAGTCTTCGTTTCCATAGTTTGTAATCATACTTTGAATATATTTTGGGTCTGTTGCATCTGGGGAGATATGAGTTTCTATTAATGCATAATCATCAGATGTCATAGCGTCTTTGATGGTTTTTAGCATCATTCCATTGGGATATACTCCAAAGGTATTTCCTAATATTGTGAATAGGTTACTTTCATGGTTTTTCTTTTTTGTTTGTTTAGAAACTAATTTCAAGTTTTTTCTATTGTTTAGCTCTGATATGTATACACTTTTGGGGATATTGATATCTTCAAGGTTTTGCATTATATATGAGCATAACTCTTCTGATGTATCCATCAATGAGAAGCTAATATCTTTATTTTTCATAAATTCTTCAATCAGAACTTTGTCTTTGAGAAGATTTGCTACACATACTGCTATTATGTTGATTTCATTAGGTAGTTCAGCACTAATATCAGCTTCGATAGAATTTAAGAACTTAAAAGACTCAAGATAAAGAGAGTAGTTAGAATCTGTACAGGATTTTATCCAAGATTTTGCATTTTTTGAACCTAAGAACTTGTATTTTGGAGGTATCTCTCTATTTATTAGAGCTTCAAGATATTCAAGTTCAAGTTTTTCTTCTGAGGTCTTATAATGGTATGCTATTGACATTTTTATCCTTGTGAAGTGGTATATTTTATTTTGATATTTTTGGATACAATTTGTTTTATCTCAAATAAAAAGCTTAGCAAGTCGTTCATATCACTAAAAAAATATCTAATTATAATACTATTTTCTCCGTATGAAACATAATGAATATCAGAAATATGTTTTGGTAAATTTTTTTTCAAAAGTTTAGACATTATTTCTAATATTTGTTCTACATAAGTGGAATCAATGTCTTTTATTTTTAAAGCAAAATTATGTGAGTTTTCAGATGATTTACTGAATATTGTTATTGGTATGAGCTTAGATACAAATTCTTTTGTTGTTAGAGTTTTGTTACCTATAGCAATCAAAGCTTTTTCAAAAGAGTCATATTCTGGTTGTAAGTATTTTTCATAGTATTTATAAATATAGTCTAAACTTGAGATATCAAAAACTTTTTCCCAGTATTTGAACTCTTCGTATCCTTTCATAAGACTTTCAAAGTTTTGTTCTCCTCCAAGTTCGTTTATTAGTATTTGTTTTGCTTCATAAGAAGTTACTATGCTAAACCAATCTAGTCTAACTGAGCTAGTTGTACTTGTAAATAAGACTTCTAAGATATCTTTATGTGTTGGGTTATAGTCTAGTGAGACTAATTTATCTTGTATATATACATTACCCACAAGAAATGCTCTTTTACCATAAAGTAAAAGCAAGAAGTCTAGTACTGTAGAGTTTTGAGGTATGTTTATCTCTTCTCCGTGAGATGAATATACAGTGATAGAATCACTTAGTACCTCACCTACAATTGAATTATGGAATATACTATCGTCTTTGAGGTTTTTTTCACGTAGGAGTATTTTTTCTACCCATTGTTTTTCATTGTACTTTTGAGAGTTACTGAAGCTGTCTTCATTTTTTATTTTGATATCAATCAGTCCAAAGTCAGTAAATATTGTAGTATGAATAGCGTTATATCCATTCTCTTTAGGTTTTGAGAGGTAGTCCTTGAATCTAGTATCAAATGACTTAAATGAGCTATGCAATGAACTTAAGTTTTCGTAAGCTTTTTTACCTGAACTTAGTATTTCTATAAAGTAGATATTGTTTATATCGATGAAACTATCTTCTCTTTTTAGTTCGTTGGCAATTTCTAGGGTCGAGTATTTATGTGCTGTGAGAGATTTTAGACTACTTGGGGTTAGAGAATTTTTGAGAGTTTTTATTATATTTTGTATTTTTTCATTGTGTCTATTAGCTGCATTTATTTTTTCATCAAAAATTTTGTATCTTTGGGGTTCTAGATATTTGAAGCAATGATTCTCTAATGCCGTTTTCCATTTCCATAAATTTAGATTTTTTGCTAGACCTATGTATATCTTTTGTGTTTCAATGGCTTTTTTGATCTGTTTTTCAGGGGGCATGTGTTTTAGTGTAGACATATTGTGCAGACGGTCTGCAATTTTTATATATACTGTACGAAAATCTTTGCTCATAGAAAAGAGTATTTTTCTTAGAGTTTGTACATCTTTTTTGTCAGTTGTTTTTAATGTATTATCAAAATGACTTAAGCTATCTACTAAAAAAGCAACATCTTTGCCAAAAGTATCTATGATATCTTGGAGCGAGACTTTTGTATCTTCTACTGTATCGTGAAGAAATGCTGCTATGATACTCTCAATCCCAAGACCTTGTTCAGCTACAATCTTTGCAACTGCTGTAGGATGCATGATATATGGCTCACCACTACGTCTGTATTGTGCACTATGAGCATCTCCAGCAAAATAAAATGCTTTTTGGATTAGATCTATATCTATATTTGGATTAGTTTCTAGTGTCGTTTTTAGTGAATTAAAATAGTGTTCCCACTGCGAGGTTTGCATCTTTTTGTTCATAACATAGATTTTAGCTTAAGTTTGTTTAATTAAAAACAATAGTCACAAAACACTTTATTAAATAGGCTTTAACTTAAATCTTTTAAATGTTACAATTTTATTATATGAAATACAAGGGATTATAATTGATAAAGATATTGATTAATGGTGCAAAAGGCAAGATGGGTACTTTTAGCCAAAAAATAATTTCAAATAATCCTAAGTTTAAAATTGTCGGATTAGATGATATTGAAGATAACTTATCTGAACAAATAAAATTAACAAAACCTGATGTAGTTTTAGATCTGACTTGGTCTTCATCAGTTTATGAAAATACAAAGACTATTATTGACGCAGGTGTTAGACCTGTAATTGGTACAAGTGGATTGACTCTTGATCAGATTAATGAATTTAAAAAGATATGTGAAGCAAAAAAGCTTGGAGGTATAGTTGTACCAAGTTTTTCAGTTACTGCTGTTTTGATGATGATATTCGCACAAAAAGCTTCAAAATATTTAAAAAATGCAGAGATTATAGAGTATTACCATGATAAGAAGCTAGAAGCTCCATCATCAACAGTAAGAAAACTAGCCGAAATGACAGCAAAAAGTAATGTGAACTCAAGACAAAGAGGTGAAGAGTCTATACCTAATGTTCTTGGAGGAGAGTACCAAAATATACCTATACACTCTATAAGAATGCCTGGAGTACTAGCCAATCAAGAGATACTTTTTGGTGAGCCTGGAGAGACGCTACAGATAAAATCAACTGCTATAAATCAAGAGTGCTTTACTAAAGGTATATTTTTGTCATGCCAAGAGGTTATGAATAGAGACAAGCTTTATTATGGGTTAGAGCACTTCATAGATTTAAGCTAGTTGGCATAATATTTCAGCACAGCCTAATTCATGGTTGATGAACTCTTCTTTTATATCAAAGCCATGATCATTTAGTATTCTTCTTAGTACCTTTACTTTGTATTTGTTTGATGAAAAGAGAAGAATTCTTTCATTTTTGGCGAAGTATATCTCTTCGTTTAGGTATTTTACTACTTTTGATTTTTTGAACCTAAAGTAGTAGCTTACTACACTTAGATCTGTAAAAAACTTATCATTACTATATTCTAATTCCAAAAATCCATCATCTTCAGTGATATTTATTTGTGACAAAGATAATAATACATGTTTTTTAAAAGATGAGTTTTTATAGTTGTTTAGCATAGCTTCTATATAGTTGGGGTCTATTTTATCAGGTGCAATATGAGCTTCTATTAGTAGATAGTCATTTTTATTCATAGCATCTCTAAGTGATTTACTTATAGTCTCTTGGGGGTGTAAGCCAAAAGTATTACTAAGCATTACAAAAAAATTAGTATCATGATGATTTTCTTTTATTTGTCTACTTAGTAGTTTTAAGTTTTTTGATTTGAAGTGTGATATAAATACTTCTTTTGGAATGTTTATATCTGATATTTTTTCTAATGAATGATTCATTAGATCTTTAGAGGATGCAATAATTGAAAAAGTAGTTTTTCTTTTTTTGAGTAATTCTTCCAGTATAGGTTTATTTTTAACTCCATTTGACCCACCTAGAGCAATGAAGTTTACATCTGTTTTTATATGCTTTGTTATATCTTCCTTGATTTGGTTTATAAAGGTATACAGGTTATTAAAATAAGGGCTATTTGCATCATCCCATATATCAACCCAAGATTGAGCTTGAGCTTTTCCTGTGAATCTATATTGAGGTTTGATTATTCTTGATTGTAGACAATCAAGATACCCTGTATCTAGGTCTTCGCTTGTAATATAATGGTTGTATGAAATAGACATTTAATTTACCTTTATAATATATATCTTATTTGTAAGTCCTGTGATATATCTGTTTTTATCGCTTCTATAGAACTAATTAGATTTTCAAGATTCTTAAAATAGTATTTGACTTTTAGAGAATCTTCATATATCGCTATATAGTAGTCATCTTGAATATATATTGGTAGATATTCTTTGAGATTGCATTCAAGTATTTTAAACAAAACACTTATTTTTGGACTAGGAGTATTATTTATTAATAATGCGAATTTAAATACTTCACTTCTTGGTGTTTTCCTAAATATGTTTAATGGAATAATCAGTAATAAAACTTCTTTTATTGTGATCAGATTTTTACCTAAGGCTATTAGCACATCTTCAAAAGTTGTATACTTGTTTTTTGGTAAGTGTTTTTCAAAATTGATATAAATATATTCTAGGTTTGATATTTGAAATATTTTCATCCAAGGCTTAAACTCTTCATATCCTTTAAAAAGACTGTCAAAGTTTTGTTCTCCTCCTAGTTCATCTATTAGTACTTGTTTTGCTTCGTATGAAGTTAACATCTCAAACCACTCTAGTCTAATGGCTCTTTTCTCACTTAAAAAATTAACTTCTATAATATCTTTGTGTGATAAAACAAAATCTAATCCTACAGTTGTATCTTCTATATATAAGTCATTTACTAATAAACCTTTTTTGCCATATAAAAGCAACAAAAAATCTAATGTAGTTGAGTTTTTAGGTATGCGTATTTCTTCACCAAATGAGGAATATACTTTGATTGATTTACTTAATACTTCGTTTACCACAGAGTTATGAAAGGTATCATCATCTTTGAGGTTTTTTTCTCTTATAAGAATTTTCTCGACCCATTGCTCTTGATTGTGTTTTTGAGAGTTTGCGAAGCTATCTTCGTTCTTGATTTTGATATCTATGAGACCAAAGGTACTAAATATAGTTGTATGTAGGGCGTTGTAGCCATTTTCTTTTGGTTTTGAGATATAGTCTTTGAATCTGGTATCAAAAGACTTGAACTTTTGATGTAAGGTTCTTAGGTTGTGGTATGCTTTGTCTTCTTTGCTTACTACTTCTATAAAGTATGTATTGTTTATATCTATGAAGCTATTTTCTCTTGGAAATTTTTGGGCTACTTCTTTAACTGAGTATTTATGAGGTATTACAGATAGTATGTAATCTGAGTTTAATGTATCTTGTAATATTTTTACTATATCATTTATTTTTTCGTCTTTTTTATTTGCTATTTTTATTTTTGTATTATAGTTTTTATATTTCTTAGGGTCTAGATATTTTAAGCAATAATTTTCTAAGTCTGTTTTCCATTCCCATAGATTGAGATTTTTGGCTAGCCCTATATATATCTCTTGTGTTTCGGTAGCTTTTTGAATCTGTTTTTCAGGGGGCATGTGTTTTAGTGTAGACATATTGTGTAATCGGTCTGCAATCTTGATATATACAGTACGAAAATCTTTGCTCATAGAAAAGAGTATTTTTCGTAGAGTTTGTACATCTCTTTTGTCAGTTTTGTTAAGTGTATTATCAAAATGACTCAAACTATCTACTAAAAAACCAACATCTTCACCAAAAGTGTCTACGATATCTTGAAGCGTAACTTTTGTATCTTCTACAGTATCGTGAAGAAGTGCTGCTATGATACTCTCAATCCCAAGACCCTGCTCAGCTACAATTTTTGCAACTGCTGTAGGATGCATGATATATGGCTCACCACTACGTCTATACTGTGAGCTATGAGCATCTCCAGCAAAATAAAAAGCTTTTTGTATTAGGTCTATGTCGATATTAGGCTTGTTTTTTAGTATTGTTTTTAGTGAATTAAAATAGTGTTCCCACTGTGAGGTTTGCATTTCTTTGTTCATAGCATAGATTTTAGCTTAAGTTTGTTTAATTAAAAATGTTAAAGTTATGTTTATACTAAATACAAAGGAAAAAATATGCTTTTAGAAACACCTATTTGTGATTTTGATTTTGATGCTCCTAAGTTTGAATTGAAAGATTTTAGTGGTAAGGTTTATACTTTAGATGATATCAGAGGTAAGAATGGGACTCTTGTCGCTTTTATTTGTAATCATTGCCCTTACGTAAAAGCGATAGTTGATAGGTTTGTAGATGATGTAAAAGTACTTCAAAAAAATGGTTTTGGAGTGGTAGCAATTATGTCAAATAACTGTGAAGAGTATCCAGAAGATTCTCCAGAGAAGATGAAAGAGTTTACTCTAAAAAATGGCTTTTCATTTCCTTATTTAATTGATGATACTCAAGAAATTGCAAAAAAATATAATGCAGTTTGTACACCTGATTTTTTTGGTTTTGATAGAGAGCTAAAATTGGGATATCGTGGAAGATTAGATAATCTAGATATAAGTACTCATGAACCAAGGGAAAGGATTCCTGAACTACTAAATGCTATGCTTAATATTAATGATACTGAAGTAGACAATCAAATACCATCTATGGGATGTTCTATCAAGTGGAAGAGCTAATTCTCTTTTACTGGGAGCAAGAAAGAATTAGCGAGTTTAAAGCAACAAATTATTTCATATCAAGAATAATGAGTTAAAGTAAGGTTTTGCGTTGCTGAAAAGTTAAATTAAGTCTTATAGTATCGGGTCTAAAAGGGATTTATTTAGTCAAAGTTCAAAACTTATAAAGTATAAATATATATCACAAGCTTTTAATAAGACCTCTCAAACAATCTTTGCAAAAGAGCGTCAGCTAGAAAGATATCATAATACGCATTATCTACATTTTGTTTTGCCTCAGATAGTAGATAGTTCGCATCTATCTGATCGCTCTGGCGGAGTAAACCCTCTTTTAATCTTGAATTAACTAATGAGTAATTTTCTTCTGCTTGGTCTAAAGATATAAGAGCTGTTTGGTAGTTTAGTTCTGCTACCCTTAGTCTATCAACCGCTTCTTGATACATCATATCAGTATCAAGTTTTAACTGAGTTAAATCTTCATTTATTTGTAATATCTGTTTACTAAGCTTTACATCTTGATATGATTGTTTATTTCCACCATATAAGTTCCACTTGATATTCAAAAAGAGTGATGCTTGTTCATCTTGAAGATCCGCACTAAAAGAAGTTGTACGCTCATGGTACTTTATATAATTTGCCCCTATATCTATAGTAGGATAGTTATCCCCTCTATTTGATTTTTTTTGATTTAAGATAGAATTTTTCAAAGTTTCTAATACTTGTATCTCAAGTTTTTCACCTAATTTTGAGACATTGTATTCATTCAATAGTTCATTTCTTGCTACATCTTCAAGCTCTTCATTTATATCAAAAGAGCTTCCTAGTATATTTTTTAATTTGTATTTAGCTATTTTTGCATTTGACTTACTTAGTGCTAAGTTTTGTTTGGCTTCAAGTTTACGAACATTTATTTGAAGTAAATCATTTTTTGCAAGTAACCCCTCATCAAATTTATTTTTAGCGTCTTGATATTGTTTCTCAAAGAGTTCATAAGCATTTGTTACTGTAGCTATGTTTTTTTTGTTTTTCAGATAATTTATAAAAGCAACTTTTGTATTATAAACAATATCAAGCTTTTTTAGTTTTAGATTCAACTCTTCATTATAGGCTAAGTTTTTTGTACTTTTAAGACTATAAAAGTCTTTAAATCCATTAAATACATTATATGTAATAGATGCACTTGAACTTGATTCTTTTTTCCCGAATCCTAAGTTTTCTTTTCTTTGTTCTTTTGAATATGCCACATCTAATGATGGCTTAAACGAAGATTTGGATATATTTATATTCTCTTTAGCAATCTGGCTTAAGTATCCTTGACTTTTTATTTGAGTGTTATTTTTTAGAGCTTTTTTTATAGCATCATCTAAAGTTAGTGCCTTTAAATTAACAAGCAATAATAAAAATATAATTATATTTCTCATTTCTCTTCTCCTAAATTTTTCTTCTCCATCTTAATAAAAAACATAAGAAGTGCAGGAGTGACAAAGATAGTAAACACGGTAGAAAAAGCAAGTCCCCCAGTAATAACAGAACCTAACCCTCTATAAAATTCACTACCAGGTCCAGGTAAAAGTACAAGCGGAAGCATCCCAAATATAGAAGTAAGAGAACTCATATATATAGGTCTAATTCTTGTTCTTGTAGATAATAGTACAGCTTCTTTATAATCCATCGCTTCATTCTTGATATAGTTTAAACTCTGATGTACTATCAAAATAGCATTATTGACAACAATACCAACTAATATAATAAACCCAAGCATAGTAAGTATATCAAGAGGTTGAGGACTAAGAAACTTATTAGTCAAAGCAAGTCCTATAAACCCACCAGCCGTTGCAAGTGGTACAGTAAACATTATCACTAATGGATACAAGAAATTACCAAAAAGTGCTGACATAAGAAGATATGTAATAAAAAGTGCCAAAATAAAATTCATACTAAGCATACCAATAGTCTGAGAAAGTTTATCTGCTGTTCCAGATATCCCTATATCAACGTCATCACTAATTTCTGATTTCATTCCACCTATCATACCTGTTACTATTTTTATACTTTCATCTATTGTTGTGCCATCAGGTGGAGTTACTTGAAGAGTTATTGTTCTTTTACCGTTTAAGTGTCTGATTTCTGATATCCCTGTGGTATTTTCAAAACTTGCTAGAGATGATATAGGAAGTAGTCCTGAAGCAGGAGTTCTAAGCTGAGCTTGCATTAGGTCTTGTGGTGTTTGTATATTTGTAGTTGAGGCTTTTAATATAAGATCAATTTTTTTCTTACCCTCTTGTTCATAGTCACCTATCTTTTTGCCATTCATGAGAGTATCAATAGAAGTTGCAAACTGATATGTACTCATATTAAGAGCTTTTAGCGCGTCTGCGTTAGGAGATATCCTTACTTCTGGATAAAGAAGTTCTATTGAAGGTACTGGCCTTACTTGTGCACCTTTGATTGCTCCCATAGTAGCACCAAATAGCATCCCCCCAGTATTTGCTAAATCTTCTATTTTTTCTCCACTTATATCTATATTTACAGTATTACCCTCTCCTATTCCACTTTCAAATACTCCTGACTGAATAGATATACCAAACACAGCAGGCAAGGAGTTCACAATAGGTCTAAACATCGGAATAAGCTCTTTGGCTCTATCTTCATACATAGATGTCCCACCAAATATATTAAAGTCCCCATAAGATACAAAAAACGCTCTATTAAGTCCTGGAATATCTCCAACATCTTTATTTATATGAGGTTTGATACTATCCATTAGGTGTGTACCCATGTCATATCTTTCATTATACGAGAGTCCTGGAGGAGTTATTAGGATATTAAAGATTAAGTTCTTATTACCTTGAGGAAGATATTCTAGCTTTGGAAAAAGCAAATAGATACTCAAACAAGAAAAAATAGCTAATGAAAATATAGTGATTAGTTTTGTATATAAGTTTTTTAAAGATATTTCAACTATACTCATTATAAAAT
Source organism: uncultured Campylobacterales bacterium (assembly GCA_902727925.1). Taxonomy (GTDB): domain Bacteria; phylum Campylobacterota; class Campylobacteria; order Campylobacterales; family CACVAW01; genus CACVAW01. The sequence continues at coordinate 129,498 of CACVAW010000010.1, read as the reverse complement.
CAACTATTTTATTACCAAAGTTCACTAGTTTTGAACTTTTTACTTCTTTACTAGCTAAAACACTTGATAAACTCTTCCAAAGCATAGGAATAACAGTAATAGAAACAAACAAAGAGAACACGACAGCAGATGTAACTGCAATTGCAATATCTTTAAAAAGCTGACCAGCTTCATCTTCAAGAAATATAATAGGTAAAAAAACAGCTATAGTTGTAAGTGAACTAGCTATAAGTGCACCATATACTTCTTTTGCACCCTCATAAGAAGCCTGAGCTATACTAAGACCCTTTTTTCGTAGTCTATCAATATTTTCAAGCACCACAATAGCACTATCTACAAGCATCCCCACAGCAAAGGATATACCTGCTAAAGATATAGTATTAAGACTTCTATTCATAAGATCAAGTATTATAAATGTACCTATTATTGATATAGGTATTGCCATAGATACAACAGCTGTCGGAGTAAAACTTCTTAAAAACAATAAAAGCATTAATATCGCTAGAATTGCTCCTATCATTATGTTTTGTTTTACAAGGTCAACTGCTCCTACTATATAAGGTCTTTGATCATAAATCCATTTTAGTTTTAATTCTTTTTCTTTTAAAATACCGTTATTTAGTTTGTTTACTTGCACTTCAACTTCATTAGTAAGTGTTACTAGGTTTGCTGATGAGCTAGGCTGAACACCTAAGAATATTCCATCTTTTCCTAAGAACATAGCAACACTACTTGCATCTTCGTAGCCCATAGTGACATTTGCTATATCACTTATTCTTACTCTTTGTTCTCTATTTGATATGAGTATTACATCTTCTATATCTTTTTGGGAGGAGAACTTATTTACCGTTCTTATTCTATATGCTTTTCTTGCTACGTTTAATACACCTGCTGAGACATTTATATTTTCACTTTGAAGGATTTGGATGATAGCTGGGATTGTGAGGTTATATGATGCAAGTTTTTCATTATCAAAGATGATTTGCATCTGTTGTTTTCGTCCACCTCCACCCATAGTACCACTAACGCCGTCTACTCTTTTGATTATTGGGATTATTTCATCGTCAAAAAATGTTTTATACTCATCTATATGTTTTGGGTTTTCATCTGTTGTTTGAAGCATCATCCATATCACAGGACTTGCAGTTGCACTTGCGATTGATGGCTTTAACACATCTGTAGGGTATGAACTAACTTCATTTAGCTTGTTTGAAACATCTTGAAGAGCTGCTCTTAAGTCTGTTCCTAAAGAAAAAGTTAAAGTTATATCCCCCATATTATCTTTGCTAGATGATTCATACTTCAAAAGATTGTTCAAATCTTTTAACGCACTTTCTTGCTCTTCTATAATCTCTCGCTCTACTTCATAAGGAGTAGCACCTGGCCATATAGTAGTAACTTTTATTTGTGGTTTTGTCACTGATGGTGTTAATTGATATGGAAGCTTATTAAGAGATATAAACCCAAACAAAACGACCAAAAGAACAGATACAATAATAGTAACTGGATTTTTTATAGAAAACTTTATCATAAAAATACCTTATTAATTTGCTATAGTTTTTATTACTTTAAACATTTTGGGTACATTTTTACCTTTTGTATCCATACCCCCAAAAAGATAATACCCATCAAACTTCATTCCACAAAATTCTACTATAGTCTGTTTCCATATTTTTTTATTTGCTCTTTTTATACCATTTAGTATATAGAAAAAAGTTGGTGCACCAGAAGTTACTATTATTTTTACACTTCTTCCTTTAAGTAGTCCTACAGGCAGTCCTTTTCCATTATATTTTGCAGCAAAATTTATAGTTAATACACTATCTATCCAATTTTTCAATATTGCTGGCATACTACCCCACCAAAATGGATACACAAAGACAATTTCACTAGCATTTTTGATTTTTTCTTGATAATATTTTTGAGTATCATTTATCTCAATATTATTAGAATCTTCAAAATTTAAAAACTCAAGTTGTTTAGCACTATATAAATCTATAAGTTCTACTTTTTTGTTTTGTTTTTCTTTTTCTTTTTTATAAATAGAAGCTATCTCTTTTGTTAAGTTTCTTGAACTTGGGTGTGCTGTAATTATTAATATATTTTTCATTTTGAAGCCTCATTTATTACTTTAACTGGTGAGTTTGGAAACACTCGTTCATTTCCTTTTAATATCACTTTTGTTTTTTCGCTTAGATTTGGAGCTGATATACCTATATAAGCTCCATCATATCCAAGAATTTTCACAGGTGTCATTATAGCTATAAGATTGTCATCTACTACAAATACTACATCTTGACCAAACTTCTTGATAACAGCGTCTCTTTTTACAAGTATTACTTCTTTTTGTATATTTTTAGCTAGTTCTATAGAAGCTTCTTGTCCCTCATAAGTAAATACATCTTTAAGAGTTACTTTGAATATCACTGGTAAGGTTCTTGTTAGCTTGTCTCCACTAGGGATTGCACCTTTTAAAGAAGCTTTATATATTTTACTTCCTATTTCTATATCATACTCTTTACTTTTATCAAGTTCATTTACAAAATCAATTGGTACATTAACTACTATTTCAAGATTATTAGTGTCAACTATAGTTGCTATTTTTGAACCATCTTTTACCCATTCTGCTAAGTTTATATCTTTTGAGACTATTACCCCACTATATGGAGCTTTGATGATTTTTTGATTCTTTTGTATTTGAAGCTCTTTTAGGTTTGCATTTGAGACTATAGACATATTTTTTGCTGAACTATATTTTAGCTCCATATTCTCATACTCTTTTTGCGTGACTGAACCTGAAGCAAAAAGCTTTTTGTATCTACTTATATCTTTATATGAACTTCTTTCTTCATCTTTCATTGTTGCTAAATTTGCTTTTAGTGACTGCATTTTTGCATCTAAGAGTTCACTATCAATATGAGCTAAAACTTGACCTTTTTTGACCTCATCACCTATTTCAAAATTCACTTTTGTTATTATTCCTGAACTTTGTGACGCAATCTCTGATTTTTGTGAGTACATAACACTACCTACAAATCTAACTAAAGGATTAATTTGACCTTTTTTTAAAGATGTAAGTTCTACAAGTGAAGCTGGAGCTGCACAGAGTATAAATCCAGGTAACATAATAATAAACAATTTTTTAAACATTTTTAATTCCTTCTTTTGTAGATATTAGAGCAAAAAGTTCATTTATGAAATTCTCACACTCTTTTTTTACATTTTGATTTTTTTGAGTCATTTTGACAAGGACAAGTCCTTTTTCAAAAATCATAATAGGTTTGATGAATTTTTTAGAAATAGGATTTAACTCGTTTTTATCGATTCCCTCTTGAATTATCTGATTTAACTGCTCTTCAATAAAAATATTACACTCTTCATTAAAGTCCCACATACCTTCATTGCCATCAGTAAAAATGATAGATAAATATTCTCGGTATCCGTTAAAGTGTTTTGATGTTTCTTCATCATCATTTAAAACAAAATTAAAAAAATAAAAAATCTTCTCTTTTATAGAACTAAAAGTTGTGATATCTTTTAAAAATTGATTTTGATAGTTTTCAATATGAATATTAATAATCTCAAAAATAATATCTTCTTTATTTTCAAAATACTCGTAAACAGTACCTTTACCTATACCAGCACTATCCGCTACTTTTTGTATAGTTAAGTTTTTTATACCTACATCATGAATTAGATTACTACATGCAAGTGCCATATCTTTTCTTTTTTTAGCTTTGTCTATAACTTTTGGTGCCATTAAATATCTTTGATTAAATTTGTTGACCGACCGTCAGTCAACAAATGAAACTTTAGCATTAAATATTTAAAGTAAAAGCTATTTTACATCTTCTGATACAAATCTTTAATACTATCACTCATCATCTCATTTGGAGCTTTTATTACTTGATAGTCTTCTAGTTTTAGCTCATCTGCTATCTCTTTATACTCGACATCTAGTTCAAATTCAGTCTCAGAATTATCGATAGTAAAAGCTATAGGATATATAAGTACTTTTTTCTTAGACTTTGTGTTTTTTGATATCTCTTTTAGTTTATCGTCTAAATATGGTTTTATCCATTCAACGGGACCAAGTCTTGATTGATATGCGATATGTGTGTTATTGAAGTTAATACTATTTGCTAATAACATCTTTCTAAGAGTTAATACATTTTGCTTGATATGGTTTTGATATACATCACCTTTATCAATGATACTTTTAGGTAACCCATGAGCTGAGAATATTAATTCATAATCATTTGCATTTTTGTCTGCTAAAGACTCTTTTATTCTACTGATTATACTATTATTATAGACCTTGTTATTATAGTACTTATCAAGTGAGACAAATTTACTTCTATCTATCCCAAATTTTTTTGCACTTTTATATATATGATCTAGTGAAGATGCTGTAGTAGTTGATGAGTAGTGTGGGTACATAGGTATAAGATAAAATTTATCATAGTCTTTAATATCTTTTAACACATCATCAGCAAATGGTGGAGTATACCTCATCACATAATATACATCTTCGTCTAACTCACCTGCAAGTTTTTTTACCAAGTTTTTAGTATACGCGACTATTGGTGATTTTCCACCTAGTTTTTTATAGTTTGACTTAGCTTCTTTAAGTCTTAGAGTAGTTATCAAAAAAGCTATCATTTTTCTTATGGGTTTTGGTGCACCTATGATGGCTTTATCATTAAACATATTGTTTAGAAATACTTTTACTTCATCTATATTATTTGGTCCACCCATATTTAATAATAAAATTGCTTTTTTTGATTTCACTTGTCTCACCTTTCCTAAATACGTAATTATATCATTATCAAAAAAACTTTCGTAGTAATTTTATGTCTGTTTATATATAATCTCAAAAACTCATTAGGTTATATACTCATGGAACGAATAGTAGAAGTAGAAAAACAATATTTTGAAGACTCTGATGAAATTACTCTTAGACCCTCTGCTTGGGATGAATATATAGGTCAAGAAAAAATCAAGAAAAACCTAAATATTTTCATAAAAGCAGCCCTTAAAAGAAGCGAATGCATAGATCATATACTCTTCTTTGGACCTCCAGGTCTGGGGAAAACCACCATAGCTCATATCATAGCCAACCAAATGAGTGCCAATATCAAAACAACAGCAGCTCCCATGATAGAAAAAAGCGGAGACTTAGCTGCAATTCTTACAAACCTTACAGATGGTGATATACTTTTTATTGATGAGATACACCGTCTTAGTCCTGCTATTGAAGAGATACTCTATCCTGCGATGGAAGACTTCAAGCTTGACATCATAGTAGGAAGTGGACCAGCTGCACAAACTCTTCAAGTTGACCTTCCAAAATTCACACTTATAGGAGCAACGACACGTGCTGGAATGATAAGTTCTCCTTTAAGAGATAGATTTGGTATGCACTTTCGCTTGCAGTTTTATAATGAAGACGAACTTGCAAAGATAATAAATAATGCAAGTGTAAAACTAAACAAACTAACAGATACTCACTCAAGCAAAGAAATAGCAAAAAGATCAAGAGGAACTCCAAGAATAGCACTAAGACTACTCAAACGTGTAAGAGACTTCGCAGAAGTTGAAGATGAAGAGACAATAAGCCTAGAACGAGCAAAATACGGTCTTGATGAGCTGGGTATAAATAATAAAGGATTTGATGAACTTGATATAAAGTTTTTGAATCTTTTAATTGAATCCAAGAACAGACCTCTAGGACTAAGTACAATAGCTGCAAGTCTAAGTGAAGATGAAGCAACTATTGAAGATGTATTAGAGCCATTTTTAATAGCTAATGGATATATCGAAAAAACTTCTCGTGGAAGAATTGCTACAAGAAAAACTTATCAAGAGATGGGACTAAGCGACCTGTTAGAGGATGGACTCTTTGAATAGCTTACTTCTTAAATTCTTACTTCCTATAAAATCTATTCGGGCTAGATACTTACCTCTTCTTTGTATATATTTTGCTTATGGAGCAAGTGCTTTTACTAGTATAGCTGAGAGTTTTTGGATTAAAAGTCACTTAGACCTTGATTCATCAGAACTCATAACTCTTGGTGTCTGGCTAATGATTCCTTGGTCTATTAAAATGGTTTTTGGTCAAATTGTTGATTCATTTTCTCTTATAGGTTCAAGAAGAAAAGGCTTTATCTATCTTGGAGCTACTCTTATATTAGTTAGTACACTAATGATGATAGATATGGTAGGAGAACATCAAATACTACCATTTTCTAAAGAGTTTACATTCATATTATCATCTGTCATAGCTGTGATTGGATTTGTCCTTCAAGATGTTGTGGCCGATACTATGAGTACAGAGGTCATTGACAAATCTGCTTCAAAAGAAGAACAAAAAAGAGAACTAGCTATCATTCAAGTTCTTGGACGTCTAGCTCTTGGACTTGCTGGAATACTTGTAGTTGGTCTAGGTGGCATAGTAGCAAAACATTCATATGAACTAGTGTTCATAATTGCTCTTATCATACCATTCATATCAATAGCTGGTGCAATGCTAGTCAAGCTTGATACTCCATTAAAGTCTCCCCTAAACAATAAAATATTCTTTGGTGGTATAACCTTTGCATTTTTTGTAATATTTATGGGGTATAACAATTTTGCCTACTCTCAAGAAATAATATTTTTTGTGTCTCTCTTTGTAATACTCTTTATGATCTATGAACTAATTAAGGACTTAAGCAATAAACAAATCAAATTCATGGTAAGTGCCATTGTGATTATATTTATCTACCGAGCAGTTCCATCAGTTGGACCTGGACTTTTATGGTGGGAGATAGATGTTTTAGGATTTGATGAACAATTCTTTGGAGTGCTAAAACAAATTGGAGCAGTACTTGCTCTTTTTGGACTTTGGTTTATGAGTGACCTCATTGTTAAGCTCTCTATTTCAAAAGTCTTAATCATCTTAGTTTTAATTTCCACGGTACTTTCTCTTCCTATTTTAGGAATGTATTATGGCTTACATGAATATACAGCTGCTTTTGGAATAAGTGCAAGAGATATAGCTCTTATTGATGTAGCACTTGATAGTCCTTTTGATTATCTTTCTATGGTTGTACTGCTTACCTTGGTCGCCGTTAATGCACCTGAGGGAAGAAAAGGTACTTGGTTTGCTTTGATGACAAGCTTAATGAATTTAGCTCTTATGGCAAGTGGACTTTTGACTAAATACTTAAATAAAATATTTGTAATAAGTAGAGAAGTAATATCTGATGGAGTTACAATATCAACTGCTGACTATTCTAATCTTGGAATACTTATGAGTATTGTAATCTCAATAGGATTTTTTGTTCCAGTTGCGTTCATATACTTCCTTAGAAAATAGTCTTTAACATACTTTGATATAATTTCATCAAAATAATTACAAGACGAGGTTATAATAATGAAAAAATATAATGTAGCTGTTGTAGGTGCTACTGGCGCTGTAGGTGAAGAATTATTCAAAGTATTAGAAATATTAAACTTCCCTATAAATAAGTTAGTTCCACTAGCAAGTACTAGAAGTGCTGGAAAATATATCGAATTTGCTAATCAAGAAATACAAGTAAAAGAATTAACTCATGATGTTTTCATGGAAGAAAATGTTGAAATCGCATTTTTCTCTGCTGGTGGTGATATCAGTGCAAAGTTTGCTAAAAGTGCAGTTAGTGCTGGTGCTGTTGTAGTAGATAATACAAGTCACTTTAGAATGGATGAGAATGTTCCTCTTGTTGTGCCTGAAGTAAACCCAGAAGATATCGCAGGATATGAAGATAGTGGAATCATCGCAAATCCAAACTGTTCAACTATACAAATGGTTCAAGCACTTAAACCACTTGATGATTTATATGGTATCAAAAGAGTTGATGTTAGTACATATCAAGCAGTAAGTGGCGCAGGTAAAGCTGGTATGGAAGAACTTGTGACTCAAATGAAAGATTTTTTTGAATTCAAACTTGACTCAAGTAAAATAGAAACTTTTGCTCATCAAATAGCTCTAAACCTTATTCCTCAAATTGATGTAGCTCAAGATAATGGCTTCACAAAAGAAGAGATGAAAATGGTGCAAGAGACTCAAAAGATATTACATAAAGATATAGCAGTTGCTGCAACTTGTGTAAGAGTGCCAATCTTAAGAAGTCATAGTGAAAGTATCACTGTGACATTTGAAGATGGTGTTGAAGCAGATATTGACGCCGTAAGAAATGCGTTTGAAAACTTTGAAAATCTAGTAGTAATAGATGATCTTGAAGCAAACGAATACCCAATGCCAACTATCGCAACAGATACTGATATGACATATGTAGGAAGAATAAGACGTGATATATATTCTCCTAATGTTATTCATTTTTTCAATGTTGCTGATCAAGTAAGAGTGGGAGCTGCTACAAATTCTGTAAGAATCGCTCTTAAATGGATAGAACAGCAAAATGCTTAACTCTATAGATTAGGAATTATATTGAACAAAATTTTCATAGATGCTTGTCAAGGTAAAGATGTTCCATACTCACCTGTATGGATGATGAGACAAGCTGGTAGGTATTTGCCAGAATATAGAGCAGTAAGAAAAGATGCTGGTGATTTTTTGTCACTTTGCAAAAACCCTAAACTTGCATCTGATGTAACACTTCAACCCATAGATATACTTGATGTGGACGCAGCTATAATGTTTTCTGATATTTTAGTTGTACCACTTGAACTTGGTATGAAACTAGACTTCATACCAAATGTCGGACCTGTATTTTCAGATCCTATTAAAAGTATTAAAGATATACAAGACTTTGATCCTGTCAAATGTGCAAACAATCTTTCTTATGTATATGATATGCTCAAAATCACAAGAGATAGGCTAGATGATTCAAAAGCCTTGATAGGTTTTTGTGGAGCTCCTTGGACACTTGTGACCTACATGATTGAAGGCACTGGATCTAAAACCTATGCAAATGTAAAAAAACTTATTTATACAAACCCTGAATTCATTCATAGCCTACTCAAAGTACTAACCGAATCTCTTAAACTATACCTTGAAAAACAGATACTTTCAGGTGCAGACGCTGTTATGATATTTGATTCATGGGCAAGTGCTTTGGAAAAAGACACTTATCTAGAATTTGGGTGGAAATATATTCAAGAAATTTCAACTTACATAAAATCCAAATATCCTCATATCCCAATAATCGCTTTTCCAAAAGGAGTAAGTGGTTATTTAGAAGAAATTGATGGAGATTTTGATGTTTTTGGAGTTGATTGGTCAACTCCAATTGATTTGGCTCATAAAAAACTTGGAAGTAAGTATGTCCTTCAAGGTAATCTTGAGCCTACAAGACTATATAGTAAAGACGCCATAAAAGAAGGCGTAGAAAAGATTAAAAAAGTAATGCAAAACAAAAGGCATATTTTTAACCTTGGTCACGGAATACTTCCTGATGTACCAGTAGAAAATGCAAAATATTTTGTAAAACTAGTTCAAGACAAATTATAAATCCTAGGAGATTTTTGTGGAATATATATTAAACTTTATTGCTGAGCATTATAAGTTACTTCTTTTTTTACTGATACTACTTGCTTTCTTTGCTCTATTTGTTTATGACAGATATGTACAAAGAAAAAATCAAATTTTAATCAATTTTCCAATAATAGGTCATATGAGACACTTTTTTTATCTTTTACGTGATCCTATGCGCCAATACTTTGGAGATGAAAAATTCTATAAAAGTCATGACCAAATAGCATGGGTAGAAAAGGCATCAGAGAATAAAACTCTTTTTAGCGCGTTTTCACCATCAAAGTATGATAGTCGTGGAAAGTTTTTGTTTAAGCATGCTAATACTGCTTATAATAATGATGAAGTGAGCCCCGACTTTTCTGTAGTATTTGGAGACGACAAAAAATATCCCTTTAAAACAAAATCCATAATCGGAAGAAGTGCTATGAGTGATGGGTCAATCTCTCCTGAGGGAACACAAGCTTTTGCTATGGGTGCCTATATGGCAAAATTCCCTATAAATACAGGAGAAGGTGGACTTACAAGTAACTTTTTAAGATCACAAAACTGTACTGATGATGAAACCAAAAATAGATATATGGATATAAAAAAAGGAACTAAGCTCTCAAAAGCTGTATATTATGTAGTAAAGTTTTTCTTTAATGCAGAACTAGCAAAAAAGACATATAGAAGACTAATTATAGATAATATAGATGAAGTTGAGACTTATAGTTTTGATAATAAAAAACTTCAATTTTTTAGAATTGACTGGGATCAACCATTAGAGTATTTTCCTGAAGATGTACCACACGATTTACCTGATATTATTTTTCAAATGGGAAGTGGTCTTTATGGAGTTAGAGATGCTGAAGGTAACTTCAACTATGAAAAATACAAAAAGATAATGAGATTTTCTAAAATGACAGAGATCAAATTAGCTCAAGGTGCAAAACAAACTGGAGGTAAACTTCTAGCAAGTAAAGTAACTCCAGCAGTTGCATACTATAGAGGAATAGAACCATATAAAGATGTGATAAGTCCAAATAGATTTCCTTATGCTACTTCAACATCTGATCTTTTTGACTATGTAGGAACTTTACAAGAAGCTTCAGAAAAACCTGTCGGAATTAAAATAGTAATTTCAGGTAAAGAAAACTTCGTTCCGATAGCTGATGAGCTTAAAAAACGAATTGATGAAGGAAAACCTTATCCTGACTTTATAACAATTGATGGTGGAGATGGTGGGAGTGCTACAGCACCACTTGAGATGATGACAAAAGTAGGAATTCCTATTCAATCAGCTCTTTATATAGTACAAAAAAAACTAGAAACACTTGGAATTAGAGACAAAGTTAAAATCATCGCTAGTGAAAAGGTTCTTACACCAGATGATGTATTACTACTTAAGTGCCTAGGTGCTGACTTCATATCAATAGCAAGAGGCTTTATGATAAGTGCAGGATGTATCCGTGCACGTGAGTGTTCGGGTGCGAATGGAAGAGATTGTCCAGTAGGACTAGCCACTCAAAACAAGAAAAAAAGAGCTTCTTTTCTAACAAGACAAAAAAGTCATAGTGTTGCAAACTATCATAATAACCTAATAAAAGGTGTAACTTCATTACTTGCTATAATGGGTCTTAATAATGTTAAACAAGCTAATAAAAGTAACTTGACATATATGAAAAACAATAAAATATACTTTGAAGTAGACGAGTACTTTGAAGAAAAGCTCCATACAAAAATTATATAAGGATATAAAATGTCAAAACTAAAAAAAGCTGAAATAAAACAAATAAATGAAAAACTACTAGATACAAAAGAGCAACTGGTATCAGATATGGAACAAATACTAAAAGAAGTAAAAGGAATAAGTGCAAATAGAAATGTACTTGATGAGGGAGATGAAGCGAATCATATGAATACAAGATTTAGAAATTCTGTAATTCTAGATAAACAATCACAAGAACTAAAAAAAGTAGAATATGCTCTTTTAAAAATAAATAAAAAGAATTTTGGTGTTTGTGAAATGTGTAGTGAAAGCATTAGGTTTGAAAGACTATTAGCTAAACCTTACGCAAAATATTGTATTGACTGTAAAAATGCAATTGAACAAAACTTATAATAAACTAAATTATATTAGAATATAATATTTACAAAATTTAATATGCAAGGAAGCTAAAATGGGAATAAAACGATTTATTATTTACGGTGGACTACTATTAGTTGCCATTTTTGCTTATGTGTATTACTTTGTAGATAGTTCAACTAGCGAAATTTCTTTATTTGGATTAGAGTATATTAATATCAATAATAAATTTAATATATTGAATGCTCTTTGGGTGTTACTTCCTGCAGTATTAATATATATATTAACCATATTACACCTACTTTTTAATCTCAACATAAAAAAAAGAAATGAAAATAAATTAGCACATGATAAAAAAATGTTAGCTAATATATTAGTTCAAAAGACTCTTGGAAAAGAAATAGTTCAAAAAAGTAACTTTAGAACTAATCATTTTGGTTTTTTTGTAGATTTTATCAGATCAATTGAAAAACTAAAACTTCATAACTCTTCTGTAGACAAACTAGAAATAAACGACAAAACTATGTCTGATCTCCTAGTAAATATAAATAAAATTCAAAATCACGAAGTAGTAGAAGAAAAGTTTTTCAAAACAGCAAAACTCAGTAGTAAAGATGAACTATATATAAAAAATGAATTAAATAAACTAGATATTGACCCCATCTATGCTGATAAGTATATAAAAAACTACGATAAAATAAAAGATGTTGAATTAAAAGAATATATTACAAATATAATAGTCTCACAAAAAGATATTAAAACAATAAAAAAAATAAATCCAAATTTAAATAAAAAAAATATATTAAAAATACTCAAAAGAGTAGATACAGATTTAGACTTCATATATTTTGCTAATCAAGAAGATTTCACAAAAGAAGATTTTATTGATATTGCTAAAACATTTAAAGCAAAATTTGTTCCATCAAGAATGATAGATATATTCACCGAACTTTCAATTGTTAATGAAAAAGCTTATGAAGCTCTTATATATATTAACTTCGAATACGAAAAACTTGATACCGTAGAAACACTAATTCAAAATAGATATGAATATATCAAATATACTTTACTTCTAAAGCTCAAAAGAGCTGGCGAACACTTTGATATAAACCTGTTTGTCTAATATGGGAACAATAAAAAGCTTTGACAACCTAGTAGTTCTTGCTCCATTAGCAGGATTTACTGACTTGCCTTTTAGAAGTGTAGCCAAAAAATTTGGTGTAGATTTGACATATAGTGAAATGATAAACTCAAATGCACTAGTCCATCACTCAAAAAAAACTTTTCATATGATTGAAAAAGCACCAAATGAGACTCCTTATATTGTACAAATTGCAGGTAATGAACCTGAGATCGTAAAAAAAGCTGTATTAATACTAAATGAAATTGACGGAATTGATGGAATTGACTTAAACTGTGGATGTCCAGTAAAAAAGATAATTAAAACAGGATCAGGGTCAGCTCTTCTTGATGACCTTGATCAATTTAAAAGAGTAATAGAAACTATCAAAGAGTATTCAAATAAAGAGTACACAAGCGTAAAAGTAAGACTTGGATTCAAAGAAAAAAACCATGTAAATATTGCTAAAGCAGTTGAATCTGCAGGTGCAGATTTTATGGCAATTCACGGAAGAACCGCTGCACAAATGTACAAGGGTAATGCTGACTGGGACGCTATCAAAGAAGCTAAAGCGGCTATAAGTATACCTCTATTTGCAAATGGTGACATAACAGACTACGATACAGCAAAACACGTCAAAGAGCATACTAAGGCTGACGGTATAATGATAGGTCGTGGTGCTATTGGTAATCCATGGATATTTTATCAAATTAAAAATTCGCTTGGAGTAACACCTAAAGACAAAATAAAAGAGATAGTACTAGAACATTTTCATAGTATTATAGAATTTTATGGAGAAGACACAGGGATAAGAACATTTAGAAAGCATTTACATACATACTCAAAAGGACAAACTGATTCGTCTGAATTTAGGGATAAAGTAAATACTATTATATCAGCAAATGAAATGGAACAAACAATTATTAACTTTTTTTAAATTAACTTTTAAAATCAACTCCAATACATTCATCTTTTAAATAATCAAGTTCATCTTCATCTTTGTCTTTAAAATCATTCCAAAAGGGAAAGCTTTTACATTGTACTGGGCGTGATTCGTAGATATTACATCTTCCACTATCAAAAAATATACATTCATAATTGTTTTTCGTCTTTACTTCTTTGATTGAATATTTTGAGCCATATTTTTTGAGATAATCAATTTTGAGTTTATTAACTGTTATGTCTAGTGTATTTGAAATATTAAGGATCTCTTCACTATTTACCCAAACATATCCAGAGCTACCAATACAGCATTTACCGCCACACTCATCACATTTGTTAGGATTAAAAGAAAAATTAAAGTTGGGTTTTGTTATCAAAATAAGAGAAGGTACTCTAAAAAAGAGTACCTATGTAATTACGCTATAAAGTTTTTATTAGCTTCTTCCCAGTCTACTAGATTCCACCAAGACTCAATATATGAAGGTCTTGCATTTCTTTTGTCTACATAGTATGCATGTTCCCAAACATCTATTGTTAAAACAGGAATTGATTTGTCACATGTGATAGTTGTATCTGCATTTGATGTGTTGTGAATAGATACTGAACCATCACTATCTTTTACTAACCATGTCCATCCTGAACCAAAGTTTGTAGCTGCAGAAGTACTGAATTTTGATTTAAAATCTTCAAATGAACCAAAAGCTTTGTCTATAGCTTTAGCTAATTCACCTGTTGGTTTTCCTCCACCATTTGGAGATATACCATTAAAGTAAAATGTATGATTCCAAACCTGAGCAGCGTTATTAAATATTCCACCTGCTGGAGCTGACTTTATAATTTCTTCTAAAGATTTATCTTCATATTCTGTTCCAACTATTAAATTATTTAAATTTGTAACATAAGCATTATGATGCTTTCCGTGATGATAGTCTAGTGTTTCAGCACTTATGTGAGGTGCTAATGCGTCTTTTGCATATTTAAGTTCTGGTAATTTGTGTGTCATTAAGTTTCCTTTTGATTGTAATTGAAGCGTAAATGTAGGATAATTTTACTTAAATCCACCTCCAAAATCATTAATAATTTCATTTTGAATAGTTTGAGTAAAAAGTTTCATTAAAAACTTACAATATCTTTGCTAGAATGCTAATTCTTATTGTACAAAATCCAATGGAGAAAATAAATATGTCTAATCATTACAATGTAGCTATTGTAGGTGGTGGTATCACTGGTACTGCTTTACTTTTTATGTTATCAAAATACTCAAAAGTTGGTAGTATTGCTCTTTTTGAAAAATATGATGATTTCGCTACACTTAACTCAAATGCAAAAGGTAATTCTCAAACAATGCACTGTGGTGATATTGAGACAAACTATACTCTAGAAAAAGCAAGAAAAGTTAAAAAAACAGCTTTTATGACTGATCACTATACTGATATGTATGGATATAAAGATAAATATCATTTGAAATGTACCAAAATGGCTTTAGGTGTGGGTGACGAAGAGGTAGCCTATATCAAAAAAAGACATGAAGACTTTAAAGAACTTTTCCCATATATGGAACTCTGGAATGCTGACCAAATAAAAGAAATAGAACCAGCAGTACTAGACGGCAGAAAAGAAAATGTAATGGCTATGGGTTCACATGAACACTATCCAATAGTAGATTGGGGTGAGATTTCAAAAACATTTGTTAAAAATGCAAAAGATATCAAAGAAGACGCTGATGTATTCCTTAATACTCAAATAATTGATATCACAAAAGAAAATGAAAAATTTAGACTTAAAACAAAAGATGAAGAATATACAGCTGACTTTGTAGTTGTTGATGCAGGTGCTCATTCACTGTACTTTGCACATAAGATGGGTAGAGGAATGGAGCTTTCATGTCTTCCTGTTGGAGGAAGCTTTTACTACTCCAAAAAGAATATAATAGATTCAAAAATATATACAGTACAAAATCCAAAACTCCCATTCGCCGCAATTCATGGTGATCCTGACATCACAAACGGTAGAGTAAGATTTGGACCAACAGCACCTATTATACCAAAGCTTGAGCGTTACAAGCCTGCTAAAATAAGAGAATTTCTCACAACTATGAAATTTGATGCAAGTGTTGTGAGCGTTGGATTTGGATTATTAAAAGAAAAAGATATAAGAAACTATTTAATCAAAAACTTACTTTTTGAAATACCTTATTTTGGAAGAAAACTTTTCACCAAAGAAGTTCAAAAAATACTTCCTTCAATAGAATCTAAAGACTTAGAGTTCGCTGAAAAAGTTGGAGGTCTAAGACCACAAGTGATTGATAAGAAAAATAGACAGTTACTTTTAGGTGAAGCAAGAATTGATGATGGAGATAATATTATATTTAATATGACTCCTAGCCCTGGAGCAACAAGCTGTCTTGGTAATGCCTATAAAGATGCAAAACTAGTGACTGACCGTCTAGGAATAGAACTAGATTGCGACTTAATTGAAAAAGAATTAATAAGAGATAATTAAGCAAAACTTTAACAAGGAAAATATCGATGGATAAGAAAAACACATTTACCTTTACAGATAATAGAGATGGCAAAAGTTACGATTTTGATATTATAAATGGGACAAGAGGTCCTTCTGTAATAGATTCTTCATCTTTTTATAGTAAAACAAATATGTTTTTATATGATCCAGGATTTACTTCTACTGCCAATTGTAAATCTGATATTACCTTTATTGACGGTAAGAAAGGTGAGCTAATACATAGAGGTTATCATATCTCTGACCTTGTACAAAATCATAGTTATTTAGATGTTGTATACTTATTACTTAATTCAAAACTACCAACAGCAAATGAGTCAAAATCATTTGATACAGAAATAAGATATAGATCATATTTGCCTGAAGGGCTAAGATACCTTTTCCAAGCTTTTCCTGCAGGGGCACACCCTATGTCTACCTTGTCTTCAGCTGTTGCTGCTCTTGCTTCTTTTTATTACAAACATCTTAACGTTGAAACAGAAGATGAGTTTCAAGAAATGGCAAGAAGAATAGTTTCTAAAATCCCTACAATCGCTGCATTTGCACATCGGCACTCAGTAGGTATTCCTTATGTACATCCTGATATTGGTAGATACTTCACTGAGAACTTCTTATATATGCTTAGAGCTTATCCTAATGGAAAGCTAAGAGCCCCTATAAAAGATATAGAAGTACGTGCACTTGATACAATATTCTCTCTTCACGCAGATCACGAACAAAATGCATCTACAACTACAGTAAAAACTGTAGGTTCAACTGGAGCACACCCATATGTATCAATCTCAGCTGGGATATCAGCTCTTTGGGGAAGAGCACATGGAGGAGCAAACGAATCTGTTATAGCTCAACTCTCATCAATCGGAAGTGTTGACAAAGTAGATGAATTTATCAAAAAAGTAAAAGACCCTAATGACAGTGTAAGACTAATGGGATTTGGACATAGAGTATACAAAAGCTTTGATCCAAGAGCAACTGAACTCAAAAAACTAAGAGATCAATTAAAAACTGAACTAGACCTTGATACAAATATCATGCAAATAGCTGACAAGGTAGAAGAAATTGCACTAAATGATGAATATTTTGTTAGTAGAAACTTATATCCAAATATAGACTTTTATTCAGGGACTATTCTTACAGCTCTTGATATCCCAAGTACTATGTTTACTCCTATCTTTGTGATAGGCAGAACAGTAGGTTGGATAACACAGTGGATGGAACAAAAAAGAGATCCAAAAACAAAAATCACAAGACCTAGACAACTCTACATTGGTAAATAATACAAATGACAAAAGTAGCAGTTTCATGAAAGTACTCTTTTTTGGTACACCTGAATATGCTACACAAATACTAAAATCTCTTTTACAAGATTCTGCTATTTCGGTAGTAGGTCTTGTATGTATGCCTGACCGTCCTGTTGGGCGTAAACAAATACTTACTCCACCAAACACAAAGCAATACTTGATTGATAATGATATAGATATTCCTTTATATCAACCCAAAAGTCTAAAAGAATATAAGGAACTTAACAACATAAAAGTAGACTTTATAGTTGTTGCTGCTTATGGAAATATACTGCCTCTTCATATTTTAAATATTGCTCCTTGTATTAACTTACATGCTTCAATACTACCCACTCATAGAGGAGCATCTCCTATCCAATCAAGTATACTAAATAATGAAACATTCACAGGTGTGACATCTATGCTTATGAATGAAGGACTTGATACGGGAGATATATTAGCATTCTCATTTATAGATTCCAAAAATAAAAAAAGTAATGAATTATTTGATGAACTTGGGAGTGTGGCATCGAATCTAACAATCAAAACTCTAAAAAATTTTTACCAAATAAAACCATTATCACAATTTGATTTTAAATCAAACCATTGCAAAAAGATATCAAAGAAAGACGCTTTGGTTGATTTTAGTGATGCATTAACTCTAAGCTTAAAATATAGAGCTTTTTATCCATGGCCTGGAATAAACCTAGAAAATGGACTCAAATTAAAAAAACTCACACTAAAAGAAAACACATCTATAAATAAGCAAGGTGAGATATTAGGAATTAACAAATCTTCTATTCTTGTAGGCTGTCAAACTGGCTCTATAGAGATACAAT
Source organism: uncultured Campylobacterales bacterium (assembly GCA_902727925.1). GTDB lineage: Bacteria > Campylobacterota > Campylobacteria > Campylobacterales > CACVAW01 > CACVAW01. The sequence continues at coordinate 111,212 of CACVAW010000010.1, read as the reverse complement.
CTGTAGCTGCTCCATCAAAAAAAGAAGTTGATAGTCTAAGCTATATAAGAGGCAAGAGATTAAACTTAGGAGACACCTTATGTTAAAGATAATTGCAAAAGCAGTTTTTTATTTGCTATTTTTTTCAGCAATTATTATAGGACTATTTGTCTGGAATATCTATGAAAAAATACAACACAAAACCCAAAACCTAGTTGACTATAAGCCTAAAATTGCTACCCAAATATATGATAGAAATGAAAAACTCATTGCAAATATTTTTCAAGATCACTATAGACTATATGTACCTTATGATGATATTCCTCCTAGAGTTATAGAAGCACTTGTTGCTATCGAAGATACAGTGTTTTTTGAGCATATTGGTATTAACTTTGAAGCAATTTTAAGAGCAATCCTTAAAGATATAAAAGCACGGAAATTTGCTGAAGGTGCGAGTACAATAACCCAACAACTTGTTAAAAATACACTTTTAACAAGAGATAAAAAAATAATGAGAAAAATAAAAGAAGTTCTTTTAGCAATTAATATAGAAAGAAAATTAACAAAAGAACAGATTCTTGAAAGATACCTTAATGAAATCTATTTTGGAAATGGATTTTATGGAGTAAAAACAGCAGCTTTAGGGTACTTCAATAAAAATCTTGACGAGCTTAACCTAAAAGAGATTGCAATGCTGATGGGATTACCTAAAGCTCCAAGTACATATAGCCCAATTAAAAACTACGAACTTTCACTCTCACGTGCAAATAGAGTAGTAAATAGAATGCAAACTCTAGGCTGGATAACGAGAAACGAATACCAAAGAGCTACAAAACTAAAACCAAAAGTCTACAATAATACTTTATCTAATAGAAAAGCTCCTTTTATCTCTGATGAAGTACTAAGAAACCTCAGTCACATAAAAGACCTTAAAACTGGTGGCTATCAAATATATACAACCGTCGATATCACAATCCAAGATATGGCTCAAAAATCTATTAAACAAGGTTACGACGAGACAATAAAAAGAATACAAGAACAGAACCTAACTAAGCTAAAAGATGGCGACAAATATGACAATAATGTAACTGACCTTAACGGGGCTATGGTCGTTTTAGAGAATAACACAGGAGAAGTACTTGCCCTTGTAGGTGGGGTTGACTATAAAAAAAGTGCCTTTAATAGAGCTACGCAAAGTAAAAGACAACCAGGAAGTGCATTTAAACCATTCATATATCAATATGCTATTAATTCAGGATACTCATCAGTATCAAAGATCCCAGATATCTCAAGAACTTTTGAAGCAAAAATTAATGGAAAAAGAAAACTATGGAAACCTCAAAACTATGGAAAAACTAATAAAGGGCTAATCTCTTTAGAGTATGCCCTAGTACACTCAAGAAACTTGGCAACAATAAATCTTGTATCTGAAATCGGTCTTCAAAACTTATATAACAATATGCAAGAAATCGGGTTTACTGGAGTTCCAATGGATCTGTCCATCACACTTGGAAGCTTTGGAATATCTTTACTTGAACTCTCAGGCGTATATACAGCCTTTTCAAACTATGGAACTATGCTTGAACCAATCCTAATCAAAAAAATCGTAGACAAAAAAGGTAATGTACAAACATTTACAAATAAACAAATACCTATAAATGATGAAGCTCAAGCATTCTTAATGATAGATATAATGAAAAAAGTAGTAGACAAAGGAACTGGTAAAAAAGCAAGAGTAAGAGGAATAGAAATTGCAGGGAAAACAGGAACAAGTAATAACTATGTAGATGCCCTTTTTTGTGGATTTTCGCCTAATATTCAAGCTGTAGTCTGGTATGGAAGAGATACCAATAAACCAATAGGACATAATGAATCTGGAGGGAAAGTAGCAGCTCCTGTATTTAAACACTTTTTTGAACAATATATCACCTATAAGCCTCAAGATAATAGAGAGTTTAGAATCCCAAATGAAGTAAAAGAGACATATATTGATGGTAAAAAAGTATACTTCACCAACAAATCACAAATAAAGTATTCTAATGAAGAGAAAATTTTGCTTGATGATGATATGATATTTTAAATATAAATAAGGAAATTTGATGCCTAAAAAAGCCTTTACAGTAATAGAAATTGTTTTCATAGTTGTGATAATGGGTATTATAGGCTATATAGCAACTCCTAAATTACTTAGTAAAAACAATATAAAAGAAGCATCAAAGCAAGTACTTCTTCATATGAAACATACTCAACAACTAGCCCTCCAAGATGAACTCTATAATCCTAATGAACCTGACTGGTACAAAAAAAGATGGAGTATACAATTCAAAAAGTGCAGAGACTCAGATGATTTTTTTTATATTATCTTTAGTAACTTAGATAAGGGATTTAATATAGATCAGGATGATGAACCTGCAACCGATCCACTTAATGGAAGATCTCTATATAATAATGGAAATTGTAGAACCATACAAGAAAAAAACTCTCCAAATGTACTACTCACTGAAAAGTTTGATATTCAAGACACCTTTACAAATACTTGTGGATTAGGTGCAACACTTACCTTTGATAAACTTGGAAGACTTCATGGTGGTAACAAGGAACTATATAGCAACCTAATAACTGATGATTGTAACATCACTTTTTATGATAGTAAAGATAATAATTTTACAATATCTATCAAAAAAGAGACTGGATATATAGAAATTTTAGAATAATAAAGGTTTTATATGTGTATATTTTGTAGTATAGTGAACAAAAAAATTCCAGCTAATATTGTAAAAGAAGATGAAGAGTTTATAGCTTTTAAAGATATAAACCCAAAAGCAAAAACTCATCTATTAGTAATCCCAAAAGTTCATAGCGAAAACTTCCAGATGACAGAACCTGAGACAATAGCAAAAGTAAGTAGTTTTATACAAGCATTGGCAAAAGAGAAGAATATAGAAAATAACTATAAAATACAGATAAATAATGGTGAAAAAGCAGGTCAAGAAGTGATGCACTTACATTTTCATATCTTAAGTAATGAGGCAATTTGAATCAATTTAAACAATTTATAGAACTACTTATGGAATATAACCAAGTTCACAATATAACCGGGCTAAAAAGTGCATCTGACATCAAATCAAATATAACTGATAGCTTATACCCTCTAAAATATCTTAAACTAAAAGATATCAAAACAGCTCTGGATGTTGGTACGGGAGCTGGGTTTCCAGGTCTTCTTATAGCTATACAAAACCCAAATATTGAGTACACTCTTTGTGAACCTATGCACAAAAAATCAGCTTTTTTAAGACTTTGTAAAGTTGAGCTTGATATCAAAAACATTACAATTGAGACTAAAAGAGTTGAAGAGTTAAACAGTACTTTTGACTTAATTACCTCACGAGCCGTATGTAATGCAGATAAATTCTTAAAAATCACATCAAATGTAACTGCTAAGAATACATCGATATTGCTATATAAAGGCTCTAATGCAAAAGAAGAGCTAAGTAATATAAAGCATACTATACATAATAACAAAAATAGAAACTATGTACTAATAAAGAATCTTAAATGTTAAAAATAGTAGTTCTTATAATAATACTAGTTTTTATCTATAAGATTTTTTTTAAACCAAAATCTTTTGATGAAAGTCCCAATACATTAATAAAATGTAAAACTTGTGGCGTCTATTCAGAAGAAACTATAAACCAAAAATGTAAAGAGTGTAGAAATGATAATAATAGGTCATAAATTCTCAGAAATTAAAAACATATATACAATTGATAGTATATCTGATGTTAAAAATACACCTAATAATAGTATCGTTCATCTCAAATATGATGAAAATATGATTGAGTACTTACAACAAAATAATATCAACTTTGCGATATCTGCTACAAACAAACAAGAAGCTATTCTATCAAACCTCGCAGGTGCAAAGTTCATCATAATAAATATTTTACCTCTAGCTAAAGAAATTCAAACAATTGCAAATGAATATCTTTTTGACTCACGAATACTTCTCAAGATTTCTCATATTAAAGAGATAAATACCTTGTATCCAATCGATGGAGCTATATTAAGTAGTAGTATTAAATAAATTTTTATTAATATATGCTAGAATACACATTCACAAATACCAATCAGGAGGTCAATATGGCTTTAGATTCGGCTAAAAAGCTAGAAATCATTAACAAATTCGCAAGAGATGAGAAAGATACAGGTTCTCCAGAAGTACAAATCGCACTATTAAGTGAGAGAATATGGGGTCTAACTGAACACTTAAAAGAGTTCAAAAAAGATCACTCTTCAAGGCTAGGACTTTTAAAATTAGTAGGTCAAAGAAAAAGACTACTAAGATACCTAAAAAAGACTAACTACACTAAATATCAAGAAGTTATTGCTATCTTAAAAATAAGAGACAAATAAATCTTCTAATTGTCCATATCAAATAGATATGGACAACTATTTCAAAAAATTCTCATACCTTTTTATCATACTAATATTTCCTCTTATCCCTCCAGAGTGAATATATAACAAATTTTTTTCATCAGAATAAAGATGTTTTAATACTACCATCCAACCTAATGGATCATATAATAAATCAAATTTTATTTTAGTATCATTCTTTAATTCCAACCAAAGCGCATAAAACTCTTTATATAGTTTTCCAAAATGATATTTCTTTTCTAGTGTCAAAATAGTAGGATAAATAGAACTATCTTCCTCTAAAAGTTGCATCTGTTTAAATAGATACTCTTTATTCCCTACGCAAGGCGTTGTAAACACATTGAACTTTGAATATTTTTGCAAATATAAAGATGTAGTTCCTGTTCCTGAGGGAGAAAATATATTCAAATTTGAGAGCTTACTGCTGATACTAAATTCTTCAATCTCATTTGCAAGTATTTTTAATCCTTGGCTAGCTTCTTTTGTAGCTATTCCTTCATCTATAACTAAATATTTTACATTATTTTTATATTTGGTTATTTCTTCTTTGTCATTACTCTGAATTAATTCCATCCCATTATCAAGCGCGTATTTCAAGTTACCCTGAATATTATTTTCTAAATAAGATGATAGCTTGTGAGTGATATAAATAAATCTAATATTTTTGAGTTTACAAAGAGAGGATAATGAATACATTGAATTTGATTGATTTGAGCCAAAAGATACTATCGCTTGATATGAAGATAAATCTTTAGAAAATAAATAATGAAGTTTTCTTGCTTTGTTTCCATCAAAAGAGGAATGAAGTAAATCATCTCTTTTGATGAATATTTGCTTACCCTTGAATGATACTTCCTCTACCTTAGAATCAATCAAAGCGTAGCTATTAAAATGGTCGAAGAACTACTAAAACAACAATTCCTACTAGTAATAATGTTGGAATTTCATTATAAAATCTAAAAAACTTTCCACTTCTTTTACAAGTCTTATTTGTAAGTGCATTTTTATAATACCCCAAACTAAAGTGAAAACCAATCAATAAAAGAACTAACATTAATTTCGCATGCATAAATCCAGCACCACTCATAATTGATAAATTCCCCATAAGAAGTAAAAATCCACTTAAAATTGTACCTATCATCGCTGGCATCGCTATATATTTATAAAGCTTTGCTTCTTGAACTTCTACAATGTCTGTATACGCTTTTGTTTGTAAATTTGCACTATGATAAACAAAAAGTCTAGGCAGGTAAAAAAGTGCTGCAAACCATGATACAAATGATAATATATGTAATACTTTAAGCTCCAAATAATAATCTACTAAAAAATCCATTTTAAACCCTTTTAATTTTTATATTTTATTTAAATATATAATTCTATTGAAAATATCTTATTGAAGCAAACCCATAAGCATTTGTACTCTTAATTTGTTCAATATGTATAGGTGATATTATACCACCAAGAGCAAATATTTTGACATCTTTATATTTTAAAACTATCTCTTTTAAATCTATAATTCCCTTTGAAACCCCCTTATTAGGAGTCTTAAATACCGGGCTATATGTTATGAAGTCAGCTTCTTTAGATCTCTTAATCTCATTTTCATTATGAGTACTAACAATTACTTTTAACTTTATCTTTTTAACTTTATCTATCAAGTCAATTTGAAATGAAGTAAGATGCACACCATCATAACCTAAACTAGATGCTAATTTAAAATTACTATTTAAATATATATTTTTAATTCCATATTCTTTAGAAGTTTGAAGAAAGATTTCTGCTTTTTTCATAAAGTCACTATTCCCCGACTTATCTCGGTAGCATACAAAATCAGGGCTATACTTTTTGTATACTTCTTTTAGATATTTACTGACATTAGGTACTAATAAATCTGTAATAAAATAACTCTTCATAATACATAGATTATATCAAAAATATTAATAATAAAGTTTATTATTACTCCACTATTAAAATATAGAAAATAATTTTTTCTATGATACCCTAAAAATAGTACTCTTATGCCATTTAAATTGCTATATTTAATTGGTGCGGTAATAAATTATAATATACAACATATAGAACAAAAAGGGAATTTAGTGAAAGTACTACTCGCCGTATTCACATTAATTACGCTTCTTAACTCAGCAGCTCCTGATGATATTAGTACTAGCCAACGGGCATGGTATGACGCAGTTGATCTTGATGCAGATAATAACTATACAAACAATCCAAATAATAATTCCTTTATTCAAGACTGGTCTGATAAATCAGTCAATAACAATGATTTATCAGCTCCTGCTAATGTATCAAGACCAAGATATAGACAAAATTCTATTTCAGCAGAAAGACATGGAGTTGACTATGATGGGGCTAATGATTCTCTTAGAAGAGCTACCGATATTTATACAGGTACACCTATACGAATAGCAGAAATATATATTGTAGCAGCTACGGATAGAATAGAAAATCATTTTTTATTCTCATCAAACTCAGCACTTCAAACAAACAGTAGGATAAGTGCCCATACACCTTGGGGGAATAATAGAACTTATTTTGACCATGGCACATGTTGTGGTAATCCAGCTAGACTTTCAGGTGTATTTTCTATTACAATAGCTCAACAATATATTTGGAATTTTATTGCTAACACTACCTCTCAACAAGTACTTAGAGATGGAAGAATTCAACTATCTGACGGAGGAGCTGGACCATATGTAAACATAAATTCTAGTTTTGCTCTTGGTAATTTTGCGACTTCAACAAACTTAGCTTTTAACGGACGTATATTTGAAGCCATTTTTTATCAAGCTACTCTAAACTCCGCTCAAAAAAATATTTTAAACAACTACCTATCATCAAAATGGGATAAATCTTTTCAAAATATTTCTACTTATATAGACATATATAATGGTGATACAAGCGCTAATGGAAAATATGATTTTTTTGTTGCTGGTATTGGAGAAGAAAGTGATGGTATTCAGAGCGTAGCAACTTCGCAAGGAATAACTATTACTAACAATACTTTTCTTTCCAATGGTAAATATATGACTGTAGGAGTAAACTATCTTACAACTACTCCTCCAACTTCTGTTACGTCATCTGATTTAGCAATTAGTAGCAATTACACAGATAGAGCCAGTAGAACATGGTACATAGATACTACAGGTACAGATGGACTTGTTAACCTAGAGTTTAATGCTTCTACAATAGGATTAGATATAGAAAACGGTGAAACTTATGGACTTCTTTATAGATCAGGAACAACAGGAAACTTTAGTGAAGTTAGTACAGCTGTAATGAGTGATGGGAAAATAAACTTTTCTTACTTACCTAGTGATGGAGTTTATACAGTGGGTAAAAAAAGAGAAGTGATTCTAACACTAAGCAAAACAAATCAAACTATTTGGGACAATGTAAACAATGAAGATAATGCTAAGGCAATTCCAGGAGCATATATTGATTATACTCTCATAATAAAAAATTTAGGAGACAAATCTCCAGATACAGGCACAGTAACTATAAGAGATACCCTACCCGAAAATTTAAGTCTTTTTGTTGGAAATCTAAATTCTACTGGAACACCATTTATCTTCAGTGACAATAATTGTTCTCCAGAGACAAGTACTATGAATAGTGGACTAAGCCTAGATTATCCATCTGATGTCACATTTAAAAATGACTCAAATATAACAATATCCCCATCACCAGACTTTGATGATGATGTAAAATCTTTTGAAATACAATTTTCTGGAATTATGAATGCAAGAACTACTACTGGACCAATACCTTGTTTTACTCTAATATATAGAACACAAGTAAAATAAAATTTACTTAATTTACAAAATACTCTCTTGTTGCCTCTTTTGCTTCAAACGGACTATCTGAGTATATTGTACCTGCAATATTTACATCATACTTATTACTAGCAAGCGCTTTTGTATGCGTAAGAATAATTTTAATAGCAAGATTTCTATCTTGATCACTAATATTAGAAGAAAGTAAAGCAAGAGGACTAGGAACATCTACAACATCCATAACGTTATATTTAGTAAGTTCTAAAGTTCTCATAGTTTCATTATCTTTTTGATCCTTGCCAAGAACAAGCTTTGCTCCATCAGGAAGTCTTAAGTGACGCCCAACTTTAAGAACTGAAAGCTCTTCTACATCAAACTTTGAAAATTTCACTGATTCTTTAATCTTCTTAGTAAACCCAATATCAGTAAGAAGACACCCTCCTCCTGGAGTTTCATAGTCTTCAAAACCATACTCTTTTGCAAAATTTAGTTGAACTTCTCTATTTCTTCCGCTAAGTCCTAGAAGTTTCTCTCTATCTACCCAACCTTTTATTTCAGCTTTTGTAGGTTCAAGTAGTTTTGCACTCATTGGACGAAGTACCAAATCAACATCATCAATACCTACACCAATTTCAGTAACTATTTTCATAGCATCTTTTTTTTGACTTTTTGGTCTTTGCCCTATTACTTCACCGGTAACAATAAAGTCAGCTCCAATTTCAACCATAACTTTTTTTGCAACTGCAAGCATATTCCCATGACAATCAACACAAGGGTTCAAATTCTTTCCATAACCATATTTTGGAGTAAAGAGTATATCTTTTATATATTGTTCTGTGATATCTGCGATTCTAAGTTTCGCACCTACACTAGTAGCTCGTTTTTCTAATAAATCTTTTTTTGACTTTTTTGCACCAAAGCCCATATCTATATGAAGAGCAGTTACATCAATACCTTGATCACTCATAAGCTTCATAGATATCATACTATCAAGTCCACCACTAAAAAGAGCTACACATTTTTTCTTTGTTGTTACTTGCATTAATCTAATCTTTAGTGCATAGAAAATTTTCTATCAAACGAATATTTACCAGGCCCAATAAAAACAAGACTGAAAAACAATATCGCAGCTTCAAGTGCGTGAGAATATTTCTTGAAATCATGTTCTTCACTAATATGCATAACAGTAGCTACCGTCATAGTGATACATAAAAATATACACGCAGGCCTAGTTAGTAACCCTAAAACTAGAAGTACCCCACCAACAAATTCTGCTAAAGCAGCACTAAGACCCATAAAAGTAGGAGCAAAATTAATTCCAAGATGACTAAGATTACTACCAAGTCTTGTCCACTCATCAACTCCATCCAAAATTTTAGGGTATCCATGACATATAAACATTATTCCTATACCTACTCTAAGTATCAAAAGTCCCAAATCACTATATTTATCTAATTTATCAAAAATCATTATAAAAGTCCTATTCACTTACATCTATATTTATAGGCGTTAATTATATTGAAACTTACTTATGCTAAACTTCTACTATCTCTTATTTTATAGGTTATTACACAATTATGATTGATAAAAAAAACTGTACAAAAACCATAGGCTTAATAGGCTATGGGAACTTTGGTAAACTAATAGCTTCACACTTAAAAGAATTTTTCGACATATATGTTTATGATACTCATAGCTTAGTACCAAATGATATAGAATCCTCAACTCTGGAAAATGCACTCAAACAAGATATTATAATCTTAGCTATTCCATATACTGGATTTAAAAATTTCATAGAACAAAACGCACACTTAATAGCACCTAATACGCTTGTCATAGATGTGCTTTCAATCAAAGTAAAAGCAATTGATTTACTAGAAAAACATTTGCACAAAGATGTAGAAATCTTTGCTACGCACCCTCTTTTTGGACCTGAAAGCACAAAAGACGGTCTTAAAGACAAAAAAATAGCAATATTCCCAATAAGAACAACACAAGAAAAAGAGATAACAAACTTCTTAACCCAAAAATTACATCTAAAAATAATTAAAACAACAGCGAAGGAACACGACAAGCAAATGGCATACATCCAAGCCCTAAGCCACTTTGTATCAAAAGCTTTAGTTAAGTTTGATTTACCTGTGTATGAAGATCAACAAACAAAAACTTATGAATACTTACAAAGTGCAAAGAATATAGTCAAAAACGACTCTGATGAGCTTTTTTATACTATCCAAAATGAAAACCCTTTTGCTTATGATGTAAGAGAAGATTTTTTAAAAACACTTGAAGAGATTCACAAAAATATAAATGAACACTGATCTAAATAATCTATTTTACGTAAACTTCACAAAAGCTAAAAGCAATTAAGTATAATTAAAACATTAAACATTAAATAAGGAACAATATGAATTGGTCAAAGGAAAGTTGGAAGAAAAAACCTATTAAGCAACAACCAACTTATCAGGATATAAAAGAACTCTCAATTATAGAAAAAGAACTCTCAAATTTACCTCCACTAGTATTTGCAGGTGAAACAAGAAACTTAAAAAAAGAACTAGCAAAAGTTTGTAGAGGTGAAGCATATCTACTTCAAGGTGGTGATTGTGCTGAAAGCTTTGATCAGTTTAGTGCAAACAACATAAAAGACTTATTCAAAATACTACTTCAAATGGCTGTAGTCCTAACTTACGCTGGAGAAAAACCAGTTGTAAAAATTGGACGTGTAGCTGGACAATTTGCAAAACCAAGAAGTAGCGATATCGAATCAAAAGATGGACTAGAACTTCCTAGCTTTAGAGGTGATATCATAAATTCGTCTGAATTTAACCAAAATGCAAGAATACCTGATCCAAGCCGTATGATAAAAGCATATAATCAAGCAGCCGTTACTCAAAACTTACTAAAAGGTTTTGCTAGAGGTGGTCTTGCTGACTTACACGAAGTAACCAAGTGGAATCTAGATTTCGTAAAAAACTCAACACTAGGCTTAAAATATCAAGAAATGGCAAAACAAATAGAACAAACTCTAAAATTTATGGAATCGTGTGGAATAAACCCATCTTCATCTCCACAAATCGCTGAAACTACACTATATACTTCACATGAAGCTCTTCTTATGCCTTATGAAACAGCGCTAACAAGAGAAGATAGTACAAAAGGTGGATGGTATGACTGTTCTGCGCATTTTGTATGGATAGGTGAACGTACAAGAGACCTTGATGGTGCTCATATAGAATTCTTTAGAGGTATACAAAACCCAATAGGCGTAAAAATCAGTGATAAGATAAGTCCAGATGAACTGATAAAATTAACGCAAGTATTAAACCCAACAAATGAAGAAGGAAGACTTACTCTGATTGTAAGAATGGGTGCGGATAAAATAGAAGAAAATTTACCATCACTAATAAGAGCTATCAAAAAAGAGGGAAGAAATGTAATATGGAGCAGTGATCCAATGCACGGAAATACTTTTAACTCTTCAACAAACTATAAAACAAGAATGTTCGATAAAGTACTTTTTGAAGTAAAGAAATTCTTCGAGATACATAAAGCTGAAGGTACAATTCCCGGAGGAATACATCTTGAAATGACTGGTAAAAATGTAACTGAATGTGTTGGAGGTTTTCAAGATATCACAGAAGAAAAATTAGGCGAAAAATATACAACAACTTGTGATCCAAGGCTGAATGCTTCACAAGCATTAGAACTTGCATTTTTGATTTCTGATATAATGAAAAAGTCAAAAATAGGATAAAGGTATATAACAAATGTCATATAAAGATATAATTAGAAAAAACCGTAAAAAAACAAAAATAGTTTTAGCTATATATATCTTTATATACTGCTGTATAGGTCTTTTACTTGATGTTATTATACTTAATCAAGGAACACTTAGCGAGTCTTTAAAGATGCTTATTAACTTTGAAGTTACTCCTATAGCTACACTTATAATGCTTGGTGTCGCAATTATAAGTATCTATATATCCACCAAATTCTTTCACAAGGTACTACTAAAAGGCGATGAATATATAGAGGTAAATGCCAAATCAACTGACTACACAGCAAAACAGATTTATAATATAGTAGAAGAGCTTTGCGTAGCAGGAGGCATACAAAAAATACCAAAAGTATATATTGTCAATGCTGATTATATGAATGCCTTTGCAAGTGGTTGGGGAGACAACTCTCTTGTAGCAATCACTACAGGTCTGATAAACAAACTCAACAGAGAAGAAATTCAAGCCGTAATGGCACATGAGATAACACATGTTAGAAATGAGGATATAAAGCTTACTTTAGTTGTAGGTGTACTTACAAATATAATGCTTTTTGTGGTTAACAATATTGTTTATTTCTTTATGCGAGGGAGTAGAAGCAAAGGTGCACAAAATGCAAAAATGATTCTATTACTTTTGCAATTCATCTTACCTATTATAACTATAATGCTTCAAATGTACCTTTCGCGTAGCCGTGAATATATGGCTGACAGTGGAGCAGTTGAACTTATAAGAAACCCTGACGCAATGGCAAGTGCACTAAGAAAAATCTCAGGTGATTATGAAAAAAATGATTATCCAAATGATAATAATAAAGCAAGAAAAGCAGCTTATATCTTTGTCAAAGGTGATAGTATATTTTCAACTCATCCTAATGTAAAAAATAGAATTAAAGCACTACTTGGTGAAAGTGCACCTTATGACTTTTTAAAGAACTAAAATATTTTTTAAGAAACTCATTCTATGAAGAGGACAAACACCATATTTTAAAATTGCATCTCTATGCATTTTTGTTCCATACCCCTTATGTTTAGCAAAACCATATTCTGGATATGAATCATCAACTTTAGTCATATACCTATCTCTTGATACTTTTGCCAAAATACTTGCAGCACTTACTTCAGCTATTAGTGTATCTGCTTTTATAAGTGTTCTTATACCTTCAACTTTATAATTACTATTACCATCAAAAAGTATATCATAGTCTAAAAAGAACTCTTTTAACTCTTCTAAAGAGTTTGATATACAAGATGAAAGACCATCTTTATCTATCTTAGCTGAATTAGTGAATATTATTTTATAAATACTATTTTGAATAATCTCTTCATAAAAAAACTCTCGTTTTTTCTGACTAAGTTTTTTAGAATCAGCCAAACCATCAATAGGTTTGCTTAGGACTACTCCGGCAAAAACAAGTGGCCCAGCAAGTGGACCTCTTCCAGCTTCATCTATACCGCAAAGTTTCATATATATTGGTTTATTTCATCTCTTGTTTGTTTGGCAATTATTCGTGCATTTTTTGCGTAATCTACATCTTTTGAAGCATATATTATAGCTCTACTTGAATTTATTATCATACCTTTATTCTTAGAAGTTTTTGCGTTATTTACGACATCTTCGATATCTCCACCCTGCGCTCCAACTCCTGGAATTAAAAAAGGTACTTCATCACTTAGACTTCTTATGTGAGCCAACTCTTCTACTTGAGTAGCACCCATAACGACAGCTATATTTTTATTTGAATTCCATTTGTTTATACATAGATCAAGTATTTCTTCATATACTTTTTTCTCTTCTGTTTCATTTTTTATTCTAAGACTTTGAATTTCACTTGAACTTGGATTTGATGTTTTACAAAGTACTATTACACCTTTGTCTTTATATCTTGTAAATGGCTCAACACTATCACTTCCCATATATGGATTCACTGTAACGCAATCAGCTTTGTACCTATCATATGCTTCAATAGCATAAAGCTCACTAGTCTTACCAATATCCCCTCTTTTTGAGTCTAATATCACTAAAATATCTGGATATTTTGTCTTGATATATTCTATAGTCATTTCAAGTTCACGCTCAAGACCATAAGCATTATAATAGGATATCTGAGGTTTATATGCACATACAAGGTCGTGCGTAGCATCGATAATATTTTTGTTGAACTCAAAAATGGACTTTTCATAATCTTTGATAATCTCAATATCAGCGTCAAGACCTATACAAAGAACCGAATTGTTGAACTTCCAAGCAGTATCTAATCTATCATAAAAATTCATTAAAAACACCTCTTATGGAAATAATATTAATAAATATACCTCCATAGTAATTTAACTACGAGGTATATTTGACTTTAGTTACTTAATCTCTGAAATAAGATCTGGGTTTGTCACAAGGTTTCTTACACCATGAGCATGATCTTCATTATATATATTTGCTTCACACCACTTACCAACACTTTTAATATTCACTTTAGCGATTTTTGGTCTTACGTTCCAAGTAACTTGAAATGGTGAGCCTTGTTCATTATAGCTAGGACCTGTTGTTGAACCTGCATACTCAACCGGTGTACCAGTGGTATTTGGAATATTAACTGCTTGATTAAAGCCATTAATCTTTTCATTTTTTGTAAGTTCAGTAAAATCAAGAGCATTCTTATCGTTTACAAGAACATATACTTGAGCTTCTACACGAAGCTGAGGGTTTTTTATAGCATCACTTAAACACGCTCCAAGAGTAGGACCTGGATTAACTTTGGCAGTTGAATGTACATAATGTAACTCGATAGTATCACCTGCATTTAACCCACCATATTTACCTGAACAAACATCATTTGGTAGTTGTGTAAGTTCTTTGGTATTTAGACTTCCAGAATACTTATATCCACTTTTTGTACTAGTAGTAAACTCTCCACCTTTATGTTCTGCATTTTTATGGAAATGAATATTACAAAGATTCATCTCTTGATATTTAGGTGCAGTACTAAATTTTATTGTATTACTTCCTGAAACAACATCAATATCACGAGGAGATTGAGGACCAAATCCTTTACCTGCCGTACTTAATGTAAGATTTGTTTTTTGTTCAGATACACTACTTTTTACTACAGTATTTGTACTAGCACAAGCACTAAAAAGTGTTGCAACTATAGCCATGGTAATCATTTCTTTTTTCACTTAATTAACTCCTAAGTTAAAAATATAACTCTCGTAATTGAGAATTTAATGTTCGAATTATAACTTCATTTATTTTATGCCTGATTAAAATATGTTTATTTAAAGATTTACAATTACAAATAGATATTTTTAGGTTTACTCTACTATAATATACTCAAATTTATAATTAAGGAAACAATATGTCACAAGTAGTAAAAGTAGTAGAAATTCTAGCTCAATCAAAAAAAGGTTGGGAAGATGCAGCACAAGACGCTGTTAAAATGGCAGGAAAAACTATCAAAAATATCAAGTCTATTAATGTAAATAACATGAGTGCAGAAGTTGATGGCGACAAAATAGTAAACTATAGAATTAATGCAAAAATATCTTTTGTGTTAGATAAGTAAAAAACTTATATAGTCTTCTAAATAAATTTATTTAGAAGACTATTGTCTAAGCAAAATTTAATTAAAAAATCATCCCTCTTTTAAATCTTTTTTAATTAAAAACCTTAAATATGCAGATATTGACAGCCCTTTATTTAACGATTTATTTTTAAATTTAGCATAAGACAGTTTATCAATATAGCAACTCAGTTTTACTGTGTCAGTTTTTTTTGTTGATACATTATCCATAATTTATTACTCCAAAAATTCTTTGTTTATATATTTTTGTCTTAAATATGCAATTTGTATTGTAACTGGAATAGTAACTCGATATGCTGGTCCAGCTATATCTAAAGCCGTCCATAAACCAGTTATAACCCAGCCAATTGGCCCAGCAAAAATAGATATGGATCGTGTTATAAATATGTTTGTACCAAACTTTAGACCATGTCCTAATAATGCTCTTGCAATTGAATTAGCAACTATTAATGCAACTTTATATGCAAGAAAGCCACTTTGTTTAATAGCTATTTGTAAAGCAATAGTAACTCCATTAGAAGTGAAATTTGTAGTTTTCAGATTTAACTCTTGTGATATTTCTTTTAATTCTTTTTCTGACATATTTTTCATGGCATCTTCTAAAAGTTTCATTAATAAATTTTGTTCAATATTTTTGGTTTCTGATTTTTTATTGTAATTTACTTTCATCTTGTTACAAACATCAAGTAGAACTTCTCTATACTGAACTCCACTTCCTCTTCTCCAAAAAATATTAGTGAACGAATTTCCTCCAAACCTTTGCACTTCTTCACAAATTTCATTTAAATACATTAAATGATTTGGGTTATGTTGTATATATCCATTTTTCTTAGTAAGATTTTCAGTTACTCTTTTTTTTCCATTTTTATCTTTAGTTAATGTTTCTACCAATACATCTAATTCATCATTACTACAATATTGTAAAAACTCTAAATCTTCATCTAGTTTATATGCCATTTAGCAACTCCTATTTAATTATTAGTAAAAGTTTAACACTTAATACTTAAAAATAAGTAACTCCATAATAACTCCATAACTATCTTATATAGTTTATATATAAAATATTAATAGATAAACAACAATACATATAACCAAATACCCGTAACCGAAGTCATAAGTAAATCAAAAAACAAAATCATTCCATATAATTTATGATTAAAATTGAATTTCTTTGGGTATTGTTTTGAAGACTTTATAAGCATATATATCCATAAAATATACGAAGAAAATGCAAATACAAGATGTATCACAAACAGTACTAATAAATAAGTAGTCCCATAATACTTACTAACCTCAATTGCGTCATTGAGATGAAAAAACCTAATATCAACTTCAAGTAAAATAACTGCTAGCGTAGCCACTACAAAAAGCCCTATTTGAGTATACTTGTGTAATAAATACTTCTTCTTACGTGCTAACTTGAAAGAAAACACTAAAGCAAATGGCAAAATAAAAGAGCAAAAGATTACAAAGTTAACAACCCAATCAGCTCTAGAATTCAAAATCATATCAAACATCAATATCCTTTTTTAAATGTGTTTCTTTCTTCTGGTAAGCTAAGACTACAAACGAAACAAAAGCTATAATAGCAGCATATAAAAACAGTTCTCGTCCATATAAAAGTCCAAAAAGATAAAAGCCTACAAAACTTCCAAGCCCGAAAACTATACCTTGAAAAAACATTTGAACCAAATTCTTATTATGATAATATTTGTGTAAATATGCCAAACTTGCACTTAAAAATAGAGCAAAACTAAAAGCATGTAATCCTTGTGATAGATACACAAGGATCTCGCTCGCTGGATATAAGTAAAGTATAAACCACCGAATAACAGTCACGCCTATACAAAACTTAATAAGACTAAGAAGATCAAATCTCTTAAGTACTGAAGATTGATAATTAAGCATAACTATCTCACACACAACAGCTACTGTCCAAAAATAACTAATAGTACTAAGAGATACACCAAAAGACCTCTCATATATAGTAAAAAATCCATACATCGCACCAAAACTTACTTGCAATAAAAATATAGATATCCAAAAATTATTTTGATTAATTCTTGAAGTTATTTTACTATTAAAATCATATTTTGGTAATACCAAATGTTCATCATCAATACAAAGATAAGAAAACAACACTATCATAATTGTACAAAGCAAATAACAATGAAGTGCCAAAAAATATCCACTAAGAACTTCACCTAAAAAAAGTCCTATAAGAATAAATCCAATAGAACCCCAAAGTCTAGTTTTCCCATATCTTCCACTTCCAAACACTTGCATAGATATACTATCAACTAACGGAAGCAATACTCCACTACAAAATGCAATTACGGATATACTAATAAGAAGTAAATAAAAATTCTCAATTGTAAAATACAAACTTGTACTCGCAAGAATAAAAAGTACTTGATAAAAGTACAGCTGGAACTTAGTTATCCTCATTCGTATAAACAAAAAAGGCAAAACAAACTTCATAATACCAGGCATTGCAAATACAATACCTACGAGATAAGGGCTATAACCGATATTCTTAAGAATATCAGCAAGAAATATTACTTGTATCCCAACAGAAGAAAAGTAAAAGAAATAAAAAGCAGAGGTTTTAAAAAACATAAACTGTTATACTTTTAATACATATATTTTTCAATAAATTGATTCATAGTTGCAGAAAAATCCTCTTCTATAGTAGTTTGAATGATATACTTAACATACCTATAATCCATAAAATACCCATAACCATACGTGTGATCAAACCTATAAAAATCATTGTTAAATATTAATACATAGATAGTGGATAATGCCCTGATTTATCTAAACAGGATTTAGTGAAGATTTATTTCCACCTTTTATCTTTATGAATTATGCCGGTTTTTGTATAAAATCAAGGTAAACATTCATAGGTTTTTTTAATTAAGTCAGCTTCAAAGATATTTTTTTGAACTCTTTTAAATTGTTTTTGATTACGATTATAAGAAATATCGCCCAGCTTATGATAAGAGTTTACAGAGTAAACATAATTATATTTACTCCGTCCTCAATTGCTAGTTTTGTTACAAAGATATAAGAGATTTATTCATTCACTTCTTTATACTCTTCATAACTCCCTTTGAAGTCAGTTATTGTTCCGTCATTTTTGATTTCTATTATTCTATTTGCAAAAGCATCTATTAGTTCTCTATCGTGAGTTACGCATATTACATTTGCTTCATAGTTGTATAAGCTCTCTCCAAGTGCGATTATAGCTTCAAGGTCTAAGTGATTGTCTGGTTCATCAAATATTATGAAGTTTGAGCTTTCCATCATCATTTTTGATATCATCATACGGTGTTTTTCTCCACCACTTAGTGCTGAGACTTTTTTGTCTTGATCTTCACCTGAGAATAGCATACGTCCTAGGGCTTTTCTTATATCATCTATATGCCATTTGGGATTAAAGCCTTGTACCCAGTCGTATAGTTTGTCTTCGCCTGTTATCATTTCTGTTGTATTTTGTGGGAAGTATGAGTGTGATATTGTCTCACCCCATTTTATAGTTCCACTATCAGCGGATATATTCTTTGTTATTAATTCTAAGAATGTAGTTTTACCTACACCATTTGAGCCTATGATGGCTATTTTGTCATCTTTTTCTACTTTGAAATCGTAATTATCATACACTTTTACATCATCATAAGATTTTGATAGATTTTCTATTTCTAGGATTACTTTACCTACATCTCTTGATTTGTTAAACACTATATTTGGGTTTCTTCTAGTTGACACTTGGATTGCTCCGATGTCTAGTTTGTCAAGTTGTTTTTGTCTACTTGTTGCTTGTTTTGCTTTTGAGGCGTTTGCGCTAAATCTTGCTACGAAGCTCTCAAGTTCTTTTTTCTCTTTTAATTTTTTGCCGCGGTCAAGTTCATTTTGTTTTTGAATTACATTTGCTGCTATATACCAGTCGTCATAAGTGCCTTTGAACTCTCTAAGTGTTCCAAAGTCAAGATCTAATATATGTGTAACTACTGAGTTTAAAAAATGTCTATCATGTGAGATTATGAGCATTGTTCCCTCATGGTTTTTAAGCTCATTTTCTAGCCATGAGATGGTTTCGATATCAAGGTTGTTTGTAGGCTCATCAAGTAGTAGTACATCAGGTTTTGGGAATAGTACTTGTGCAAGTAAGATTTTGAATTTATTTGCATTTGAGATTGAACTCATTTTATCGTTTTGCATAGATGCTTCAAAACCTAGGTTTTCAAGAAGTTTTTCTATTCTTACTTCTGCTTCATACATTGGATCTTCTTCAACACATACCATCTCAAGTATACCTAGTCTATCATTAACCTTGTCGCTAAAATCTCCAGCTTCGTATAGTGCCTCTTTCTCTTTAATCGCGTCAAAAAGTCTTTGGTTCCCTTTTAGAACTGCGTCTTTTAATGTGAACTCTTCATAGGCATATTGGTTTTGACCAAGAACTCCCATTTTAAGACCATTTTGTAGTTGTATCTCTCCAGAGGTACTATCTTCCTCACCTCCCATTATTTTTACAAGAGTTGACTTACCTGCTCCGTTTGCTCCTATTAGACCATATCTTTTACCAACATCAAGGCTTTGATTGATATTATCAAATAGTTTTCTTTTTCCATACTGTTTAGTTAAGTTTTTTATATTGAGCATTAAGTACCTTTAGTTTGCAAATGCGGTTTCAAGATTTGGAATCACTTGCTTTTTACGGCTTAGTACACCCTCTAGCCAAGCTTTATTATTTGTAAGTTTTACATCAAAGGCATCTTCTATTTTTGCTTCATCATCACTAACAACAAGAAGTTCACTTCCCTCTTTTATAATATCTGTAAGAAGTAGTAACATACTGTTTCGTCCATCGTTTTTGAATGTTTTTAAGTCATTCATTAAGTCATCTTTTATATCGTCAAAAAGTGATATATCTACAACCTCAAGTTGTCCAACACCTATTTTTTTACCATTCATCTCAAAATCTTTAAAATCTCTTAGTACAAGGTCTTTAGTTGGAGTTCCTTCGATTTTTGATTTTACTTTGAACATCTCAAGTGCAAATGCTCTGTAGTCGTCAACTTCTGCTATGAGGGCTAGTTCTTCAACAGCCGCAATATCAACAGGTGTACAAGTAGGAGACTTAAATATCACAGTATCACTAAGAATTGCGCTCATCATTAGTCCTGCAATACCCTTTGGAATGGCAACTTTATGAAAGTCATACATCTCTTTTACTATAGTATTTGTACATCCCACAGGTCTTATCCAGCATTCAAGTGGAGCTTTACTTGTCATGTCTCCTAGCTTATGATGATCTACGATACCTACAATTGTAGCCTTTGTTAAATCATGACTTTGAGCACGGTCTGAGTGATCAGTGATAAACACATTGTCTCCATCAAAATTTTGTTTCAGCTGAGGAGCCTCAAAGCCAAAAGTTTTAAGTATGAATTTTGTTTCAGGGTTGAGTTTACCTTGAACAGCAGGAGTTGCTTCGCGTCCTAGCTTATTCATAAGATAGGCAAGTGAGAGTGCACTACAAGTTGAATCTGAATCAGGTATTTTATGTCCGACTGTATACATCATTATTTATTCCTTGGTATTGAGACCTCTGAACAATTATAGTGGTCCATAGAAGGATAGGTTTTGGATGAGTTTTAGAAAAAGAAAATAGAAGCACTAGCCATAGCTAATGCAAGATTTTATTTTTCTAAAAATCGCCAAAACAATCCTTCCCTTTGGGCAATAAATACTTCTCAGTATAATCCCTTTGCAGCTTTCGTATTAACTATGGCTAGTACTTCAATCTGCAAAAGAACTATACTAAAAAGTATTTAATGCTATGAATCACTATAATTGTTCAGAGGTCTCTATTATAATAGTTTTGGGATTTTAGCAAAATATGTTAAATAGTGGATTTTAAGCTAGTATTGTAAGACTCTGTCTACATATTCTTTGCTTCTCATACCTATTAATATTTTTGTTATGTGTGGGTTATCTTTGAGGTATTTTATAGCAGTTTTATCTATGGATTCTTGTACGTTTATATCTCTTTTTTTAAGTTCATATTTTGTTTTTACTGATAATAAATGTTTTGCTTCAGCCTTATAACAATCTAAAAAATCACTTAATATATCTATCTCTTCATTTGTATTTAAAGTGACATTTTTGTTGATATGAGGGATGACTTTGTATGTCAATGTATCATCAATATCTCCTGCCCATCTAAAGTCTGTGAGTATTGATTCAAGTTGAGTTATGATTGGAGTAAGCTCTGGTGATAGGTCTTTGGACTTTTGTAGTAGTTCTAAATATTCGCTACATCTTGAATAATTAGCTAGTCTTACCATTCCTAGTTTAGGATGAAAAGCGTTTAGTGGTCTGTTTATATGGATTTCAAGGTTGTTTTCATATCCCCACTTTGCACAGGCCTCTCCATGAGTTTCAAGTAAGTTCATAGGAAGTTGTAGTACTTTTAGATGGTGACCTTCTCCCGCTATATTTTTTGCGTGTTTTATCAAGTTTTTGTACTCTAAAAAGTACTTATCATCACTTTTTTTGGCAAACGAGTTTGAACTGATACCATAGTTTTTTATTTTGCCCTCTTTAACTTTTTGTTCGAGTGTACCAAACGCTTTTTTGATACGCTCTTGCATGATGTTTTGATGATGTTTTATATCTTCAGATTTTTTCAACTCAGCCATTAAATAATATTCTGGATTATGTAGTAGGTAGGTATCTATGCATTCAGTTCCAAGTCTTTGTAAAGATTTTTCTATTTGGTCATCTAAAAAATCAGGAGATATAGAGTGAAAGCAATTTGGGTCGTACTCTACTAGGTCTTCCACTTTGTAGCCATTTTTTACACGCTCAAGAGTTGGTCCTTGTATATATCCACCTTTTGAAACTACTTTGACTTTTTTATTAGTTTCTTTTAGTACATCTGCTATCAAGAGTTCTGCGTCTCCGAACATATAGTTTGATGATGTATCGATGTCTCTTATACCTACATCAATAGCGTGTTTTAGAGCTTCTTTGTGTGAAGTGTCTTTATTTGTGGTTCTGTATGTACCAAAAGAAAATTTTGAAAGCATTAGAGTCCTTATTTGATTTTATATCAGTTTTAATAATTGGTTTATTATATCTAATTAAGAAGATGTTTTTTGTATAGAATTTTATTAGGTATCTATCTGTTCTTAGTTAATTTTGAAAAAAGAGTAAAAATCTTGTACCTAAATGTAGAAAAAGGTTTCACGAATTAAATTATTACCGCACCAATTAAATATAGCAATTTAAATGGCATAAGAGTACTATTTTTAGGGTATCATAGAAAAAATTATTTTCTATATTTTAATAGTGGAGTAATAATCTTTTTGTCCACTCTATAAACGCTAAAATAAAAGATGAATTTTATATTAGAGGTTTTTCCTTCCCTTTTTACACCTAAAAAATAATGAATTTCTTTCTTTTTTAAAGGAAAAGAGTTAATCGACAAAATAAGTGCTTTAAAAAGCTCAAAAGTATTATTACAGTAATATTAAACAAAGGTTTATTTATAAGTAAACTAACAAAAATCCTTCAAAAAGTTTTTCCTGATAAAATAATAGAGCAAATAAAAGTAAATGGTATTCTCTCAGATACTCAAAGTATCTATTATACAACAACAGTTGAAATAAAATTTATACATAATAATGAACAAAAGAAGTAATTAATGAAAAGAACTATACTTAGCCAAATATGAAGAAACCTTGTAGCTATAATCAGTCTTATTGTAGCAGTATCAAGCCTTAGTTATAATACTTGGCGTAATGAAAAAACAGAACATAACAGAACATAACAGAAATCAAAGAAATGCTTCGTTTGAGATTATCTCAAAGCTCAATAAACTTCAACAACTTGTATTTCTAAAAAGATATGATAACAAAGGAAACGCTATTGTCGGATGGAGCTATATGCTTACAATTTCAGATTTGTCAAAAGTACTAGCCCAGCCAATTCCGTCAATCACAAACAAACTACTAAATACGTAGGAAGATAATTGGGAAAATATTGAGATCAATCAAACGAGTGTAAACTTAATTATAAAAGATATTGATAATGTGAAGGTAGAAACTTTAAAAGCTCTTAATAAACTAGACTAAGGAGTGAACAATGTCACTCCTTAAAAAAATTAAAACATATCTAATTTAGATTCTTTGTCACTTCCACATTTACCAGCACCACATTTTGTAGCTGCTTTGCTTTCTGTACCACATTTAGCAGTTCCACACTTAGTAGCTTTTTTAGCGCCACATTTAGCATCACCACATTTTGAAGATTTGTCTGAAGCACATTTTGCATCACCACATTTACTTCCACATTTTGTAGCTTTTTTAGAAGCTCCACATTTTCCACTATCACATTTAGTTACTTTATCAGAACCACATTTAGCATCACCACTTTTACTGCCACAAGCACTAAGAGTGGTTATACCAAGACCTATAAATAAAGCAACTCCAACGAATAATAACGAAAAATTTAATTTTTTCATTTCTGTCCTTTTAATTTTATACATCAATATTCTATCTAAAAAATAGTAATTAAGTATACATACCTAGACCTTGTATTATTAGGATGGTTAAATGTTTATTCTGAAGTTTTGTTAATATTGTGTTTAAGAAAGGAGTATATAGAATATATTGGTATAGAGATGAGTATAGAACCCACCTCTACTAAGATTAAAACATATTTAATCTAGATTTATCGCTTTTTTTAGATTTGTCACATTTCTTTTTGTAGTCACACTTTTTAGATTTGTCACATTTCTTTTTGTAGTCACATTTTTTAGACTTGTCACACTTCTTTTTGTAGTCACACTTTTTAGATTTGTCACATTTCTTTTTGTAGTCACACTTTTTAGACTTATCACATTTCTTTTTGTAGTCACACTTTTTAGACTTGTCACATTTCTTTTTGTAGTCACACTTTTTAGACTTATCACATTTCTTTTTGTAATCACATTTTTTAGACTTGTCACATTTTTTAGTTTTTCTCTCTGCTTTACCACATTTCCCAGAATCACATTTAGTGATTTTCTCAGATCCACATTTAGTTTCTGTTTTAGTAGCACAAGCACTAAGAGAAGTCATCCCAAAAGCCATAAATAAGGCAACACCAGCCAAGAGTACCGAAAAGTTTAATTTCTTCATTTTAATCCTTTATAAAATAGTATACATTACTATTTTAGCAAAAAAATGAATATTTGTATATCTATATCTTTTATGCTTGTTTAGGTGTGTTAAGTCTTTGTATCGGCTAATTTGTTAATTTTTTGTTTAAGAAGTGTATTAATTGACACTTCATTAAAAAGTAACATATTACAGTTATAATCAGAACAAAACCAAAAAATTGTATTAACTCAATACCTTACTAAACATTTTACCAATATAACCATTCTTATCATCTTGCTGGAATAACACATTTTTATCTTCTAATTCTTCTAATGAAATATTATTATGTAAGTCTAAAATATCATTATATGATGTATTAGAAACTATAAAAGAGTTTAATATTATATTCGTATCTCCAAGATTATTTTCAATCTCTTTGATTTTTTTTGATAAATTAATTTTTGGGTCATTACTTGGGTTTAAGTTTCTTATCCCTTTAGGGTCTATAAAACTAATATATTGTTTTTCATCTTTTTTTATCCACATAATGAAGTCGGGGTAGAAATTACCCTCTGTGAAAAATCCAAGTCCTGTTTTACTTTGGTTTCTTAGTAGATATATCTCTGTATCTTCATAAGTAGAGCCATTTCGTTTCAAGTAGCTATCTAAATCTTCCACAAAATCTTTTTCGCCATCGTTTAGCTCTATTGGTTTTATTTGTAGAGCTGTTTCACCTCTGTCTTTGAATACAAGTGGATTGTATAGGTGTTTATCAAATCTAAAAGCCTTAAAATCTTTCTTAGATAGTCTGTGAAGTTCAGCATCATCTATAACACCACTCTCAAGCATAGTTCTAAGAGCTTCTAACCTCTCTATAAGCTCTATTTCTTTGTCTTCTACTGTAATGGTATAGTTGTCTATTAAGTTTGAAGTATCCTTTGTCTCGTCCAATTCTCTATATTCTAAAAATTGGCTCTCCCACTCACTCTTTTTATACTCATAAAATGACTTCATATACTTTTTAAGTAGTGTAATCATTATCTGTTCAAAGTTAGAAATATTTTTGAAGCTACTTACTTTCATATCATCGCTTGGAATAAATAGTTTATACCAATCATTTCTATTGATTAAATCATTTACATCATCTTTTGAGATATTCAGATTACTCCAACTTTTTTCATTTTTGAATTGTTGTAGTGCGAAAAATATATTATCAATACTCATAAAGCTAAGATGAACTTTATCGAGTATCTCGCTGTTTAAATCATACTTATTTCCAGTTCTGCTTTCACTCTCTAATATATCAACTTGTTTATACAAGCTAAGAACTACTTTCTTACTAATACCTCTAATATCACTATATTCTAAATCAAGTTTAACTTCTTTTTTGTAATTTTTACCAACTTGAAGGTCTAACACTTTTAACTTTTTAGTTTTGTAGCTTTTATCATAAATCAAAGGTAAAACAAATTCAACTCTCTCATCAGTAGGAACACCCTCATCTTTTAGGTAGTCCTTAAAAGCTTTCATATAATCAGCTTTTAGTCCAAATATATTTAATGTTTCAACTGCTTGATATTTTCGCATCAGCTCTTTACCTCTAATAGCTCTACTTCTTTTCAAGCAAAAGTCATAACCCTTTAATCTAACACCACGACCAAATAGTTGAATAATCTGAGAACCCTCTTTTTTACCTATATTCATAAGCCCCATAGTGGATACTCTCCAAGAACTCCAACCTTCACTAAACTTCTTTGAACCTACAAGTATATTTAGATTTGAAGTAGTATCATTTATAGTCTTAAACAGTGAGCTTGAAAAATCTCTACTTGCTATACTCATACCATTTGCTTCACATAACTTTACAAGGCTTTGACTATCGCCTACATTGATAACACCAAAGTATTCATTCTCTCCAATACGAAGGGCTATCTCTCCATCGACACCTTTTAGGTTCTCTATATGAAGAGTTCCGTTTGTTGCATTAAAGATAAGATTTAACATATCATCAAACAGTTGAGCAGCATTTAGTTTTGTATTTTCTAAAAAACTAAACTTGTTCTCAAATATATCTACTCCTTTAGAATTACGAAGACCACTATCAAAGCTCATTATTTTATCTATATTAGCAATACTTTCACTCTTACTCTTGATAAACTCATCTATAAATAACAATACATCAACTACATCAGACACTTGCTTTTTGCTCTCTGTTCTAACGGCATTTACACTTGAACCAACAAATACCATCAAAGGCTTTTCAATAAGATAAGGCTTTAGTGTTGTCTTTGAACTCTCATAGATTTTCATCTGTTGATAAAAGCTAAGAAGTGCAGCTGTTAAGTAAGTCTGTTTTATGTCATCACTATCTTCACTTAGGTTAAGTATTGAATAGTCTTTACCATAGCCATCATTATAAAAATACTTATAGCTATAATCAAATATAATAGCTTTTGTATATTCATTTTCAAGCTCTTTTTTCTTTGTTCCAGCAGCACTATTTATTGCTTGAGCAAAAGTTGCTGAGTATTCAAAAGCAAAACCATTTTCACTTAGCTTATCTCTGTTCTCTTTTCTTACTTCGCCTTTTACTCCATTATGTCCTTCATCTATAAAAACTAAATTATTATCTTCAAAACTATCAACAGCAATCGTTTTATCTTTAGTTTCATCTCCAAGCTTTGTTGTTTCAATAATTTCAATAGCACTATTCACAAGTGTGTTCTGTCTGTTTTTATCAAATATTTCTGCTTCTATGTTTGAAGCTTTGAACTCTTCTAAATGTTGATTTGACAATCCCTCATTAGGAGTAATCAAAACTGTTTTATTAATTTTGATTTTACCTTTAGCATAATGATTAAACTGTAATATGTTCATTTGAAGTAATAAAGTTTTACCAGACCCAGTAGCATTGTATAGAGCTAATTTATTTAACTCTGTTTCATTGTATTCTGTAAGCTTCTCTTTTTTATCTATGTCTGTATTAAACTCTCTTAGATATATATTTAGGTCTTCAAGAAGTTGTTCTTTATCATCAAAATATTTATCTAAATAAATCTCAATAAACAGAAGTGATAGGTATTGAAAATATTTCCACTTTATACCACGACCCATAGTTTTGGTGTGTCTTACAATATTTTCATCATACTCTTGAAGCTTATCATCGCTAATGATTTTGTGAGTGCTTACAAGTTTATCTTTTAACTCGTGATAGAAAAGTGAGTTATCATTTTCATCAAGCTCTTCAAGTCGTGAAGCTTTTAAGTCTTTAGCTAACTCTTCAAAATTTTCTACACCTAAAAGTGATAATAGGTATGAATTTAATACTAATTTTTCATTAAATTTCATTATCTACACTTCTCTTGGAATAATACACTTAAACTCTTCTTTATCAATATCGTTTATAAATTCAATACTTGGATTTATACCAATTGCCCGTTTAATACCACTCCCATAACCACTATATGGCAACACCGTTTTACATATTGAGTTTAAGATTGGGTTTCTATGAATTGATATACCACTCTTAATTTTATCAACCGTTAAAGAATTTGTTAACTTCCCTGGACTAACTATTTCTATACGATTATGAAACATAAAAATTTTAATAGAAGAGTTAATATAGTAATCCCTATGAACTAAAGCATTTACGATTAACTCTGTTAATACTCGTTCATCTACTTCAAGCTCTCCCTTAGTATTAAACTCATCATCAACTTGTTTTTTAGTCAAATTACTAACAACAAAAGCTAAACTATCATTAAATAATTTTTCAAAACTTCCTTTGAGAGTCTTTTTAGAGATAAATTTATCTACTGATATTTCATCTCCATCAAAATATACACAATCTACATAAAATGAAGTATTATACTTTTGTGGGTTCATACCAAATATTAAATTTCCTGCTAATGTTAATTGGTCATTTCTTAATAACTCACGATTTTCTAAAACACTTGAAAGACTTAGAGTGTCTTGTTTTACTTCTTCATAAATTTTACTATCATCTTTTTCTAAAAAATTATAAAATTGTTCACTATTTAAATCACTAATATCGCTACCTACAACTATTTCTTCATCAGCATATAATCTTTTTGACTCTGCAAATAATCTTTTTAATTCTTCTGGTGAAACTTTTCTTTTATCACTACCTGCTTTAGTTAGATATATACCTTTATTAGTAGAGTATGGTTTATTACTTCCATCTTCTACAGTAACTATTAACAATTTTTTTTGTTCAATTATTTTGATTTCTGTAATAGGATATATAGGAGGTGTTATATTAGAATTAATTACATTTCCTACCAGTTGATTTAATCGTCTAATATCATCATCACTAAGACCAGCTATATCGTTATTATCAGTAACTCCAATAATCAATACACCACCCTTTGAATTTGAAAAAGCAACTAATTCCTCCGCTAATTTATCATTATTAGTTATGTTTTCTTTAAACTGAGTATAACTATCTTCCCCATTTGAAATTCTTTCAATTAATTCTAATGTTTCCATAAATTATATATCTCCCTTCTTTTATCAAAGGCTTCTTCTCCGCCCTCCATAATATTTATTATCTTCTCTTGAATGTCGTGGTTATCTATACTTCCAAGCTCTGTATTGATTTTATTTTCATCATAATCACACACAACTATCTGTTCACAATCTCCTAAAACTGGTATGTTTGCATTGTGTGTTGCAAATATAAACTGAGTCTTATTTTTTAGTTTAACTAACTCTTTTATAACTTCATTGTAAATAGTTTGATTATCTAAATCATCTTCTGGTTGGTCGATTACTATTATGTCGTTATCTTGCTGTGTTAATATAAATATAATTAAAGCAGATGACCTTTGACCAAGTGAATGTTTAGTTAACTCTTTTCCATTATAAAAAATTTCAATTTTATTCGGAACTTTAAAAGTTAATAACGAAGATAGTGAATTCATAAATCTTTCTCTAAATACTAATAATTTATTACCACCAAATGAAATATTTTCAAAATCATTGTAAACTTCACTACAATCTACATAGGTACATAATTTTTCATAATCAGCCTTACCTAAACCACTTCCACCAAAAATATTTTTTAAATACTGTTCAAAAGATGATTTGTCTCCTTTAAATTCAGACTTTAATTTTATAAACTTTTGAGTGCTATTGATTTTGTTTATTTCTACCTCAATAATTTTGAACTCTTCTCTATACAAATCATTAAGTTCTGACAATAGCTTTACAAGTTTGCTATTCATATCTTTTTTTATTGCCCCTGACTTTTCTAACTCAGCCAACATCATCTTTTGTGTATGTAAAGATTTTGTATAAGTCATAAAGTCATCTGCTCTTAAATTAGGAATGCTTATCTCTCTTTGGATTTCAAGAAACTCAACCTCTAATTCTTTAGCTTTAGTATTAAAATCATTTTCAATACCATTAATATTTTTAAAACTATTAATTAATTTATGAAGTCCAGCTGTAATATCTATAAAACTTTTTTCAGTCTCATCAACAATTTTGTAAATTTCATCAAATGTATCTTGATTTTCTTTTGACTCATAATTTTTCATTTTTTCAAAGAAATTCTCTTTTTCATATTGTGACAAAAATTCATCAACATCACTTCTAAACTCTTTTAGCCTTTTTTTAATACTTTGCAAAGAAGTCTTATCTTTATTAAACTCTATCTGTTTTTGTAATTTCTCTTCTATTTTATGTTTTTTAAACTCATCAATTTTCAAGTTGAGCTCTGCGATTTTTCTCGTTATCTCTTCTTTTTTATCATCTAAATTATCATACTTTTTTATATTTTCAAGTAATGACTTCACTTCTTGCTTTTTAACATCAATACTAACTTGAATATCTTTTGTTTTATCTCCAATCAATTTATTGATTAGGTCTCCCTCAAAACCACTTTTATAACTTGATAAATCTTTTTGTCCAAAGTATAGAGGTTTATTTAAAATTGACAAAATACCGACATTTTTAAGTTCGCCATCTTTTTTTATTTCTAAGCTATGTCCATAAACTCGCTCTATAAGATACTCTCTATCATCCTTATCTATAGCTTTAATAGATATTTTTCCTGCACTTCCAAGCAGTTCTTTTACTAAATTATTTTTATAATCAATATCTACACTATTACTTCCAAATGGTAAATCTAATCCATATCTAACAGCTTCAATTATAGATGATTTTCCACTACCCCTAACCCCTACAAGATTATTCATAGATGAAGAGAGTTCTATTATCTGTCCATTTAGTTTACCACCATCAAATGCAATAGATTTAATAAATGAGTTTTCTCTATTTTGAGTTTCTTTACTTACTCTATACTTATTATCTTGTAATGCAAACTTTACAGCTTCAAAATTATAATCGCCAATCTTGATATATGATTTTTTGCCTTTACCAATCTCTTCTATTTTTTTAGGATCTGAACCTTCAACAAAAGCAGGTAAATTATTATCTAGCCATTTATTCCACTTTATTATATTATCTCGTGTTCTAACTTTTTGAAAACCTATAACACTATCTCTAAATAGCTTGTTTTTACCAAATTCCGTAACTCTTCCACCTTCTAATGCATTGAAAAATCCACTTTTATCTTCAACATGAGCTAATATAATAAAATAGCCTCTATGATAATCATTTAATTTTTTTATTGTAGTTATTAGATTATCATTACTTCTTCCATTTTCATTTTGATAATTATTTGGATTTTGAGTTACAAAAGATTCATCAATAAACTGCTGAATATAATTATTGCCATCTTCTAACCATTCTTTTTCATCAAAGACTATAAGAGTATGAATCCCATTTGCTCCATCATTTACTGATAGTTCCACACCTGGCATAACAAATATATCTTTTTTGTTTGCAGTTTTTTTAATAGCTTTAAATTCTTCTAAATTAAATTTATTATGATTTGTTATAACTCCAACAGAAATATTTTTTTCTTTTAATTTATTTACATAAGAGCTAATATAATAATTTTTATCTTCATTATATTTAAACTCATTATCACTATCTGTATGTAAATGGCAATCAAACCTGACCCATTGTGAGCCATTTATAAATTTATCATTCATTTTATTCTCCAAACATCAATTTTTTAAACTCTTGCTCTATCAACTTAACTTTATAGTGGTCTTCATCTTTTCTAAGATTATCTAAGTTGTTATCGCCATTTACATAGATAGTATCAAACTCGCTTGTCTTTACAGACCAATCCATTTTTTTGAAGAACTCATTTAGTTCTTCACTACTTTGACCATCTCTCCAAATGATAAGGATTTTCTCTTTTTTAAGGTTTTGCCCTTCTATTACAAGGTAGCTTTCGCCCTGAGCTTGCGAAGAAGTACCCTTGGGGTAGAGTAGTTCTATTCGCTTAACAACAAGACCTAAAAGATAGTTAAATGTTTCTACTAAATCAACAGGAGTATCTTTTGTTTCGCCAACACTTGAAGTAGCAATTTTGAGCTTATAATCAAATGGAGTTTTGAAAGTATCTATATTTAGCAGTGAAGCTTGGCTCTCAAATCGCAAAGAGTAGTTGAGTATATAATCATCTTTAGCTTTATCATACATATCTAACGTTTCTTCTTGCTCTTTTGTTCTTTTGAATTCAAGGTTATTTAGAGTGTCTTCATAGCTTTCAAGTTTGAAGTATTTGAAGATTTGAGATATACCATTCTTAGTTTGAGGTTTGCCATCTTTCCAACTGTCTGTGTAAATTACTTTTTGTATTCTTGGCTTTGTAACACTATCAAAATATTCTCCCATTTCAACTAAGATATATTTTCTTGTTCCATTATCTTCACGGTTTAAGTTAATAACGGCATTCCCTGTTGTTCCTGAACCTGCGAAATAGTCTAAGACTGTTGAACTTTTATTTGAACCATGTTCAAAAACTCGCTTAATAAGTTTTATTGGCTTAGGATTATTAAACAATTTATTATTAAATAGTTTAAATAAATCTAAAGTTCCTTCATCGGTATTTCCTGCATATCCATGTTCCCAAAAATTAGTTGGTGTCAAGCCTCTTGCTTCTGACAAAAACATTTTTATTGATGGTATTGCTTGTTTTCCATCAATACCCCAATATAATTTATTCTCTATTAATAATTTTGCAAATTCTTCTTTTGAGCGTCTCCATGCATTAGTTGTTGGATTAGTTTCAATATTAGTATTTGGATTAATAATTGGATAACATAAATTAGGTCTTTCTTTTGGTGTTGCAGGATTTAAAAAAGAAGCACCTTTCCATGAACCTCTTTTATCCTTATCAGGATTTGTATATCTATCATCTGCTTCTTTAGTTCTCGGTAATAAATTCACTATAAAATCATCTGTTTTAGAAAAAACTAATATAAATTCTAATACGGTTGTAAAATCTATTGTATTATTACTCCTTGTATATCTTTTTTGCCATCCAATATTAGTATTAAAATTATTGATACCAAAAACCAAGTCATTAATAACTTTTAAATTATGCTGTTCTTTATCATCAATACTACTAAAAATAACCCCATCATCACTCATTAACTCTCTACCCAAAGCCAATCTATCATACATAAAACTCATCCAAGAACTATGTTGATATGTATCAGCATATAAAAAGCCATCACTTCCAGTATTGTAAGGTGGGTCAATATATACAGTTTTGACTTGTTCTTTATATCTATCTTGAAGTAAGTTTAATGCTCCAAAATTTTCACTGTTGATAAGCACTCCATCTATATCTTCATCAAGGTTATCAAACTGACTAAGTAGCTTGTATTTGAATTTTGTATCAAAAAACTTAGTATCTAAAAGTAAATATTTTTCTTTTTTCAAGTCATCAACACTTTGAACATCTACATCAAAAAGTATTTTCCACTCTTCTAACTGTTCTTTGTTCTCAAATATATGACTATAATGTTTCTCTTCTATTTTATCAAGAGTGATACAGTAGTTTGTTTCTATGATAAACTTTTTCTTTTCCCATAACTTCTTTTGTAGCTCTTCAAGTTGTGTAAGAAATGCTATTATTTTTTGAGAAACATTCTTAAAGATTTTAATCTTACCCATCACTTCATCATATTTAATAGGACTATCCATAATATCATCTAAAAACAACATTTCATTTTTGATATAGAAGTCCAACTCTCTACCTAAGAATCCACCTAAATCTTTATGGATAAAGTAGTCAAAACTATTTCTACTTGTATAGCTCTTCAAGTGCTTTTCAAAAATAGTTCGTTTCTTATTTTTTTCTGTTGCTGCTAAAGTATTCAAAGCACTGATAAAATCTAAATCTTCAATACTTTCAAGTGCTTTAGCAATAGCTTTTTCATTTAACTTGTCTTGGTTCTCTTTACCTATGGCTTTATACTCAAAGTTGATGTATAACTCATCATCTATCACTTCACAAGGATTATCTTCTAAGACTACAAATCTTCTCTCTTTATCACTTGTGGCTTTATTGTTATTACTCTCTGTTTCGGCAT
Organism: uncultured Campylobacterales bacterium; assembly: GCA_902727925.1. Taxonomy (GTDB): domain Bacteria; phylum Campylobacterota; class Campylobacteria; order Campylobacterales; family CACVAW01; genus CACVAW01. The sequence goes on along the minus strand of CACVAW010000010.1, from coordinate 77,012 downwards.
CGCTAAGTTTCAAGTGTATGGTTTTGCACCCCAGGGCATTCTCTCTGGCTTCGCCATTCACCTTATCATTTACAGTAAAAGTATAATCTCTAAAATACTCTCCACTTTTTATATAGTATTGGTCGCTATTCGCCCAGTGGAGTTTTACTTCTTCACCCTCGTAAGGTATGGCATAAGTATCTTTTTTGTATCTTCTAAGGCTTACAAAATCCCCATCTTTATAGTATCTCTTAAAGAAGTTCGCTAAGTGAGAAAAGACTTCATTTTCAAGATTTGAAGAAGTTGAACTTGAAGATAAACTATCTTTTAACTCTTGAACTTTAGGACTGTCATCGGCATTCATACCAGCATTTGTTAAAGTTTTAATAAGCTCATCTAATTCTTTTTGAATAGCACTGTTATCGTTTGAACTAAAAGCCTTTGATACACTTGATAAAAGGTCTTTATCTAAGAACTCATTTATCTCTTTGCTCTTAGTATTCATAATACGGTAGATACCAAAGTCTAAATCACTTTGGTCAAGTTGGAATATCTCGTTTAGTATTTTTAATAATTTCTTTTGATTTTCTGTTTGTGCCATTTATATAATCTCCCACTCTATTGTAAATAATTCATTTGTTGTAATCGTTTGTTCTTTAGCAAGTTTGAGTTCTTCTATCAATTCATCTCTTTGTTCTTCAATCTCTTCTTCAATATCAAAAATTTCTCTTTGTATTTTTCTTCTTTTCTTCTCTTGAGCTTTTATTTGTAGCTGTATATCTGAATGTTGAGTAATACTTTGAGTAACTATACTTTGGCGATTTAGCTCTTTGATTTTACCCCTAGTATCTTTTAGCTCTTTCTCAATACTTGCTAATTTATCCTCAGCCCACTTATATAGCTTGGTACTTTGGCTAATGAAATGAGTTTGATTTGTAGCTTCATTTTCTATTAGAATTATATCTTTTTGTTTGATGTATTCATACTCTAACTTTTCAGTATCATTGGTGTCAATATTAACTTTTGTATTTCTTCCATTATCTTCTTTGGCTTCAAGAGATAATAGCTTTGTAGCTACTTCTTCATTTAGCAGTTTGTAATCACTTGTGAGTGCTGTAATGATTACATACTCTTCAGTATCATAAGACTGTATAGATACTTTAGTAGCTCTAAGAAAACCTCTTTTACCATTGTAGTCATCAAGAACAGATATTTTGTATTTGTTATGAGTAAGGTCAAAGATAAGTTTAGTAAGTCTCAGTTCTCTTTGTTTTGCTCTATCAATTACTTCTTCGCCAAGAGAACTATTTAGTCTATAAGTGTGAGCATTTTGATTTGGATTTATTTTAGAAGCTGATATAAGTTGGTAGTGATTACCTTTATATTCAAACTCTTGTTTTTCATCATAAAATGTAGCTGCATCATTTAGTTCTGCTTTTGTTATATCCCAGAAAATAGTTGAAAATCTATCTACTGTTTCATTGCTTCTTAACTCTGTATCTTTTAATCTTAGATGAACATCTTCATCAAAGTTATCTAAGAGTGATTGTCTTGTTTTTAGTGTTGTTTCTTCTATTTGCTCTCTCATCTCATCTTGAAGAATATTAAAGGCTTCTTCTATGGCTTTATCATCTCTACAAGTTTCATATATTTTTAATATTCTATCTTGAAAATCAACTCCACTTTCAATACTTCCAAGCACTTCATCAGAAGCACCAAATACACCCTCAAATAGATTGAACTTTGTTGATAGTAACTCATATACTCGTCTATCTGCGGCATTCTTTTTATTTAAGAAGTTGATAACTACTACATCAAACTTTTGTCCATATCTATGAACTCTACCTATTCTTTGTTCTATTCGTTGTGGGTTCCAAGGTAGGTCATAGTTTATTAGCATATTACAAAACTGTAAGTTTATACCCTCACTCCCTGCTTCAGTCGCTATCATAATAGAAGCTGTTTCTCTAAAGTAATCTACTATGGCTTGTTTCATATCAGCACTTTTGGCACCAGTTGCTCTATCACTATCTTTATATTTTTCTAACCAAGCTTTATAAATCTCTTTTGACTTAGGGTCTGTATTTGTTCCGTTGAATAATACTATCTTTTCTGAAAATCCATTAGCACTAAGATAGTCAAATAAAAACTGTTGAGTTCTTCTGCTCTCCGTAAAGATGATTGCTTTTTGGTCTTTAACTCCAAGAGTATTTTGAGCTTCAAAACCTTTTGTTAAAGCACTCATAAGTGATTTAGCCTTAGTGTCTATCTCTATGGTTTTTGCTAACTCTATAAATGTTTCAAGTTCTTCTATCTCTCTTTCAATAGCTTCAACATCTTCTTCAAGTAGTCTAACTTCTTGAAATGATATTTTAGGTTGAGTATCATTTTCTTCTTCAAGATAATCTTCTATCAGTTCATCTTCATCATCTATTATAAAGTTTAAATAGCCCAGGCTACCTTCTCTGGCTTCGCCATTCACCTTGTCTTCTTGAGTTATTTTCTTTTCAACGACCATTTTTCTAAGTCGGTTTATAAGTGTTGAAAGTGTTCCCATAATGGCAGTAGTAGATGAAGCAAGTAGTTTTCTAACAACTAAAGTGATAAGACTTCTTTGCGCACGAGGTATAGAGAATAAATCTTCATTAAGTATAAAGTCTGAGATTAAGTCATAGAGAGCAACTTCTTCATATGAGGGTGTAAATTCTTCTACTATTGGTATTCTCTTAGTGTAGTTGATATACTCAATGACATCTTTTCTAAGTGTTCTTTTTACTATTGGTTTTAGTCTATCTTTAAGGTCGTTCATATCGCTTGTGGTTAAAGCAGTTGAAGAGAATTGTTTTTGAAACGACTTCTTATCTCCAAATACAAAATCATCTATAACACTTACAAGACCAAATATTTCAAGTAAAGAGTTTTGAAGAGGTGTAGCTGTGAGTAATACTTTTTTTGTATCTCTCAAAGCATTGGCAATAGCAAATGACATTTTTGCTTTTTCGCCTTTGTGGTAGTTCCTAAGTTTGTGAGCTTCATCAATAACACTTAGTTGAAAATCTGCTAAAAACATCGCTTCATTATGTCTTGAAGCAAATTGGTATGAAGTGATAACTATCTTATCTTTTTGTTCAAAAGGATTTTTATTGCCTTTTACTATTTCTTCTTTGTAGCTTTTACCATCTAAGATGAAGCTATCTAAAAAGAATTTCTCTCTAAGCTCCATGGACCACTGTTTTCTAAGACTCGATGGTGCTATGATAATAATCTTTCTTTTTCTCTCACTCCAATACTGAGTAAGAACAAGACCAGCTTCTATTGTCTTCCCCAGTCCAACTTCATCAGCTAATATAACACCACTCGACAAAGGTGACTTAAAAGCGAATAGAGCTGCTTCAACTTGATGAGGGTTCAAGTCAATCTGAGCATTAAAGATTGACTGAGACAGTCTGTCAATAGAGTTCGCACTACTTTGAAGTGTCAATATTTCAGCATAATATTTTGAGTGATACTGTGTGAAGTTAATAGTATTATTCCTCATTATTTAATATGAGATATTTTAGCGAAATAAGACTAATTAGTTTATTTGATAAATAGATTTAGAAAAGTGGAGTTAATTAAAGAAACTAAGGAAGGATAAAAGAAGAGATATAAAATATTCATACAAGATTTGTAAATCTACATTGAAATAGCTTAGAAACAGTTCAAAATAATGTATAAGGAAAATTTATGCATAGTTGGTTCGACTCGGAAAAGAGTGAAGAAATTCATGTTCTCTGATATCCGTTCGTGTGTTTTTATTGCAAAAACAAGTTTTTGCGACATTATGGTGTTCCGACTATCGGTATTCGCTACGCTAATACATCGATAGTTCGGTTCGAAGCGGAAAAGAGCAAAGAAATTTGCTCTTTTCCGCTTCTTACATCATGCCTGGCATTCCGCCCATATCTGGCATAGCAGGTGCGTGAGCTTCTTCTTTTGGTATTTCGCTTACTGCTGCTTCAGTTGTAAGAAGTAAGCTTGATACACTTACAGCATTTTTAAGAGCTATTCTTTCCACTTTTAATGGATCAATTATACCAGCTGCAAACATATCTACATATTCACCAGTTGCAGCGTTAAATCCATAATTAGCTTCTTTGCTTTCGCTTACTTTATTCACAACTACGCCATCATCATATCCAGCGTTTTGTGATATTTGTCTTAGAGGTGCAGTTACGGCACGTTTAACTATATCAGCACCTATTAATTGATCACCGTCAAGCTCAAGAGATATATTCGAAGCTGCTTTTATAAGTGCAGCTCCACCACCAATTACTATACCCTCTTCTACTGCTGCTCTTGTTGCACTTAATGCATCGTCAACTCTATCTTTTTTCTCTTTCATTTCAGTTTCAGTTGCAGCACCAACTTTAATAACAGCTACACCACCACTAAGTTTTGCTAATCTTTCTTGAAGTTTTTCTTTATCATAGTCACTTGTACTTGATGCTATTTCTCTTTTGATTTGCTCTACACGTGAATTTATTTGATCTGAATCACCAGCACCATTTACGATAGTAGTATTATCTTTGTCTATTACTACAGAATGAGCAGTTCCAAGATCTTCAGCAGTTGCAGAGTCTAGTTTTCTTCCTGTTTCTTCACTTATTACAGTTCCACCTGTAAGGATAGCAAGATCTTGAAGCATAGCTTTTCTTCTATCTCCAAAACCTGGAGCTTTAACAGCTGCTATGTTTAATGTACCTCTAATTTTGTTAAGTACTAGAGTTGTTAGTGCTTCACCTTCGATATCTTCAGCTACTATTAAAAGAGGTCTTCCACTTTGACCTGTACTTTCAAGTATTGGTAATATATCTTTTAGATTAGATATCTTTTGATCACATAAAAGGATACTTGGACTATCTAAATTTGCTACCATTTTTTCGCTATCAGTCACAAAGTACGGACTTAAGTATCCACGGTCAAATTGCATTCCCTCAACCACTTCAAGTTCGTCAATAATCCCTTTAGCTTCTTCTACAGTAATAACACCATCTTTACCAACTTTATCCATAGCTTTAGCTATAAGCTCACCGATATTTTTATCTGAATTTGCTGATATAGTTGCTACTTGAGTTATCTCTTTACTGTCTTTTACTTCTTTTGTGATTTTTTTGAGTTCTTCTATTATTGCTTCACTAGCTTGATCCATACCTCTTTTGATTTCGATAGGATTTGCACCTGCTGTTACGTTTCTAAGACCTTCTTTAAAGACTGCATTTGCAAGAACTGTAGCTGTTGTAGTACCATCACCTGCTTCATCAGCTGTTTTTGAAGCTACTTCTTTTACAAGTGAAGCTCCCATGTTTTCTAGTCTATCTTCAAGTTCAATCTCTTTTGCAACACTCACACCATCTTTTGTTATAGTAGGAGCACCGAAGCTTTTTTCAAGAAGTACATTTCTTCCTCGTGGTCCCATTGTAACTTTTACTGCGTCACTTAATTTTTTAACGCCTTTGTATAAACTATTTCTTGCATCATCACCGAATTTTATATCTTTTGCCATTATCTATTTCCTTTAATTCTAATTAACTATCACAACTAGTTTTACTACCACAACAACTAGTATTTAACACACCTAAAATATCTTTAAGTTCTAATACCAAATATTCTGTACCTGAAAGTGTGATTTCAGTCCCTGTATACTTACCAAATACAACTTCATCACCTTTATTTATATCAGTTATTTCCGAACTTACTGCTTCAACTTTGCCTGAAAGTGGCTTTTCTTTTGCATTATCTGGAAGTATTATTCCTCCAGCTGTTTTAGTTTCTTCATCTACTCTTTTGATGAGTACTCTTTTTCCAAGAGGTGTAAAATTCATAACTTCGTCCTTTAGTATATAAGGTATTAAGAATACCTTATGATTTTTGTTGTAATATTAGAACCGAAATTATATCAATCAAATACTTACTTGTCAAGAAAAATAGCTTCAGTCTTAGTCTTTGACACTTAAGTAAGATAATACATTATCTATAAAGGTACTCCATTTTGAAACTTTTTTTTACATTATTTAAAATTTTAGTCGTTTTAGTCATTCTACTTTTTGCATTAGCCGCATTTCTAATACTCACAAAAACTGGTAATAATATCCTAAAACCTTATGTCCAAAGCTATATAAATACCAAAGTAGCTCCATCACATATAGAAATCACAGAGTTTAACCTTGATAGTAATAACACAAATGTAAAAGTAGTACTAAATGATATATACAACCTCAACATTACAGGCAAATACTCAATCTTTAATAAAACTCTAGATCTTAAGTATAATACAAATACAACAGATAAAGAGATGTTTGCACTTGATGGTAAGATAGCAGGAAACATAAACACCTTGTCTGATATCAATATTGATATAGATGGCTCAGGGTATATATTCAAATCAAAAACTTCTTACAAAACAAAGATACTAAGTACTACCTCTCTTGACAATACAACAGCCAAGATAACCAACCTAAACACCAAAAATGTTTTCAAGATGTTTAACCTCCCTAACTATGCATCATCAAATATAGATGTAAATGTAAACTCAAAAAGCCTCAAAGATATAAACTCAAAAATAGAACTAACAACAAAAATAAATTCCCTAACTCCAAACGCAACACTAATCAAGCAAGAATATAATGTATCACTACCATCAAACTTTATAATCACAGGTGGCACAAAACACGCAATAGCTAATCAGCTCATAAACTCTAACTTAAACATCAATTCAAGTATCGCTAAAATAAACTCAACCAATATAACAACAAATCTCAAAACAAATATATCAAAAGGTGATATGAGACTATATATAAGTGACCTACAAAAACTAAAACCAATAATCAACAAATCTCTTAATGGAAGTATTAATATAGATAGTAACTTCACTTATGATAAAGTGATATTTGTACAAGGTACAAGCGATATAGCCAAATCAAATACAAACTTCACTTTCAAGAAAAACATTCTTGAGTTAACGTCAAATAATATACTAGTACAAAACCTACTTTATACATTAGGTCAAAAAGAACTCTTTGAATCAAATGCAAAGCTAGACCTCAAATACAATACAAAAACAAGTAAAGGTAACTACTCTCTTGCTATGGGTAAGGGTAACCTTACGCAAAGTACTATCACAAACAAAATAAAGTCTTACACAGGACTTGACCTAACTAAAAACATATATGACAATGGATATTTTCATGGTAACATCTCAAACAAGCTCATCTCAATAGATGGAAATATATCAAATACTAGAAATACAATTGCTATTAGCAACTCTTCTATATATCCAGAAAATAAAACCTTAGATGCGAGTGTCTTTTACGCATACAAAAAAGACCGTCTCAAGGTCAATATCACAGGTAATATAGCAGATCCAAAAGTAAGAGTAGATGTTAAAGACCTCCTAAACCAAGGCAATATCAAAGATAAAATCCAAGCAGAAGCAAATAGATTCATAGAAAAAAACATCAAAATTGATGACAATATAAAAGACGTCCTAAAAAATCAAAATATCAATAGCGATACAGTTAATAAGTTCTTAAATATACTGAAATAGCACTATGACCTATAATATAAAAAAATATACATCAAAAACAAAATTCTATAATGACATCAAAGAACATTATGAAGAGATAAACCCCTCTGCCCTAGGTATAAGTGGGGGTAGTAGCCTAAGTATCTTTGACCATATAAGACCTGAATTTGATACTGAAATTTTCTTAGTAGATGAGAGATTTGTATCTGAAGTTGATATTAATTCTAATTGTATGCAAGCAAGACTAAAAATAATGTCAAACATAAACCCATGGAACGTACTAATCCATAACGATATCGAAAAATGTATACAAGAATATGAAAACTCTCTTCCATATAGTTTTGATCTTATCATTCTTGGAGTTGGTAGCGATGGTCATACAGCGTCACTATTCCCCAATACCAAAGCCCTAGACTCAAAAGAACTTTGCGCACATACACAAACTGATAAGTTTGATGTAAAAGACAGGCTCACTCTTACCTACGAAGGTATCAAAAAAGCTGATAATATCTTCATAGTAATTATTAACAAACCTGAAGTCTTACGCTCAATACAAGATCCAAGTATAGACTATAAAGACTTCCCTATCAAAAAAGTCATAAATACACAAAACCCCACGATATACTACCTAGAAGAAAACTAGATGTTTAAGAAATTCAGAATAAAATATCTATATGAATAAAACAGCCAAGATGGTTCCTAGTGACTGGGAACACTACTTTAACGACCTAAAAAATGATCTTTTAACAAGACCTGATATAGATATAAAGCTTATCAAAAAAGCATTTTATTTTGCAGGTGAAGCTCATAGCTCTCAATACAGACGCAGTGGCGAACCATATATCATGCACCCTACATCAGTTGCAAGAATAGTTGTAGCTCAAGGTTTAGGCGAGGAAAGCATCATAGCAGCTCTCCTACATGATACAGTAGAAGATACTCCAACTCCACTCCAAGCAGTAATAGACACATTTGGCAAAGATGTAGCATTTTTGGTTGATAGTCTTAGTCACTTTGATGAGACATTACAAACACATGACCAAAAAGATGTAAAAACTCTAAGAAAAATACTTTTTTCAATGAGCAAAGACTTCCGTACAGTATATATCAAAATAGCAGATAGACTACACAATATGTCGACCCTACAACATATGAAACCAGAAAAACAGATCAAAAAAGCTACCGAAACATCAAATATATATATAGGGCTAGCAAATAATCTTAATCTGTGGAAATGGAAAACTCAACTTGAAGATTACTGTATGAAATATCTTGAACCCCAAAGATACAAAACTTTTGAAAAAAGAATAAAAGCAGCAGAACAAAATCAAAACAAAATTCAAGACATAATAAAAACTCTCTCACAAACCATAGATAACCCACTTGAACTACATAAGCGCTCTACTATGGAGGTATCAAATAAGCTTCCTCAGACTGATAGCTTTATTGATATCCAGCACCTGTATTACATAATAGTAAGCTGTGAAGATAAACTAGCTTGTTATCAAACCCTATACAAACTTCACAATAAATTCAAAGCATTCACTCCTAAGTTCAAAGACTATATATCAAATCCAAAAGAAAACGGCTATCAAGCTATCCATACAACAATTTTTACTAAAATCGGTCTTATAGATATCAAGATCAAACAAAAAAATGCTTTTTTAAACTCTCAAAAACACAATCAAGAAGAATGGGTCAAAAAAATCGAACTAAGAGAAAAAAACCTAAAAGATGATAGTACATTTCATGATAGTATAGTTTCAGAAGTATTAAACAATACTATCAAGATATATTCCTCTTATGGTGAAGAGATTCATATACCACAAGGCTCTACTGTACTTGATGCCCTTCTCTACTTATACAAAGACCAAGCTCTATTTTTCAAAAAGATTTTTTTAGAAAACAAAGAAGTAAGCCTAACAAATATACTAAAAAACAACGATATCATAGAAGTTACATTTGCAAGTACACCAAAAAAAATAAGACTAGAGTGGTTTGATATACTAAAATCCTATGAGTCAAAAAACAGACTTTCCAATACCCTAGGAGGAGATGAAAGCTATAATCATCTCAAAAAAGGTTTTGAAATTTTTAAACCTTGGATGAAAATATTTGATATGCCAAACTTAGAATATATCTATAAGTATTATGAAAAAAATCTTGAAAAAAAAGGCTATAGTTCTTTAGCATACATACTTATAGACCTATCTTTAAACAAAATAGACTTAAAAACTATTCTAAAGATACTTATTCCTATAGATACATTCAAAAAAGAACCTAAACTTGGAATACATAGGTTTGCTTTATATATAAATAACTCTGATGACAATATTATAGAAAGAAGTATAAATATCTTGCATACTCACATAAGAGTAAATTTACCCAAAAGTGTTCAAAATAGTTACTATATAGCTATGTACAAGAATAGTATAAAAATCAGATATTCGTTTAAACATTTTGAAGACCTACTAGATTTCATATTCGAAATCAAAGAGAAAATTTCAGAAGATATAAACCTAAGATATTCACTATAAAGGATTCTAAAAAATGACAGCTTCATATAACCACTATACAACAACAAAAAATTTTGATACAGAATATTTAAAAGCTCTTCAGATTAGAAGAATCCCTCCAAAGTACAAATTCATAGGTCAAAAGAATGCCAAAGCTTGGATTGATACTTGTTTAAAGTCAGACTATGAATACTACTCAAAACCTTATAAGTTCTTAGACTCTATAAAATCAGACATAAGTAAGTGTATTAGTGGTGATGTCAACCTGATCGCTCTAGGATCTCCTAACCTTACAAAAGATAAGCTACTTATTGAGGAATTCCAAAAAACAAAACAAGTAACTTACTCTTTAGTAGATTCATCTAAAGAACTTGCTTCATATATCATTGAAGATTTTGCTAATATCAATATACCTAAAGAAGTATTCATATCCGATATAACACAAAACTTAGATCTAATAAGTACCCAACTAAGAGATAATTATCATTCAAAAAACCTGTTTACTATACTTACTAACACCTTTGGTACTTATTCCCAAGAAATAATATCTAAACCTATTAGAGATGCTATGAAAAGAGATGATTATCTATTAATTGAGGTACATATAACACCAGATGAACCAAGTCCAAAATATATCCAAAATGTTTTAAATAGCTACAATAATACTTTTTATAATAGTCATGTGATGCAAGTATTCTCAAAGTGTGATATCACAACAGATGATGGATATATGGAAGTTCATTATGGAGAAGAAAAATTTTTCCCTGATATTAATGTAGTTTCTCATTACTTCAAGTTCACAAGATCAAGGATAGTCAAGTTCATGGGTGAAGATATATATTTCTCAAAAGGAGAAAGGATACTTGCTGCATACTCAAATAAATACAAACTAGAAGTATTAAGAAAAGTCATAAATACACATGGCTTTAGTATTAAAAAAGAGTTTATTGATAAAGAAAACGGCTACTCAGAAATATTGTGCCAATTAAATTAAAACCTACTAAAAAAGAATAAGTCTATGCGAATCATTGAAAGCACTGATAATCTAACTCTAAAAGAGATACAAAACATCATAACATCATCAAAAGAGTATAAGAAAAACTTTTCTAAAAAACTCTTAGGGTTACTTTTCTTTGCTCCATCTACAAGAACAAGAACATCATTCAGTAGTGCTATCTATAAGCTAGGTGGAAACTTCATAGATATAGACCCTAAAAAACTAGATATAAAAACGGCGAAGAGATGAGAGATATAGCTCTAGCTGTAAGTGAATATGTAGACCTAATAGGTATTAGACTCTCAAACAGTTCACACTATCCAAAATATAACGAACTGTTTCATGAATTCTGTAAATACTCAAGTAAAAGTGTCATAAACCTTGAATGTGACAAATACCATCCAGCACAAGGACTAGCTGACCTAAAAACTATCAAAGATAACATAAAAGACTATCAAAACAAAAAGATAGTACTATCTTGGGCGTATAGTCCAAGTGCATTAAGAGTACCAGCTATCCCACAAGAACAACTTATACTTTTTTCTAGGTTTATGAATAATATAACACTTGTTCACCCAAAAGAATTCAGACTAGATCCTGAGATAATCGATAAAACAAATGCCAATCTTTCTAAAACAGGTAATAAACTAAACATAACACATGAAAGAGAAGAAGCATACAAAGACGCAACTGTAATATACGCAAGAAACTGGGCAACAAGAGAATATAACGAACATGGAAAATCAGAAGAGCTATTAGGAGATGCATCTTTCATGCACTGCTTACCAGTACATAGAGAGTATGAAGCTACAAATGAAGTAATAGATAGCAATCAATCCCTAATAAAAGTTCAAATGAAAAATAGAGAATCAGTACAAAAAAGACTACTAGAATTACTTTTAAATAACATCAATGAGTAGAAATACAAAGCCTTAGTGAAATCATCAATAAATATCCAATGCCCTTGTGGAAGTAATCAAAAATACAAAAAATGTTGTATGCCTTATCATAAAGGAGCAGCACCTAAAAATGCTTTACTTCTTATGAAATCTCGCTACTGTGCTTATGCAACTCAAAACTCTAACTATATTATAAAAACTACACATAAAAACAATGATGACTTCACCGAGGACAAAGCAAAATGGAACAAAAGCATCAAAGCTTTTTGTACACAAACAGAATTCTTAGGTCTTGAAATCATCAAAGCGGATCTAAATGATGATATCTCTTATGTTACCTTCAAGGCTAAGCTATCTACTGGTGATATATTAGAAAAAAGTAGATTTGTTTTTGAAGATGGTGTTTGGCTGTATGAGAGTGGAGATATGCTATGAATGAATGCAAAATCTGCGAGAATAAAACAAGAGAATTAAAAGACATTAAAAAAAGCCTAACTTACTTTAGGTGTAACTCTTGTGGATTTACATCTCTTGATGAAAAAAATATCGTAGATAAAAACACAGAAAAAAAACACTACGAAAAACATGAAAATAGTTTTGAGGATTTGGGTTATGTAAAAATGTTTGAAGATTTTGTTGATGTTGCTGTTAAGCCTTTAGGGGCTATTCAAACGGCTTTAGAGTTTGGATGTGGTTTTGCTCCTGTGTTATGTAGTTTGTTAGAAAAAAGAGGTATTACAGTCCATAAATATGACTACTATTTTCATCCAGTTAAAATCTACGAAAATAAAAAATATGACCTCATCACTTCAACTGAAGTATTTGAACACCTAAAAGACCCATTAATTACCTTTGACTTGCTAACAAAGTGTTTAAGTGAAGATGGATATCTAGTACTAATGACAAAGTTCACACTTAATAACGATCAAGAGTTTTTAAAATGGTGGTACAGAAGAGATATAACTCACATAAGCTTTTTCACACCCAAAAGTTTTGAAGTCATAGCTTCAAAATTTGGGCTAAAAGTACTAAAAACTATAAATGAAAATATAGTGGTCTTTAAAAAACTCTAGTCAATCTTAAGTACAGTCAAAAACGCTTCACTAGGAAGATCAATCTTACCAATTGATTTCATTCTTTTTTTACCTGCTTTTTGTTTTTCTAGTAGTTTTCTTTTACGTGTGATATCACCACCATAACATTTTGCTGTTACATTTTTTCTCATAGCTCTGATGCTTTCACGCGCAATTATCTTACTACCAAGGCTTGCTTGAATAGCTACTTCAAAAAGCTGTCTTGGGACTATCTCTTTCATCTTTTTAACGAACTCTCTTCCTTTGTAGTTTGCTTGATTTTTAGGTACGATGATAGATAGAGCATCTACTATATCTCCAGCTACTATGATATCAAGCTTTACAAGGTCACCTTTTCTGTATCCTACTTGCTCGTAATCAAAACTAGCATAGCCTTTTGTTACTGATTTGAGCTTATCATAAAAGTCCATTACTATTTCATTCATAGGTATTTCGTACTCTAACATCACTCTTGTTTCGGTGATATATTCCATATTGAGCTGAATCCCTCTTTTGTCATTAAGAAGTTTCATTACATTACCTAGGTATTCGTTTGGTGTTAGTAGTGTTGCTTTTACATATGGTTCGTTTATAGCTGCAATTTTGTTTATAGGAGGTAAGTCGCTTGGATTTTCTATATATAATACTTCATCGTTTGTCTGAACTATTTCGTATACAACAGTAGGAGCAGTTGCAATAAGATCAAGGTTGAATTCACGCTCAAGCCTTTCTTTGACTACTTCCATATGTAAAAGACCAAGAAACCCTACCCTAAAGCCAAATCCAAGTGCTGCACTTGTTTCAGGTTCATAAGAGATTGAAGAGTCATTGAGTTTGAGCTTTTCTAGTGCGTTTCTTAAGTCTTCAAACTTATCTGTTTCAATTGGAAATACTCCAGCAAATACAAAAGACTTCGCCTCTTCAAACCCTTCAACTATATCAGTAGTAGGATTCTTTGCGTCTGTTATGGTGTCTCCAACTGCAAGCTCACCAGTATCTTTAAGACCAAGTACAATGATACCAACTTCTCCACACTCTATACTAGGTGTTTTGATAGGATTTAATGGATGTGAGTACATTAGATTTAGCACTTCGTACTTTCTTCCTGTACTTACTATTAGTATCTGTTGTTTTTTACTTATAGTACCATCATATACACGCACAAGTGCCAATGCACCTAAATACGGATCAAACCAGCTATCATAGATAAGTGCTTTTGTAGGTGCATCCTCATTACCACTTGGAGCTGGCACGCTATCAACTATAGTATCAAGAACTTGTTTGATACCCTGCCCTGTTTTTGCGCTTACTTCTATTGCATGTTCACAGTCTAGTCCTATAGTACTTTCTATCTCGTCTTTTACTTTTTGTGGGTTTGATGCGGGAAGATCTATTTTGTTTAGTATTGGTATGAGTTCAAGATTGTTTTCAATAGCTATGTATACATTTGCTATGGTCTGAGCTTCAACTCCTTGAGATGAGTCTACTACAAGAAGTGCACCCTCACTTGATTTGATAGACTTACTAACTTCATAAGAAAAATCAACATGACCTGGAGTATCTATCAGGTTTAAGATATATTCTCCATCATCTCTTTTGTATATGAGCCTTACACTTTGAGCTTTGATTGTAATCCCACGCTCTCTTTCTATATCCATAGAGTCTAGTAGCTGATTTGACATATCTCGGAGTTCCACCGTGCCACATTCACTTATTAGTCTATCGGCTAGTGTGCTTTTACCATGATCTATATGTGCTATTATTGAAAAGTTTCTTATGTTCTTTTGGTTTGACAAGTTTTAATCCTCGGTAGTTTTTATACTATAATCTCTACCGTGATTATACACTCTATAGATGAAGATATTTTTTGTGTACTTTAGATGAGACTTCTAAACAAATATCTCCTTCTATGAATCTTTATAAATTTTTAGTATTTTCAATTTTCTTAAAAGTGATATTTTTCTTTTTGTAGGTACTTCTCTTGTGTCTAAGTATTTAACCACAGCATCTATCATTCTTAACGCTGAGTTTGAATCATCATAAGGATGATACTCATCATAAAGCTTTTTTCTTTTTTCTTTGAATTTATCATCTCCATCAAGGATTTGATGTACCTTAGGAACTATTTCTTTAGCATCTTTTAAGTCTTCCCATACAATATTTGGAGATGTGCTATTAATCGTGACTACTGGCTTATTAAGAAGTGCAAACTCATATACAACTGATGATGTGTCACTTATCATAAGATCTGAGATTTTTAGTAATTTGGTTATGTCTTTTTCTTGTGATATTAATATGTTTTTAGACTTTAGATTTTCATATCTTGCTTTTATTTCTTCATCCATTTTATCGTGGAATTTTATGATGATTAATGTCTCTTTACCGAATTTTTGTATCTCATCATACATTTCATTTGCCGAATGTAAAGACCGCGAAAAGGTAGGCGAATATAGAACTATATTTTTTACATTATGTTTATTTAATATTTCTTTTCTTTTTTCTTGTGCATCATCTACAAAAAGATTGTCTAGTTTAGGCCAACCTGTTTGTATTACCTCAAAGTTTTTGTGTATTTGTGAGAGTTCTTCAAATCTTTTTGTAAAGTATGGACCTTGTGTTAAGTATAAGTCAAAATAATCTCGTATTCTAAAATGACCTTTTTTTTCACCTGCAAGACCATGAAAGATTTGAACTTTTAATCCTCTTAAGTAGTATGGTACTTCATTGCCTGGAACAAATATAACATCACTTTTGAAGTCTCTTATATCTTTTATATTAGTTGTATAGTTCTCATATTTGAATAGTTTTTCAATCTCTTTTGGTAAATACCAAATATACTCAAAGCCATGCTTTTTGAGCTCTAACTCAAGAGGTCTTAATATACCAAAAGCATAAGGTAAGTTACAAAATAAAACAAATTTCATATTAAACTCTTTATAGTTTTTAAATTGAGGTCTCAATTATACAAAAGAGTTCTTCCATAAATAAAGTTTTATGTTACAATATCTTCAAAAACAAAGGAAGACCGTGACGATTGGAATACTTGGAGCTATGAGAGAAGAGATAACTCCACTCTTAGCAAAACTATCAAATATAGAAGAAATAAATTATGCAGGTAATACATACTATAAAGCTGAACTTAGCAATCATAACCTAGTAATAGCATATAGTAAAATAGGCAAGGTAAACTCTGCTATAACAGCATCTGTTCTTTGTGAACACTTCAAAATACAAAAACTTATCTTCTCTGGTGTTGCTGGAGGTATTGATGAGGATTTAAATATTGGCGATTTGGTATATGCTACAAAGCTTCTTCAACATGATCTTGATTTGAGTGCTTTTGGTCACCCTTATGGATTTGTACCTGAGAGTAAAGTTTTTTTTGAGACAGATAGCAAACTATGTGAAATAGCAATTAAAGTAGCTAAGAACAACAATATAGACCTAAAACCAGCCATAATAGCTTCAGGTGATCAGTTCATAGCATCAAACGAAAAAAAGAACTGGATAAAAGATACATTTAAAGCTAATGCTATAGAGATGGAGGGTGCAAGTGTAGCAAATGTATGTTCTCACTTTGATTTACCTCTATTTGTATTAAGAGCTATTAGTGATAGTGCAAATGATAGTGCAGATATGGACTTCGATAAATTTCTAGAAACGTCAGCTAAAGTAAGTGCAGAGTTTGTAATAAATATGATAAAAGAAATTTGAGGAGGCTAGAGACACCAAGGTGTCTCTATTTGAGGTTTGTCGTTTTGTTATAAGTATATTGTAACCTATAAAAGACAACAAAGAGTAAACAAGGAGCAAATTCTCTTGTGACTAAATGTCACAAGGAAGATTTGCGAGTCTAACTTTACATATAAGTTTAGGTACTACCTAAACACAATCCCTACCCTCTATAAATTATCTAAAAAACTTTTGATTTTAAGCAAATCTTGGTGTGCTTGTTTTTTTATACTTGGGTTTCGTAAGAGATAGCTAGGATGATATGTAGTGATTACTGATATCTCTTTGTATTTGGAGATACTCATTCTAGCCTCAGATAAAGAGCTATCATCATTACTTAGGTATTGATATACGCTCTGACCTAATGCGACTATTAGTTTTGGAGATACTAAGTTAATCTGTGAAGTTAAGTAGTCTGAACAACTATTTATTTGATTTTTTGTAGCACTTGCATTACTTGGAGGTTTACATTTCAACATATTTGTAATGTAGACTTCATCTCTTGGTATATTTAAAACATTCTCTATCATCTTTGTTAATA
This sequence comes from uncultured Campylobacterales bacterium, assembly GCA_902727925.1. Classification (GTDB taxonomy): domain Bacteria; phylum Campylobacterota; class Campylobacteria; order Campylobacterales; family CACVAW01; genus CACVAW01. The sequence goes on along the minus strand of CACVAW010000010.1, from coordinate 59,711 downwards.
ACTCCCCTGACCTACCAACAAAGACATCTCCACTTTCATCTTCTACCATACCAGGTGCTTCACCTATAAACATAACTTTGGCATTTTTATTACCATTACCAAAAACTGTGTTTTTTCTTGATTTTGAAAGTTCACATAAAAAACAGTTTTTTACTGTTTTTTCTAAATCATCCCAAGTTACAATTGATCTGTTTTTTGTGTTATTTTGAACACTTTGTAACTTATCAACATAAGAGAACCCCATACTTTTGTAGATATAGAGTTCTTTTAATAATTGAAGATTTTGAGAGTTTGACATTAAATCTTATCTAATACAGCGTTCAAAAATTTTGGAGAGTTTGGAGCACACAACTCTTTTGCTATCTCTATAGCTTCGTTGATGACTACAACTTTATTTGTCCCTCCAAATAATATTTCATAAGTACCTAGCCTAAGAATCGCTTTTTCAATAAGACCAATATCACCAATACTTCTTTTTGACAAATTTTTAGATATATTGTCATCTATATCTTTCATGTTTTGATCAATACCAACAAGAAGTGAATTTGCAAATTCATACTGTTTGTTTTTTATTTTATTGTCTGCGAGTATTTCATCTTTGAAATCATCTATATCGATATTACCTATATCTTTAGCGTAAAGAATACTTATTACACTTTGACGCACATGTCTTCTTGTAGCCATTAATCAAACTTTTTATAAAGGTCTAACATCTCAATTAAAGAACTCATATAATTAAACCCAAGGTTACCAGCTTTGCTTCCTGCACGCTCGATTGCTTGCTCTATAGTGTTTGTTGTTAGCACTCCAAAGCTTACAGGTGTGTGATACTTAAGCCCCATAGTTGCTATTCCTTTAGTTGCTTCTGCTGATACATAATCAAAGTGTGGTGTACTTCCACGAATCACAGCTCCTACACAACATATTCCATCATATTTTTTGAGAGATAACATCTTGTCTAAGATAAATGGTATTTCAAATGCACCTGGAACCATCACAAGGTCAAGATTGTCTTCATTTCCACCTTGTCTTATGAAGGCATCTCTTGCACCCTCAACTAATCTATCAGTAATAATATGATTAAATCTACCACTTACTATTGCTATCTTCTCATCTCCGTTTAGAGATAATTTTCCTTCTATTCTTTTCATTTATTCGCCTTTAATTTCTTTAATTAATTTTATTAAGTCATCTACTTGAAGCATGTTCGGTCCATCACAAAGAGCTTTATCAGGATCACAATGAGTCTCAAAGAAAAACCCATCTACACCTATAGCGTTTGCTGCTCGTGTTAGTGGTGCTACATATTCTTTGTTTCCACCACTCTTACCACCTGCACCTCCTGGCATCTGTACTGAATGTGTTGCGTCAAATATCACAGGAGCAAACTCTCTCATAATAATCAAGTTTCTCATATCTACTACAAAGTTGCCATACCCAAAGATATTTCCACGCTCACACAAGAATACTTTTGCTTTTTTGGCATTTTCATAAGTGATTGTTTCATAACCTCTAGTATTCATAACCTTTGCTACAGAATACTGCATATCAGAACCACTCAAGAATTGAGCTTTTTTGATATTCACATAAGCATCTGTTTTCGCAGCTGCTACAAGTAAGTCTGTTTGTCTAGATAAAAATGCAGGTATTTGAATCATATCAACAACCTCGCCTACAGGCTTTGCTTGAGATGGCTCGTGAATATCAGTCACTATTTTGTAACCAAACTCTTTTTTTACCTCTTCAAGTATCCTTAAACCCTCTTCAAGTCCTGGTCCACGAAAGCTTGAAAGACTAGTTCTATTTGCTTTGTCAAAACTAGCTTTGAAATAAAAGTCAATATCTTTATTTTCTTGAAAATATTGTAGTTTTGAAGCTATCTCGTAAACTATTTCTTTACTCTCTATTACACAAGGTCCTGATAGTATAGTCATTTGACTTCCTTTTCTACTAAGCTGTCTAAGTTTTGAACTATTATTAATTTATACGCCTCTGCTGAAAATGACACAGTTGCTATCATCGTAAGAACTGATAATGTTTGCAAAAGTACAAGAGGCAAGATAGATAATAATAAAAAAATTGGAACTGTAAAAAATATAGGTAAAAGCCAACAAGTAAAAATCATTAAAAATTTATTATCCTCTGTAAGATTCCAAGACTCTTTTAATGATATATATTTTTCTACTGCGGTAGCTGGAAACAAAAGAATAAACCTTGGAATAGTATACAATACTAAAAATATTACAGACAAAGGTATTACAGATAAAAATATCTGCTCAAAATTAAAGAATGGTAACGAAATACCTACTATAAGAGCACTTGCAAATGTAATTAACCCAGCATAAAATACAAACATAAATTCTTTTTTACCCCAACTAAGAAAACTTAAAAAAGATTTTTCTTCATTTAGTAAAACTATTCTACTTATTTGTATAAAACAAACTACATATAAAATAAAATAGAATATAGGATAAACAATTGATAAAATAATTATCATATTCATGTCTAAACTTTTAATTAATATTGGAAAATATACACTTATACCTACCATAATAAGCATTGGTACTAAAAGACCTCTAAACAGATTTATTCTATTCTCTTTTATACTATCTATCGAGTTTAAAAATACTTCTTTAATTTTTTCCATAATATTCCTTTATCTATCTACTTCGCCAAGAACTATATTAAAATTTCCTATTAGTGTTATCACATCTGCGAGATATTCACCTACAAACAAATTTTCAAATATTGAAGTATGCCAAAAGCTTGGACCTCTTACTTTTAGTCTGTAAGGATGTGCTTCACCTTGAGAATTAATATAAAATCCAAGTTCACCTTTTGGTGATTCTGTAGGTACATAGCTCTCACCTATTGGAGGTCTCATACCTTGAGTTACAAGAACAAAGTGTTGCATGAGTGAGTAGTTTTGTGTCATTATCTGCTCTTTAGGAGCTGATATATATTTAGGTGATTCTGCCATTATGATAGTTGAAGTTCCTGCGTACTTAGGAATTAGCTGTTTGAGTATCTTGATGCTTTCTCTCATCTCTTTCATATATACTTGATATCTTCCATAAGCATCACCTCGCTGACTTACTGGAATATCAAATTCAAGCTCATCATATAATTCATAAGGCTCTTCTTTTCTTATATCATACTCAACACCACTACCTCTTAGACTTGGACCGGTACAACCTGAGCTTATAGCCTCTTCTGCACTCATCACACCCACACCCTCAAGCCTCATCTTCCAAATTCTGTTTTCATTAAGAAGCCCCTCAAGGTTATCTATCTCAGTACTTAAATGATCACAATATTTTTCTAAACTTGTTAGCCATCCTATAGGAAGATCAAGTGGAACTCCCCCTATTCTCATTGCACTATGTGTAAGCCTAGCTCCACAATAGCTTTCGATCAAATCAAGTGCAAATTCACGCTCTCTAAAACAATACAAAAATACACTCATAGCTCCTACATCAAGTGCATGCGTAGCAAGCCAAAACAGATGTGAATTAAGACGGTTAATCTCAAGTATCATAGTTCTTATGACTTTAGCTCGGCGTGGAACTTCTACTCCAATGAGACTTTCAACTGAAGCTGCAAACGCGTAGTTGTTTGATGCAGCTGCAATATAATCCATCCTATCAGTTGTGGGCAAAAATTTATTATAGGGAATATTTTCAGCCATCTTTTCCATACCACGGTGAAGGTACCCTACCATTGGTGTAGATTTTACTACCTTTTCACCGTCAAGCTCAAGTACAAGTCTAAGCTGACCGTGAGCTGATGGGTGTTGAGGACCAAGATTAAGTATCATATTATTTCCATCTCTTTGGAAATTCACATTTTCAAAATGAGGTTTTAATATATTTGGTTGTTGTCTTTGCATATTCTATACCTATAGTTTGTTTGTTTTTAAAAAATCTTGAAATTCATTTACATCAGCGAATAAAGTATTTTGAAATAAAAATTTATATTTTGAAAATTTGTTGTGTAAATGTTCATGTATTTTATCTTTATATACATCTGTTTTATAGACATATATAAAACTCTTTTTTATATTCATAAAACTATCATAGCTAATCTTATATTTTTTATTTAAAATATAACTAAACATCAATATTGAATCAGATATTTTTACAAGTATTGATTTGTAATGTTTTTCATTCCATTCTTTTAACTTTTCTTTTGAATCAACTTTATTCATATCCTTAAACTCTATAAAAACCATATGGTCATGCTTAATATTAAATAATATAGTATCACAAGATGACATTTTATCACTTTTAAAAAGTCTATCTTCACCTTTTTTATAAAGTTTACTTATTAGTCCACCTTCTTCGGAGTCTATATCTAAATACTCATTCGAATTATTGATACATATATCATCACTTACTATTTTTAGTTCACTAAACTTAAAGTCTTTTCTTAAAAAAGATTCAATATCCTTTACCATTTAAAATCTTTTAAAGCCATTTCTTCTAAGGTAGTAAAAGGTTGAGCTAATTTTTTATAAATATAATTTAAATCTTCACCCTGAGAAGTAATGTTTGATGTACCATTTTCATTTTTTTCAGATAAATAATAATTTGACTTCACTTCATGTCTCTTAGAAAAAAGTTCTAAAGCTTCTATCATATAAGGGCTATGGGAGTTTACCACTATCTTAACACCACTTTTAACTAACTTTACAATAACCTCCGCTAGCATTAACTGCCATTTTGGATGTAAATGAACTTCGGGTTCATCTAGTATCAATATCTGATCATGATGAAGATGGTTTTTGTTTTCTAAAACCTGCAATATACCAAAATATTTAATTCCCATAGAAGTATTGATAAGCTCTATTTTGTCATCATCTTTATTAAAAGAAAAATTTCCTAACCCATCTTGTTCAAAACTACCACCTATAATATTGTTGATTTTTAAACTTAAATTATTTGAATAGTTGTCTTTCATTTTTACAGATAAAGCGAAATGTAAATCTTGAATAGTTTGACTAATACTAAAATCAATATTATCCATAATACTTTCTTGATTTTTTACACTATTTATAGTTTCTAATGTTTCATACATATTCCATATCAAAGGAGAATCTATTAACAGTGGTTTGAACATTTTAGCTTTAGTATTTTTATACTTTGGTGGATATTCAAATGATATACATCTATTTTGTTTGATTTTAAGTTCAAAAATATTATCTTCAAAATCAAACTTTATACTACCATTTTTAGATATTTTATTTTTAAATAGTTTTTTCGTATACATATCAAAATGATATTGATAGATATTTCCCATTGGTAAGTCTTTTGGTTCAATATTACTACTAAATGTAACTGTTTTAATCAAACTATAAAGTACTTTTCCTACTGTGCTTTTCCCAGTATCATTTTCTCCAGCTATTACAGTTAGTCCATCTATTTTTATATTAGCTTCTTTGATTATCCCGATGTTTTTAATCTCTAGGAACATATCTGTATTACCTTCTCTTTTTGAGTATTTTTGATTTTGCACGTCTAAGCTTACGAACCAAAAACACCCCTTTTTCTTCTTGATATTCACTCATCATGTTTGTAGGAGTTTCGCTTATTTCTGCGCCATAAGGAACTTCGTGTTTTATTTTTATAAATCTTTTACTATCAAGTCTATCTATATACGCTGGGTCTCTAAGCTCTGGACCTACAATATCCCTATATTCTTTGCCGTATATCTTATCTACTTCGTACCATGAAGCACTCTCATCACCCTCAACTGGATAGGTCTTAAGAAGTGGATGATCATACCAATCATCAGGCATAAGTATTCTTTTTAAGTTTGGATGAGAAACAAACTTGATACCAAACATATCATAAGCTTCTCTTTCAGCCCAATTTGCACTTTTGTATAAGTCACAAACACTTTTGATTTTTTTATCATCTGCACTTATTTTTGTTTTTAGTCTGATTCGTTTTTTCTTTGTGAGTGAAAGAAGTTGATAAAATATTTCAAACTCATTACTCTGCTCAACAAAATCAATAGCACTTAGTTCTATAAGCATTTGATATTTACAACTGTCTTTTAAGAGTTCAAGTACTTTATATATATCTGTAGGTTTTACATAGATAACTAAATGGTTGTTTTGTATATATGCCTCTTCTACGCTGAAGTTTTTTTCTACTAATTTTAAGTCTTTTGAAAATACCTCATCAGTTGATGGATCTATTTTTGCTAATGTTGGAGCTACATAAAATCTATCTGTATGATAAGCTTTGTGTTGTACATTTTTCTTAGGCTTATACGTTCTCATACTAACCTTCTTTGTCTTTGCTTTCTAAAAATACTCTCTTTTCTAATCTTTTTTTGGAGCATCATTATTGCGTATTGAAGAGTTTCAGGTCTTGGTGCGCAACCTGGTAGGTATATATCCACAGGTATTATTCTGTCAACTCCTTGGACTACGCTATAGGTATTATACTCTCCACCTGTATTTGCACAGCTTCCCATACTTATAACCCATTTGGGTTCACTCATCTGGTCATATATTCTTTTTGTAAATTCTGCATGTTTTTTGGTTAGTGTTCCTGCTATTATCATTACATCTGATTGTCTAGGGCTCGCCCTAAATACACCTGCTCCAAACCTATCAAGATCGTATCTACTGGCTCCCGTAGCCATCATCTCAATAGCACAACAAGCAAGTCCATAAGTAAGTGGCCATATAGAGTTACTTCGTCCCCAACTAACTATCTTATCAGCTGTAGTAAGAAGTATTGGAAGACCATTATCTTTTGTATAATCTACTTTATGCCATGCCATTTTAAGGCTCCTTTTTTCCAAGCGTAAATAAAACCTATTGAAAGCAAGCTTATAAACATAATCATTTCTACAAATCCAAATATTCCCAAAGTCTTAAAGTTAAGCGCCCATGGATACATGAATATAATCTCTACATCAAAAAGTATAAACAGTAAAGCAAACTTATAAAAATGTGAAGATATTCTGTTTGGTTGTTTATTGGGCGTTGGCCCACATTCATACATACTTTGTTTTAGTTTATCATTATCTCTATTTGAAAGCTTACTACTAATAAAACTCACAAGTAGCGTAATACCAAAAAATATTCCTGCACTTAAAAAAAGCATTATAAATACACCTACATAAGGATGCGCTAATTGCTCTGCCATTTAATTACCTCTCATTCTTTTGAGCTATTACAAGAGTTGATATGTCTCCTGAGTAACCCTTCGTAAATACTATCTTAAATCCTGCTTTTTCTAACTCTTCTTTTAGTTCATTAGTTGTTATAAAGTCACCTATACTGTTTGGCAAATATTTATAAGCTTTAAAGTTCATACTAATAACTCCTCCAATAAAAGGAAGAATCTTATTCATATACAAGCCTCTTATATGAGACATTAAAGATTTTTTGTCCATTTTCATGAATTCTAGTATTACTAAAACTCCGTCCTCATTAAGTGCGTTATAAAAATGTTTTAAAGCAGCTTGGCGTTGAACTACATTTCGTAGGCCATAAGAAATACTTATTATATCTTTGTTTTTATCATCAAACTCTGTTGCATTATTGTTTTTAAACTCTGTTTTTGGAAACTTCTTTTGTGCAATTTCAAGCATACCTAAAGAGGGATCTATACCTATGATTGAAGAGATATTTTTGTTTTGTTTTGATGCACTTTTACGCCAAAAATCTATCATATCACCTGTACCACAAGCCATATCTAATATATCGTATCTGTTTTTGTTAGTTAATTCAAAAGCTTTTTTACAAGCTTTTTTTCTCCAGCTTTTATCTATTCCAAAACTAAGTATTCTATTAACCTTATCATAGGTCCCAGATATACTATCAAACATTGATACAATACTTTGCTGTTTTGACACTTTTTTCCTTAAAGTTTATTTAGTGTGATTATACAATTTTATAATAATAAAGCCTTTTGTAAATCTGCTAGCGTATCTATTCCAAAACTCTTTGTTTTAACTTCTATAATCGCTATTTTTTGAGCATTTTCCAATACTCTAAGTTGTTCTAGTTTTTCTATATGTTCTAGAGTTCCTTGCATACTACAAAACTTATTTAAGCTTTTTGCATCAAATCCGTAAATACCTATATGACCCAAGTATTTATTATATAGGCTATCTCTATCATAGGGAATTATAGATCTAGAAAAATATATCGCGTCATTATTTTTATCAAGTATCACTTTAACAAGATTTGGGTCTTTTGCCTCATCTTTGGATATAGACTTTGCACAACTTGCCATTATGAAGTCTCGTTTTTGTTTTTGCAAGTTTTTAAGCTTTGTTATTAGCTCTTTTAAAATCTCTGGCTCAATAAAAGGTTCATCAGCTTGAACATTAATCACAAGTTCGTTGTCATCAATCCCAAGAGATTGGACTACTTCATTTATTCTATCAGTCCCACTTTGATGATGCACGCTTGTGAGTTCAGCTCTAACTCCATATTGCGCACATATCTGTTTTACTTCCTCACTATCTGTAGCAACTATCACATCATCTACACTTTCAACTCTTTTAGCAGTTGCTACAACCATAGGGTATTTGCCTATTTTTGCTAATATTTTTTTAGGAAATCTAGTTGAACCTAGTCTTGCTGGTATGATGATCATAGTTTTCACCTTATTTTTGTTTAGTATTGCTATAAGTGTAATTTTATATAATTGCGCTTTAAAAATAAAGGGCAATTAATGTTTGATTTTTCTCAGATGGGCGATATGTTTAAAGATATAGAAAAAAATGCCGAAAGTTTCAAAGAAGAATTAGCAAATAAAAAGTTCACAGCCTCAAGTGGAGCTGGAATGGTAAATGCTAGTATAAATGGAAATGGTGAACTAGTTGACCTAAATATTGATGATAGCTTACTTGAAGATAAAGCTTCTCTTGAAATATTACTAATAAGCGCAATTAATGAAGCTCAAAAACTATGTGAAGAAAATAAAAAGTCAGGTCTTATGTCTATGATGGGTGGTGGGATACCTGGTTTTGGGGGAAAGTGACAAAGACCTCTAAAAGAAGTAAGAGGTCTTTACTCAAAAATACATCCATGATTAAATTTTTATTTGTTTTAATGATAACTCTTACAGTTTTAAAATTGTTTGGAGCTATCACTTTAAGTTGGTGGATTATTTTAAGTCCTATATTACTAATGCTAGGATTCCTAACAACTATACTCACAATAGCATTCTTTAAATATAGAAAGCTTTATAAACTCTTTAAAAAATTTACTGGGAAAAGATAATCGTTGATATTACAAAACATACACTCAGAGTTCGAATCTTTCTTAAAGTCAAACTCTCCTAAAATAGATTCAATTCATCCTACACTTGAAAAAAGTTTTTCATATCTATTAAATATACCATCAAAAAGATTCAGACCATTATTGCTTCTCGGCACAGTTGATGCTTACAATGAGAATCTAACTAGAAATGCTTTTGATGTGGCTTACGCAATAGAATGTATACATACATATTCTCTTATTCATGATGACTTGCCTTGTATGGACAACTCAGACTTAAGAAGAAGCAAGGAATCAACTCATATCAAGTTTAACGAGATCACAGCACTTCTTACTGGTGACGCGCTAAATACTTATGCCTTTGAACTTCTTTCTCGTAGCTCTTTTAAAGATAGTATAAAAATAAAAACCATACAAAACCTATCACAAAACAGTGGGATACAAGGTATGGTACTAGGTCAAGCCATAGATTGCTACTTTGAAAATACTAAGCTTTTGCAAGAAGAAATAGAGTTTTTACATATTAATAAAACTGGTAAATTAATAGCTTCGTCATTATCAATGGCAGGAATCATATTAGAAGATGAAGAATTAGAAAAATCACTATATAATATCGGTATTGATTTGGGATTATTATTTCAAATACAAGATGATATACTTGATGTTACTAGCAGTAGCGATGATTTGGGCAAACCAATAAATAATGATAAAGATAAAAACTCTTTTGTTACAATTTTGGGAATAAAACTAGCACAAAAAAGAGCAGATGAATTAAAGACACTAGTATTAGCAAAAATAAACAAACTAAATAATGATAAATTTTCACAAAATATTAACTCATTAATAAAAAAACACTTATAAATAAAAAAAGGCTAAAAATGCTTCAAAAAATGTCAGACACTATAAAGTTCTTATGCGCGGATATGGTGCAAACTGCTAACAGCGGTCATCCAGGAGCTCCTATGGGACTTTCAGATGTTCTTACAGTACTATCATCACACCTTAAACATAATCCAAAAAATCCAAACTTTCTAAATAGAGATAGACTTGTATTTAGTGGTGGACACGCATCAAGTTTGCTTTATAGTATGCTTCATCTTTGGGGATATGATATAAGCCTTGATGATCTTAAAAACTTCAGACAACTTCACTCTATAACACCAGGTCACCCTGAATACAAAGAAACTCCAGGAGTTGAAATCACTACAGGGCCACTAGGTCAAGGTGTAGCAAATGCTGTAGGCTTTTCAATGGCAAGTAAATACGCCAAAACTTTACTAAATAAAGATAGCGAAATCATTGATCATAATGTATATTGTCTATGTGGAGATGGAGACCTTCAAGAAGGTATTAGCTATGAAGCTATAGCTCTTGCAGGGCATCACAAACTTGATAACTTAGTTCTTATATATGACTCAAACAATATCACGATTGAGGGAGATACAAGTATCGCTTGGAGTGAGGACGTAAAGCAAAGATTTAATGCTGCTTCATGGAATGTACTTGAAATCAATGGACACAACTTCGAAGAGATAGATCAAGCACTTGCCTCGGCAAAAAGCTCACCAAAACCTGTACTACTAATAGCTCATACCCTTATAGCAAAAGGGTCTGCTTCAATGGAAGGTTCACACAAAACTCATGGTGCACCTCTTGGAAATGATGAACTATCAAAATCAAAAAAACTTGCTGGATTTAACCCTGATGCAAGCTTTGCTATAGATGATGATGTACTTATAAGATTCAGATCAGCAATAGAAAAGGGCGATATGTATGAAAAGCTCTGGAACAATACTATAAAAGAATCTAAACCTGAGACAAAAGAACTACTTTCAAGACTACAAAGTCCAGACTTTAGTAATATAAAATTCCCAGAATTCAAGACCAATGAAAAACTAGCTACTCGTGCATCAAATGGTCAAGTGCTTAATGCTATAAGTGACTCTTTAGAAGGGTTTTTAGGTGGAAGTGCTGATCTTGCACCATCAAACAACACTGAGCTTAAAGGCAAAGCTGACTTCCCAGTAGGGCCTAATATGCACTTTGGTATCAGAGAGCATGCAATGGCAGCGATTTGTAATGCTATGAGTATATATGGTCTTTTTATCCCTTATAGTGGTACGTTCTTCATCTTTAGTGATTATATGAAGAACTCTGTAAGACTATCTGCACTTATGGGATTGCGTTCGTTTTACATATGGACACATGATAGTATTGGAGTAGGGGAAGATGGACCTACACATCAACCAATAGAACAGCTCTCAACATTCAGAGCTATGCCTAACTTCTATACATTCAGACCAGCCGACGCAAATGAAAATGTAGAGTGCTGGAAAATAGCACTTAGTAAAGATAGTACTCCTTGTGGATTTGCCTTGTCTCGTCAGGGGTTGCCTACTATAGATAGTAAAAAAACAAAAGAAGCTTCTAAAGGTGGCTACCTCTTAGAAAATGATACTGATGCGACAATAACTCTTATAGCAACTGGATCTGAAGTAGAACTTGCTCTAAACTCTGCAAAAGAACTTAGAAAAGAAGGCAAAAAAGTAAACGTAGTAAGTGTGCCTTGTTTTGAGCTTTTTTGTGAACAAAGCAAAGAGTATCAACAAAGTATTATAAACCCTAATACAAAAAGAGTAGCTATTGAAGCTGCTTCTGGATTAGAATGGTATAGATTCGCTGATGAAGTTATAGGAATGACTACATTTGGAGCAAGCGCACCAGGGAATGACCTATTTAATCACTTCGGATTCACAGTAGAGAATGTAATCAAAACTGTAAACGAACTATAAGGTTATGCTACCTGATATTATTGGGACTATTGGAGTTGGAATAATTGTTTTCTTTTATTTCTTACTTCAAACCAATAAAATAGATTCAAATTCATTAAATTTCTCCATTTTTAATACTATAGGATCTGCGATGATCCTATACTCTCTTTGGTATACTCCGAACTTCGCATCTATTGTTATAGAAGTTTTTTGGCTTATTATTAGTGTGTATGGAGTTATAAGCTATTTTAGAAGACCTAAGTTTTAAAATATTCTTCATAAACTGTATCTGAGGATTAGAAGTATTTCTAATTTTTAGATACAGTTTTAACCCAATGAAAGTGATACATTGTTACAAGCTGAACAATCAAGCTAATAAAATGCATTAATATTATAGGCCAACCATATTTTAGACCTATAGCTAAGCCAAACAATAATGAAAAAATATCTTTAAGAGCAAAGAGTTGATGCATTTGTAGAGATAAAGCACCTGTAGTTCTAGACCTCCTTATCTTAAGCACTTGATGCCAAGTACCTTGAACTAAGAGTAGAGTGGAAAGAACTACTAAAATATGAGAAATCCCACTAATATGAAATATCGTTCTAAAAGGTGAGAGTCCAAATAAAATAGAGCCTATAAACAAAAGAGTAACTGTACAAAATACAAAAAGAGACATCTTGTCTCGCCTATCATTCCAAATCTCGTAAATAATAATAAGAATTAAACTTATCGCAAAAACTCTAGGCCAAACAAGATAATGATTAAAATACTCTAAAGTAATGCCATAAAAAAACATAGCAAAAAATCCAAAATAACTTGTAAAAAACCTATTATTACCGCACCAATTAAATATAGCAATTTAAATGGCATAAGAGTACTATTTTTAGGGTATCATAGAAAAAATTATTTTCTATATTTTAGTAGTGGAGTAATAAGTGATAATACTGAAGTTGGTGTTTGTCTTCCTAGTAAACCCAGACTATACTCTTTTTTCCGTTTTAATATGAATTTGAGCTGTAAGAACACCCCAATCAAAGACAAAGATACAAAAAATGCACTAAAAATTCCAGTTAAATCATAATCCATTTTTATATTTTACCTTGATAGAAAGTTTGCTAGAAGTAGGGTACAAAAGTACCCTATAGTTTTTAATGTAAAAAGTGTCTTATTCCTGTGAAGTACATTGAAATATCATGACTATTAGCACACTCTATTACTTCATCATCTCTTATACTTCCACCTGGTTGAATTATAGCTTTTACGCCTACACTTGCAGCTGCTTCAATACTATCAGCAAATGGGAAAAACGCTTCACTTGCCATTGATGCACCACTCACATCAAGACCCATATCTTTTGCTTTTCTTAATGCACTTATACTTGCATCAACTCTACTAGTCATTCCCATACCAATAGCTACACTTGCACCATCTTTTACATAAACTACGCAGTTTGATTTTGTAAGAGCTGCTACTTTGTATGCCATTTCAAGATCACTTATGTCATTGACACTATTTTTAGTCACACACTTTGCGTCTGCAACTTCATTTTTCCCAACTTCATCACTATTTTGAAGGACAAATCCTCCATCAATATGTTTAAAATCATGTGTATCTTTACAAGTTACCAAATACTCACTATTTTGAACAAATATTTTTGTTCTTTTTTTCTTTTCATATACTTTTAGTGCTTCATCTGTAATATTTGCAGCTATGATAACTTCTATAAATGTTTCATTCATCTTAAGAGCTAACTTCTCATCAAGAGTACCGTTTATAGCTACTACTCCACCAAAGGCAGATATATTGTCACATTTTAATGCTTCTTTATATGAAGTATATAAATCTTCTTTTATAGCTAAGCCACATGGATTAGCATGTTTTATTATTGCAACTGCTGGTTTTTTACCAAATGATGCTGCGATTTTAAGAGCTGAGTTAATATCTGTCATATTATTAAAACTTGCTTCTCCTTTAAGAGCTACTAAATTTTTCGTAAAATGATCTTCAAATTCATACAATGCACCGTTTTGGTGAGGGTTTTCCCCGTATCTTGTATTATGAACTTTTTTACCTGTGATAAAATGATTTTGACCAAAACCATCATTAAATCTTTTGTTCATATAATTTGCAATCATACCATCATAACTTGCTGTATGTTCATACGCTTTTATCATTAGAGCTCTTCTATACTCTATAGTATCTTTTTTGTTTTTTATATTTTGTATCACGTCATTATAATCATTACTATCAGTCACAATTAATACATCTTTGAAGTTCTTTGCAGCACTTCTAACCATAGTAGGTCCGCCAATATCAATATTTTCTATGATAGTATCAAAATCATCAGTCTTGTTTATTGTTTCTTTAAAAGGATATAGATTAACACATACTAAGTCTATTCTTGAAATTCCCAATTCTTTTGCTTGAGCTTTGTGCGAATCTTCATCAGACCGGTATAATATACCACCATGAACATAAGGGTTAAGAGTCTTTACTCTACCATCAAAACACTCTGGAAACTTTGTGATATCATCTATTTGCGTAACATTAACTCCATTTTCTTGAAGTATTTTATATGTTCCACCAGTTGATATTATCTCAAATCCTAGAGATTCTAGATTTGATGCAAAGTCTATAATATTTGTTTTGTCACTTACACTTAAGAGTGCTCTCATTTTTATCCTTTTATCTTCTTTGATTTTGATAATTTTTCGTGATTATACAATTACTTTTATCTAATTACAAAACAATTTTTAAAGTTTATTAATTGAAGATATAATGTCAGATTGCATATTCGAGAAGAAAAGGAAACATTTATGCCCAAAACAATAACAGATGAAGAGATATTTAAATATCACAAAAGAGGCAAAATAGCCACTCAAATAACTAAACCTTGTGTAACTCAAAAAGATTTATCAATAGCTTATTCTCCAGGTGTTGCAGTACCGTGTTTAGAAATACAAAAAGACCCATATAAAGCTTATGATTATACTGCAAAAGGAAATCTTGTAGGTGTAATAACGGACGGTACAGCTGTACTTGGGTTAGGTGATATTGGACACTTAGCAAGTAAGCCTGTAATGGAAGGTAAAGCGGTACTTTTTAAAAAGTTTGCTGATGTAGATGCTTATGATATAGAAATAAATGAAAAAGATCCTGACAAATTTATAGATATAGTAGTTGCAATTGCTGATACTTTTGGTGGGATTAATCTTGAAGATATAAAAGCTCCAAAGTGTTTTTATATAGAAGAAGAACTCAAAAAAAGAACAAATGTTCCAGTAATGCATGATGATCAACACGGAACTGCTATCATAACGACTGCAGGACTAATGAATGCTATCGAAATAACAGGTAAAGATATTCGTACTATGAAGATAGTTGTTTCAGGTGCAGGTGCAAGTGCAACAGCTTGTGTAAATATGTACAAAGCACTAGGTGCTAAAAATATTATCATGTGTGATAGTAAAGGTGTGATAAGTACTTCAAGAGATGATTTGAATGAATTTAAAAAAGCTTTTGCAGTAGATACTAAAGATAAAACTCTTAGTGATGCAATCAAAAATGCAGATATGTTCTTAGGACTTTCAGTTGCAGGTGCTGTGAATAAAGATATGGTAGCTTCAATGAATACTGACCCTATACTATTTACTCTTGCTAATCCTGTTCCTGAGATAATGCCTGAAGAAGTTCTTGAAGTAAGAGACGACGCAATAATAGGAACTGGAAGAAGTGATTATGTAAATCAAGTAAATAACGTACTTGGATTTCCTTTCATATTTAGAGGAGCACTTGATATGAGAGCTACACATATAACTGAAAATATGAAAATGGCAGCAGCTCGCGCTCTTGCTGATTTAGCTAAAGAAGAAGTATCTCAAGAAGTTAAAGATGCTTTTGAAAATCCAAATCTAAAATTTGGTAAGAAATATATAATACCTAAACCTACTGATAGAAATGTACTTTTTTGGGTTGCATCAGCAGTAGCTGAGGCAGCAGTACAAGACGGTGTAGCTAATGTTAAAAACTTTGATAAAGAAAGATATATCAGAAGCCTTCATAGAAGGTTGGATGACACTCTTTAATGGAATCAATTAGACTAAACAAGATAATCTCACATAACACAACATACTCAAGACGTGACGCTGACAAACTTATCCAAGAAGGTAAAATAAAAGTAGATGGGAAGGTAGTAACCGACCTGTCTACAAAAGTAAACTTCAAAGACAATATCATCAAAATAAATGAGAAAAAACTCTTTGTAAAAAGTAAGTTTAGTGTCATCATATATAACAAACAAAAAGGCGAAATAGTATCTAAAAAAGATGATAGAAATAGAAAAACTATCTATGACACTATATCTGGACAATTTAGGCACTATATACCTGTAGGTAGACTTGATTATGCTAGTGAGGGGTTACTTATCATGAGTGATTCATCTAAGCTGGTATCACTTCTTATGAGCTCATCTATGGAGCGTGTGTATTACCTAAAAATAAAAGGTCCTATCACAGAAGAGATGCAAAAGGCTATGAAAACAGGTCTTACCTTAGCAGATGCGACCAAAGGAGCTCACGCTCTAACATCGCAAAAGTCTATGGAGTTTAAACCTTTTGTAGCATATAACATCATAAAGAATACTTCAAATGGCTCTAAAATAAAAGTAGCTATTAGCGAAGGTCAGAATAGAGAACTAAGAAGGTTTTTTGCTCATTTTGATGCTGACGTAACAGATCTTAAAAGAGTAAGTTTTGGGGGAATTGACTTAGGTATGCTTAAACCTGGGAAAACAAGATTCTTAGAGAATAATGAATATCAATCTCTACATACATTTTTAGAAAAAAACGATTTTTTTAACTACTAATTGAGACCTCTAAATTATTTCAAGAGAAAGTAGGGTTTGTATTAAACCCTACTAATAAATACTTTTTAGTTAAACAACTCTTCAAGTGCATTTTTATTATTGTCTGTACTCTCTGTTTGTGTATCTGTTGCTTGCTCACCTGTACTTTCTTTGGTAAGGAAGCTTATTTCATAACCTGTTAGCATTGAAGCTAGTCTTACATTTACTCCACTTTTACCAATAGCTCTTGATTTTTCATTTTCATTTATATTTACAATCGCTTTTTTTGATTCTGAGTTTACTGTTACATTATTTACTACGGCTGGGGATAGTGCTCTTATTATATAAATTTCTGGTGATTCAGAGTATTTAATACAATCAATATTCTCATTACTTATCTCTTCACTAACAGCCATTATTCTTACACCTCTTACGCCTACAGTAGCTCCGATAGGGTCGATAGTCTCTTTATGGCTTAGTAGTGATACTTTTGCTTTTAATCCTGGTATTCTTGCTATATTCATTATCTCTATAGAGCCATCTGATATTTCAGGAACTTCAAGCTCTAAAAGAGCTTCTAAAAACTGTGGTGTAGTTCTGCTAAGCTCAACTACAATACCTTGAGACTTACTAACATGCACTTTTCTAACTACTGATTTTACAGTATCACCAACATTAAAGCTCTCACCTTTTATTCTATTTTTTTGAGGTAGCATAGCTCGTACTTCGTCTATCTCAATAAATGTATTTTCATACTCATCTACTTGAACAACGATTCCGTTTATTATAGAGCCAACTTTATTTTGGAATTTCTCATAGATTTTATCTTCTAGTAGTCTTTGAATATGAAATTCTAATTCTCTGTTGAGTCTTGATATTCCAGTACGACCAAAGTCTTCGAACTGAATTTCATAAGTAAGTTTATCTTCAATATCAAGTTCTGGATCAACTTCTCTAGCTTCATCAAGAGCTATATACTTTTGTCGTTCATCCTCTTCATATTCTAAAAATGCTTCGTTTGAGACTACTTCTATTACTTGATAGAGTCTTAATGTCTTATCATCTTCATCCATAATTACTTTAAACTCTAAGTCATATCCTTGCATATCTTTTGCAGTTTTAGTGATAGCATTTTTGACAGTTTGAAGTACATCATCTATTTTGAGGTTCTTTTCATTAGCTATAGAGGCTATAATAGTTTCTATTTTATTCAATTTTTAACAATCCTAAATATTTATACTTTTTACACTAAGTGTAAAACCAAATATTATATTTTGTTTTGCTTTAATTCTGTATAATTATGTGAATAACTAACTAATAAAGGTTTAATTTGGATTTTGTATTTCTTAGCTATAAGGATCCATTATTTAGTTTGATAGTATTTTTTAGCTTGATTTTTATTCTCTCAGTGAGTAATTATTCATGGGGAATAATCTCAAAAAATAAAAACTTCTTACTAATCAAGAAATTTCTAAAAAACAAACCTAATAATATAAACAACGAAAACCAAAAAGAAGACTTGTTAGTAATAGAATCTTATATAAATAAAATGGAATTTCATAAAGCTATTTCAATTACTCTAAATCTTCTATCAAAAAACCATGAACAATATAAAGAACTACTAAATTTACTTTCTACCTCATATATTGGAGTAGGGCTTCTTGGAAAAGCTAGAGCTACTTGTATAGAACATCTCAAGATTGATCCAAAGAATATATATGCCCTAGAAAAGCTTCTCTACATCTATATAACGCAAAATGATATCAAATCAATGAAAGATATATCTGGTGTATTAAAAGAGCTTAAACTAGACACTAGCCATATAAACAGCTACATCAACTACTTAGAAATCTGTTCTACTAATGATATAACTCTTTATTCTCATCAAAATGAATTTTCTAAAAAATTATTACTTCAATATCTAATATCTAACAACATAAGAGATATCTCAAAATATAATATAGACATAACAAAGCATTTTGATTTGTTTTTAGAAAAAAATAATGAAAGCTATCTTAATGAACATTTGAAAATAAAATTCCAAGAATATAAACCTAACTTTGAATACAATCTTATGTATAAATGTAAAAAATGTAATGAACTTAATTGGATTAAATCTTATATATGCAACAAGTGTTATAATGTCGGCTCAACAAATATTATTTTTGAATATCGTACTTAAAAGGTATCTATGAAACATATAAAAATATATACTGATGGATCATCTCTAGGTAATCCAGGGTTTGGAGGATATTGTGCTATTCTCAAATACAAAGATGAAGAAAAAATAATCAGTGAAGCGTTCAAAGATGTCACAAATAATCAAATGGAACTTCTCGCTGTAATAGAAGCACTAAAAACAATAAAAGAACCTTGCAATGTAGAAATATATAGCGACTCAACATATGTAGTAAAAGCTGTCAATGAGTGGCTAACAGGCTGGGTAAAAAAGAATTTTAAAAATGTAAAAAATATAGACTTATGGAAACAATACCTAGAAGTATCCAAAAGTCATACAATACAAGCAAACTGGGTAAAAGCCCATAATGGACATCCAGAAAATGAAAGATGTGACACTATTGCAAGAGATGTAGCCACTAAGTTAAAAGAAGGTTTATAATGCTAGATTTAACAAAACTCAAAGATTACAAAGAACCAATTACTATGCTTACTACTTATGATGCACTATTTGCAAAGCTATTTGATCCTCTTGTGGATATGCTTCTTGTCGGTGATAGTCTCAATATGAGCTTCGCTGGTGAAAAAGATACACTATCAGCGACGATGGATATGATGATATATCACACTCGAGTTGTTTCACGTGAAACAAAATCAAGCTGTGTTGTATGCGATATGCCTTTTGGATCATATACAGATAAACATCTCGCACTAAAAAATGCCAGCAGAGTATACCAAGAAACAGATGCACATGCTGTAAAGATAGAAGGTGGAGAGAGTAGAGCAGATATTATAAAACATCTCACTAGCAACTCTATAGCCGTAGTAGGGCATATCGGATTGATGCCTCAAAATGCAAGACTAGAAGGTGGGTATAAGATAAAAGGACGAACAAAAAAAGAAATAGACCAACTTCTAAAAGATGCAAAAGTAGTACAGGAAGCTGGAGCATTTGCTATAGTCATAGAAGGAGTAATAGCAGAAGTAGCTCAGATGATTACAAAAGAACTGGAAATACCTACTATAGGTATAGGCTCAGGAAACCAAACAGATGGTCAAGTTCTCGTTTGGAGTGATATGCTAGGACTGTACCAAGAGTTCAAACCAAAGTTTGTAAAACAATATCTAAATGGAGCAGAACTAGTTCAAAATGCAGTTAAAGAATATGTAAAAGAAGTAAAATCAAGAAAATTCCCTAGTGAAGAATATACTTATTAGAGTTATGAATTAAATGAAAGGTAATAGATGAAATTTTATATAACAAGACATGGACAGACAGAAGATAATGTAAAAGGAATACTAACAGGTCAAAACCAAGGGGTACTAACAGAACTAGGAATACAACAAGCTCAAAAATTAGGTCTTAGGCTCAAAAATGAAGTGATAGATTTCGTATACTCAAGTGACCTTGAACGCGCTGTTGATACAGCTAGAAATATATGTGAATTCTTCCCAATGAGTAAAACTATACAATACAACGAACTTCTCCGTGAAAGAAACTACGGTGGAATAGCAGAGCCTATCAAAAGAAAGCCTGAGGGAATGATATTCACAGAACTTCCGAATGTAGAAAGCCCACAGCAAGTATTTGACAGAATAAAAAAGGTAGCAGACTTTATAATCAACAAACACGATGATTATGAAAATATACTTGTTGTAGCTCATGGATCAGCAAATAGACTGCTTGTAGCTTATTTATTAGGATATGATACTTTGGAGTTAGCTACACAAGTAGAATCTCAAAAAAATGCAGCAATTAATATAATAGAAATAGACAAAGAGACAAGAAAAGCGAATGCAGAGTTACTTAATTGTGATAGACATTTGAATTTCTAAAAAATAAAGTTTGCAACTATTAAGTTGCAAACTTTTGTAGAACTTCTAAAGATACAACTTCCAAAGTTTTTTCATGAGTTGATTCTAAAAAGATTTTAGGAGCAACTCCAGCTTCATAAGCTTCAAGCCATCTAAGCGCACATAAACACCACTTATCACCAGCTTTAAGTCCAGGAAAACCAAACATAACATTTGGAGCTATAAGATCATTTCCTTTAGATAAACTAAACTGTAAAAACTCATCTGTAATCTCAGCACATACTGTATGACGACCTTTATCATCTTCATTTGTACGGCAATACCCATCACGGAAATATCCAGTAGAATTCTCATCACAACAAGGAAGCAAGTCTATTCCTAAAATACTTTTTTGGTTTATTTCATTACTCAAAAGAAACTTCCTTTGTATTTTTATTTCTTTTTATTACTACAGTCTTAGCTAACTTGTCGTGCCAACCCTGTTTTTTCTTATCCCATCCAACCCAGATTAGACCTAATAGTAGAGGTAACATAGCAGGAATATATGCAAGATATCTTCCTATACTTCTTCCTACACTTAAGTTCTCTCCAGTATTAGCATGTACTACTTTTAATCCTAATATCATTTTACCTGGAGTTCCAGCCTTATAGTGCCAAAACAGTATAACCGCAATAAAAGGAAGTATATAGTTTATCAATATATCAGCCTTCCCCAAAACAAAACTTGTATTTATTTCAGTACCTGTATACGCTCCTATACCATAAAAATAAATAGTTAAGGGTATAGTTATGAAAAGTAACAATGCCGTATCAATAAATGCAGCTCCAACTCTTATCCAAAATCCAGCATAACTATAGTTTTGTAAATTTTTTTTCATATGAATAGTCCTTTTGAAGTGTATTGTTGAGACCCCCTAGAGATTTAAGGACTCATTTATGTAAAAAGTTTGGAAGTGGAGGGGAAAGAAAATCCCCTCCTTATGTAAGTTTATGCTAAAGCAGCAGTTAAATCTTCGATTAAGTCATTTGGACATTCAAGACCAATACTTAATCTTACTAGTCCACTTGTTATACCACAAGCTTTTAGCTCATCTGCATTCATTTGCTGGTGAGTTGTACTTGCTGGGTGAGTTATAAGTGATTTAGAATCACCTATATTTACAACTACTGAGAATAGTTTTGTGTTATCCACTATTTTTCTTGCAAGTGTTTCATCTTCAACATCAAAGCTAAGAAGACCACTAGCTTTTCCATCTTTTAAATATTTATTTGCTCTAATTTTTTCTTTATTACTATCAAGCCCTGGATAATTAACTAGTTTTACTTTTGAATGCTTCTCTAAAAATTTTGCTACTGTTAAAGCACTGTTTGAATGTTTTTCTATTCTAAGAGCTAAAGTCTCAAGCCCTTGAATATGAAGAAATGAGTTAAATGGACTTGGTGTTGCTCCTATATCTCTAAGAAGTGACAAAAGTATTCTAAGTATAAATGGAGGGAAAGGAAGGTCAGCATATGTCAATCCATGATATGACATATCAGGTTCATTAAAGTGTGAATATCTTTTGTTACCTTTAATTTTAGTTCCACTCTTTTCACTATCAATTATGATTCCACCAAGAGCTGTTCCGTTACCTGATATATATTTACTTGTACTATGAACTACAACATCACATCCAAGCTCTATGGGTTTACAAAGAAATGGAGTTGCTACAGTGTTATCTACAAGAGTTATTACATTATGTTTATCAGCTATTCTTGTAATAGTCTCAAAATCAGCTATACTCAAATCTGGATTAGCAAGTGTTTCAAAAACAATAACTTTTGTATCATCGTCAATAAGACTTTCTAGGCTTGATGGATTTGTTACGTCGAAATTTTTTGTTTCGATACCAAATCTTTTAAGTGTATGAGTTGTTAGAGTTGCTGTTCCACCATAAACTTGAGAAGCTACAATGATATTATCTCCAGCACCCGCAAGATTAATAATAGAACTAAATATAGCACTCATCCCACTAGCAGTTGCAATTGCAGCTACACCACCCTCAAGCTTTGCAAATCTTTTTTCAAAAACTGCTGAAGTAGGGTTCATAAGTCTAGTATAAATATTACCTAATTCTTTAAGCGCAAACAAATTAGCAGCATGCTCACTATCTCTAAAAGCATAAGCTGTACTCATATATATAGGTACTGCCATAGTCCCTTGTGAATCTTTTTCGTATCCCTCGTGTATCGCGTTTGTGGTATCTCTCATATTAGATTACCTCCTGTTAATTAGTTTGTGTTTGAATTTTTAATTTAATATTCATCAAAAAGCTGATGAAGTTTATCAAAATTTTGTTAAACTTCGCTCTATGAAACAAGATAATAAAAGTAAATATTCTTTTAAATTTGGTATAACTGAAATAGTGATATTTGTTTGTACAATAATAATCTCTATTTTCATAAACAAAATAGTCATATCTATGAATGGATACTACTATATAGAACTACCATCAGACAGGACTAAAGAAATGATTTTAGTCAAAGAATTTAAAGATAAAAAAGTATTATTATTCAGATACAAAGATGAAAAAATTGCTTATAGTTTTTTTGATGAAAATGCAACATTGATATCAAATGGTAAGAACAGTGAACTCTATAATAACTCTTTACTAAGCTATTATAAAAAAGATGATAATTTATCATTTATGTTCAAAGACCTATACGAACTAAAAGAACTAAAATATTTAGAAAATAATTGGTCTAAAAAATAAATTACAAAAACACTCAAAGGATAGTTTAAATGAGAAGCGAATATCTAAAAAAAAGAGAAAATGACAAAACAAAAACTCAAATGTTTTATGCAAAAAAAGGCATCATCACCGAAGAGATGGAATACATCGCAAAAATAGAAGATATGGATACTGAGCTTATTAGAAGTGAAGTAGCTCGTGGAAGAATGATAATACCTGCAAACATCATGCATACAAACCTTGAGCCTATGGCTATCGGTGTAGCTTCAAAATGTAAAATCAATGCAAACATAGGAAGTTCAGCTCTAGCATCTGATCCAGCTGAAGAGGTAGAAAAATTGATTGCTGCTCAAAAGTACGGTGCAGATACACTTATGGATCTTAGTACGGGTGGGGATCTAGACCTCATAAGAAAAGAAATCATCAAAAATGCTGTCATCCCAATAGGTACAGTTCCAATATACCAAATACTTCATGATGTAAAAAACAAAGTAGAAGATATAACTATAGAAAAAATGCTTGAAGTTCTTGAACGTCAAGCAAAGCAGGGTGTAAGCTACTTTACTATTCATGCTGGATTTCTACTACGTCTTATGCCAGATGTCGCAAAAAGAAAAATGGGTATAGTAAGCCGTGGTGGTTCACTTATGGCTGCATGGATGATGCACTATCATAAAGAAAATCCATTTTATACAGCATTTGATCAAATACTTGAAATCTGTGCAGAGTATGATGTATCACTTTCACTAGGAGATAGTCTTCGTCCTGGATGTCTACATGACGCAAGTGACAACGCACAACTTGAAGAGCTCAAAGTATTAGGTGAACTTACTCTAAGAGCTTGGGAAAAAGATGTACAAGTTATGGTTGAAGGACCAGGACACGTACCTATCAACCAAATAGAAAGAAATATCAAAATACAAAAAGAATACTGCCATGAAGCACCTTTTTATATTCTTGGTCCATTAGTTACTGATATAGCTGCTGGATATGATCATATATCAAGTGCAATAGGTGCGGCCGTAGGTGGATGGCATGGAGCAGCTATGCTATGCTACGTAACACCAAAAGAACACTTAGGCTTACCAAATGCAAAAGATGTAAGAGAAGGTATAATAGCATACAAAATAGCAGCCCACGCATCAGACGTAGCACGTGGAAGAGGAAATGCTATAGCAAAAGATAATGCTATGAGTGATGCAAGATACGGCTTTGACTGGAACAAGCAGTTCGAACTATCACTTGACCCTGAACGAGCCAAAGAATACCACGATGAGACACTTCCTCAAGATGTATTCAAAGACGCAGAATTCTGCTCTATGTGTGGACCGAAATTTTGTAGCTACAAAATCACTCAAAAAATAATGGACGAACACGGCGAAGGAATAAAGAAAATAGAGAAATTCACAGCCGAAGCTTAACACTCCAAGATATGCAAAGATTTAATATCTTTGCATATCTTTAAAATCCACTTTAAGAAAATCTCTAAAAAATTAAAATGCATTTTAAATAATTAACAATATAGTTTAAAAAAACCTATGTATACTTTCAATATATATAAAATTATTGGAACTACATATGATAAACTACATACAAAACAAACAAGCTAGACTAATTAGTGCCACAACTCTGGATTTTACTAGAGAAATATATATAGAAAAACTAAACTCCAAAAACAGACTTGTTGGTCTTGTTGGTCAAAGAGGAGTTGGAAAAACTACCTTACTACTACAATATTTAAAAACATACTTTAAACCTACTAAGTACTTATATTTTAGTGCTGATGATGTACATATCACGGATAATTCTATTTATAGTATAGTTGAAGAGTTCGTAATCCTTGGTGGAAAGGTAATTGTTATTGATGAAATACATAAGTACAATAACTGGGCAATAGAATTAAAAAGTATTTATGACTCTTACCCTGAATTACTAGTAAGATTTTCTGGTAGTTCTATGCTTAATATTTTAAGTGAAAAATATGACCTAAGTAGAAGATGTGTAATAAGCCATGTAAAAGAGCTTAACTTCAAAGAATACCTCAAACTATCAAATAATATAAATTTTCCAGAACTAAGCTTAGAAGAGATACTATCAAAATCAACTCAAATAAGCCCTGATTTAGCCCTAAGTCAAGCAGACTTATACAAACATTTTCTGAAATATCTTCAAATTGGTTCTTATCCATTTTTTATAGAAGATGAAGTAGAGTACAAAAACAAGCTTTTTAACGCACTTGACAAAATAATAAACGAAGATATACCATCACTCAATAAGCTAGACTATTCACATCTAAGTATCTTCAAAAAAATCATAGCAAAGCTAATATACTCTCGTGTCCCTTATAAAGTCAATATAACTACACTTTGTAAAGAATTTGGGATATCACACCCCACACTTAATACTTACTTAAATATATATGAACAAACAAAAATAATAAAACCTATCAAAAAATACTCCACCAAACTATCCCTAAAACCCCAAAAACTTCTTTTTGGAAATACAAATATACTACATACCTACTCAAATGAATTTGGAGTTGAGATAGATATAGGAACACTACGAGAAACATTCTTCGCCTCATGTTTTCCTAATATATACTATAGCGATATAGGTGATTTCAAAGTAGGAGATTACATATTCGAAATAGGTGGTAAAAATAAATCATTTAAACAAATAAAAGATATATCAAATAGTTTTGCTGTCATAGATACTGACTATAGCTTACAACAGAGTAAAATACCTCTTTGGTTATTTGGACTAATAAAGTAAAAATAAACCTAAAGAACTTGAGCTAGTTTAAAAAATGCTTTGTATTATCGCACAAACCAAAATAAAGACTTAATAAATGAACTTAATGGATCTATTAAAAGAAACTCTGAACTATTCTATTTTAGGTATTACAACACAAAATATTGTTTTGGCTTTTGTTGTATTTTCTGTAATTATGCTTTTTAGAAAGATTTTTATTAAAACTATTCTGCATTATTTAGAAAAGTTAGTGAAGAAAACCAAAAATAATTTTGATGATAAACTTGTAGCTATACTACAAAAGCCTTTGAGATTTTCTTTTTTTATACTTGCGTTGTTTTTGGTAAAAGAGATTGTTAGTATAGATAAACTAAATGGGCTTTTTGACAATATACTGTTTTCACTTATCATTGTAGTCATTTCTTGGGCATTATTTAATATACTTAATGAGATTAATTATATTTTTTCTAGTTTTAGCAAAAAGTTTGGTCAAGACCTTAGTAGTGATATAGAGAACTTCATATTAAAGACTCTTAGAGTAGTGGTTATTATCTTTGCTTTTATGATTATCGCTGAGCATTGGGGTATCAATATATCTGCTTTTATAGCCTCTCTTGGTCTAGGTGGTCTTGCTTTTGCACTTGCTGCTAAAGATACTGTAGCAAATCTCTTTGGTTCTCTTGTGATATTTATGGATAGACCTTTTAAAGCAGGGGACTGGATTGAAGCTGGAGATATAAACGGTGTCGTTGAAGATATTGGTATCAGATCAACAAACATAAGAACTTTTGCAAAATCTATCATCACTGTACCAAATGCAAAACTTACAGATGAACCAATAAACAACTGGTCAAGAATGAATAAAAGAAGAATAAAACATAGGCTTGATATCACATATGGTACAAAAGTAGCTCAAGTAAAAAATATAATTTCAGACATAAAAACCATGCTTGAGAATCATCCAGATATTCACAAAGATCAGATCATGGTCTATTTTGATGAATTTAGAGCAAGTTCACTTAGTCTGTTTTGCTATTACTTCACTGTTACTACTGAGTGGGATGAGTATCTAAGAGTAAGAGAAGATACAAACCTAAAGATAATGGATATTATTGAGAGTAATGGTGCAAGTTTTGCTTTTCCTTCGCAGTCTTTATATATAGAGAAATTAGCTAATAAACAAGATGTATAGATAAAACTATACATCTTATAATTGTTCAGAATTCTCTATTATTTTTGTGGTCTTTTGTGATTTTTAGGAACACATGCAAAATATTTGTCATCAGGTGTAGTCTGGCAAGTTCCAGCAACATTTTCACCTCTTCTTGTTATTATTTCACAAGATGAACCTTCTTCTTTGTTTTCACAAATAGAAATTGCTTCAATTGGTGGTTGTCTTTTTTCTTTTTTTTCATTGTTATTAGAAAAACTTTGTGAATCACATCCACAGTTTCCACAAGCAATAACATACGTAAAAGCAAAAGCTAATATAAGAACGATTTTTTTCATTTTAAATCCTTTTTTTGATGTTCTAATTTTATCATTTTCTATTAATTATCTAAGACTCTATCTTACTTGCAAGTCTATTAGAAATTAACAAATCTGTTGTTTGTTCACAATCAATTTTATCAAAACAATACTCTAGTACTTTCATAGCACTATAAGCATCATCATAAGCTCTATGATGATTAACATCTATATTTAAAACTTCATTTAATGTTCTAAGACCATGTTTTGGAGCTTCTATATATCTTCTAGCAAGATTCAATGTACAAAGCTTATGATTAAACATATGTTCAAGATTACAATTCTCAAAGCTATGAGAAAGAAACTTGTAATCCCATTTTGCACTATGTGCTACAAATACAGCGTCACCTAAAAATAACCTAAATTCATTAAGCACTTTGTTTAGTGATGGAGCATCTAATAAGTCGTCTATCCCTATACCTGTAACTTCATTAACCATTTTTGGTACTACGTTTGAATGTACTAAAGAGCTAAATTTATCTATGATTTTGCCATTTTGATATTTGATAGCTCCTATTTCTATAATGGAGTGTTTTTGTGGGTCTGGACCATTTGACTCAATATCCACTATACAAAACAGTTGGTTTTTAATAGTAGTTTTAAAAATACCAAGATGATAAGTATCATCTCTTCTTATTATATCTAGTCCACGAAGTCTTAAGTACTCTATAAAACTATCACTATCAAGACCTTCTTTATTTGAATAGAAATCTATTTCACTTTGATGTACATCTCTATTCTTTAGTAAATTACTTAATAACTGTTTCATTTATTCTTTACTAATGATAAAAATTCTTTTATTTTTTGATGGTCTTTCTTACCCTTAGTATGTTCCACTCCACTACTAACATCTAAAGCATAAAATCCAAGGTTTAAGACTTCTTGTACGTTTGAAGTATTGATTCCCCCTGCGAGTATCATTTTTGATGTATCTAGGCTCTTAAATAAAGATGTATCTATTCTTTTACCCTCTCCACCATACTGCTCTACAAAAGCATCTATTATATAATATTCGTTAGTATTCAAAAATGAATTTTCATCTTTGATTCTTGCTACTTTTAGATATTTACATTCTAGTTTTTTATAAAATTCGTCATCTTGAGTATTGTGCATTTGAGCAATGTCAAGATTACACTCTTTCATAATACTATTTACTTCATCACTTGTATGATTAACAAAAAGACCAACACTCTGAATAAAAGGAGGAAGCTCTAAAATTATTTTTTTGACTTTTTCAGGTTCTATATATCTCGCTGATTTTTCATAAAATACAAACCCTATAGCATCAGCCCCATACTTAACACAAGTAAGGGCATCTTCTAAGTTTGTAATACCACAAATTTTAACTCTCATTATGTATCCAATATAAGTAACACTTGCTTATCTATATCTAGTAATTCTTCTTCACTAAGAGTTGTTACAACATCAGGCATAATTCTAGTATTATCAATAGAACGAATTTGATCACATAAAATAGCGCTATCTTGCTTTAGATTATCTCTTTTATTTATCTTATATCTTAATGGGTAGATATTTTTTGCTATGGTAGTTGATAATGGTAGTACAATCGTTGTAGGATGTGAAATATTATTCAAAAGGTCAGTTTGATAAATCAAAACAGGTCTAATTTTACCTACTTCATTACCTTTACGAGGATTTAGTCTTGCTAAATGAATATTACCCTTTTTAAACACTTTCTAAGCCATCATTTATAGCATCTTCAAATTCATTACAAATATCTAAAGACTCTGTACGAACTGCCATAGAAGCATTTTTTATTTGTTTTTTTAATAGAGCTATATCAAGTTTTTTTTTGTAGTCCATCACACTTCTACGAATAAATTCACTTTTTGTGAGATTAAGCCTTTTAGATATATCTGAAAGTACTTCATAAAATTCATCATCTGATCTTAATGTAACAGTATGCATAAAACACCTCCTAATACAAAATGTAATACATATAATATTATATCTAATATGTTTTATTTAATCAAATATTAGAAAAAAACTCTAACTCAATCCTAAAAGATATATCATCACTGGTAGATATAAAACTGCAAAAAGCGTATTAATTACCAAAGTAAAAGCTATCTTATCTACGTTGTAATTAAATATACTAGCATATGGAATTACAACTGCTGCCATAGGTAAGATAGATATTAATATAAATACTTTTTCAAGCTCTGGATATAAGAGATCCAAAAATAGTCCGTCTATATAGATAACTCCAAAAACAACTACTGGCCAAATAATATATGAAAAGAATAGTGACCAAAATATAAAAAACTTATCAAATTCTATTTTTTTTATTTGACCTAATGCAATACCCGCAATAAACATCCCTAAAAATGAATATGAATATTTGAAATAATTTTCATACATTAAAATTGTCTCAGGTAACTTTACTTCATTGTAGTTAAGCACTAAGCCTAAGAGTACCATATATATAAGAGGAATACTAAATGTATTAATAAGACTTTGCTTAAGTGAGTATTTACCTCTTGAAATAAGATATACTCCTACGCTTGATGTTGCCATCATAATACCAACACAACTAAGTATATAAATAGAAGCTTCATCAAATATAAAAATAGCTATAGGAATACCTAAATACCCAGCATTTGTACTTGCACATACATATGAAAGTATTCTTTTGTTTTCACCTCGTCCT
Organism: uncultured Campylobacterales bacterium; assembly: GCA_902727925.1. Classification (GTDB taxonomy): domain Bacteria; phylum Campylobacterota; class Campylobacteria; order Campylobacterales; family CACVAW01; genus CACVAW01. Next base: position 29,172 of record CACVAW010000010.1, on the reverse strand, counting down.
AATAGTTTTAGTAAGTAAAAAGAGAAATACAAAATAAAAGTAAATATAAAAAACAGTAAAACTGGAGCAAAAAGTACTGAAACATTTATGTCTACATTATACCCACCAAAAAAAACTACTACAGGAGCAACTAAATATATAAGCATTTTTGAAGTATCATGGAGCTTTAGATCAAATACCTTTGTCATGACAAAACCCATAAATATAAAGCTATATAAAAAACATATTTTGATAGCTAGTTCATAGAATATTTCCATCTACATAAGACCCAAAAGATATATTATAAAAGGAATATAAATAAGTGCTAAAAGTGTACTAATAACTAGTACAAAAGAGACCTTCTCAGTATCATATCCAAATAGATTTGCAAAGGGTATAACATTTGCAGCTATTGGCATAATAGAAGCTAGTAGAAATACTTTTTCTAAATCATTAGTAATAAAATTATAAAAAATATCATCTAAATATATGATACCTAGTGTAATACAAGGCCAAAGAACAAATGAACCTAAAATAGGAATAATTAAAAATAATTTACCAAACTTGATACTTTTTATTCCTGCTAATCCAATACCAATAATAAACATACCTAGAAACGAATACGTATATTTAAAATAATCTTCATAGCTAAGTACCATATCCGGTAAAGTAGCATTAGCAAAATTAAGGAAAAGACCTAGTATAACAGCATAAATAATAGGGATTTTAAGGAGTTTTAAAACACTTTGTTTAAAGCTATAATTTCCACGAGATATCATATATATACCGATACTAGACTCAGCTATAACACCACCAACAATAGTAATCATATACATAAAAACTATATTTTCATCAAATAAAAACATAGCAACTGGAAGGCCAAGATAACCTGTATTTTTTTCTACTGTCAAAAACGACAATATTCTTCTTCTTTTGTCTTTTACAAATATAGAGATAATATAAAATGCACTGTATTGAACAATAAAAAATAGTACAAAAAATATAGCAGGTGAAAATAGTACTAGTGAACTTAGTTCTATATTATATCCAGCAAAAAATGCTACCATAGGAGTAATTAAATATATAAGTAGTTTTGAGATATCATCCATATTTATTTTGAGAGTTTTAGTAATCACAAAACCCATAAAAATAAATGAATACAAAAATATCAATTTATAAAAAATACTAAAAAATATTTCCAATAATTTAAACCTTTATATTTAGAGTGTTACTTTGTATAATCTGGAGTGTTTTTATTTATCAATAAAGCATAAAATAGACCTAAATGAATTAATTGAGAAACTAACCATTCCCATTTTTCAATCAAACATGATCCAAACATAAGTATTCCCATCAAAATCATACCTAAAGCTAACCCATAACGGATAAATTTTCCACCAAGTAATATAAGTATGCCAATACTAACCTCAACAATAGGAACTGTATACCCAAATAAAAGTGATGAATAACCTGAGATTATAGTATTTTCAAAATTAGTTGATACCCAATTAGCAAATTCACCCAGTTTTGGAATACGAACTAATCCATGCATTAATATACTAATACCTAATGCAAACCTAAAACAAAAATAAGCTAGTTTGTCATTAGATATTTTTAGTAAATTCATTTTATCTTCTTATACATCAAGATATTTAACATCTCTTGCATGTGCTTGTATATAGTCCCGTCTTGGTTCAACATTACTGCCCATAAAGAGTGAGAATGTTTCACTTGCACTTATTGCGTCTTCTATATTTACACGGAGTAGTCTTCTATTTTCTGGATCCATAGTAGTTTCCCAAAGTTGTCCTGGATTCATTTCACCTAGACCTTTATATCTTTGGAACATTCCACCTTTTTGTGCAGTCTTTTCAATATTTGCTAAAACACCAAAGATATCATCGTCAAATATACTTGTATCTCTTTTTTGTATTTTTTTGTATAAGTGAATAGCTTCTTGATAATGAGGATTTGTGAAAAGATTTGCGTTTATAGTAAGTTCTTCAAATCCATTATTTGTCTGAACAAATAGATTTATCTCTTCTTCATTTATATAAGAGTTAAGTATATTAAAACCAAGCCCCTCTAAATACTCACTAATAGTTTTGAATAATACTTTATAATCATCTGTAACAAGATCTTGATTTTCTATTAAGTATCTTATTGGCTTGATTACTGAGTACTGTTTTTTGAGTTCATTTAATGTGCTTCTATATACTGAGACTATCTTGAAAAAATCTATCGCATCATTTAGACCAATACCTTCAAAATCAAGATTAACTATACCATTTTCTATTAGATAGTTATTTTTTGCATTATCATCTTTTAGATATGTTTCTGATTTACCTTTTTTGTATCTATAAAGTGGTGGCTGAGCGATATAAACATAGCCATTTTCTATTAGAGGTTTAAAATATCTAAAAAGGAATGTAAGAAGAAGAGTTTGGATATGAGATCCATCAACATCTGCATCCGTCATTATTATGAGTTTGTGATATCTTAGTTTTTCTTCGTTGAATTCTTCACCTATACCGCATCCAAGAGCTGTTATTATGTTTTTAACTTCATCAGATTTTAGTACTTTTTCAAGGTTTGATTTCTCTACATTTAGAATCTTACCTTTTAATGGAAGTATTGCTTGAAATACTCTATCACGACCTTGCTTTGCAGATCCTCCTGCACTATCCCCTTCCACAAGATAAAGTTCACAGATACTTGCATCTTTGCTTTGACAGTCTGCTAGTTTTCCTGGAAGTGTTCCAACACTCATTGAATCTTTTCTTCTTGTGAGTTCTCTAGCTTTTTTAGCAGCTTCTCGTCCACGTGCAGCTGCTAATGATTTATTCATCATTGCTTTACCGTCGATTGGATTTTCTTCTAGGTATTTATTAAGTGCAGCATATACTATTTTTTGAACAATTCCTCTTACATTAGTATTTCCTAGTTTACCTTTAGTTTGTCCCTCAAATTGAGGATCAGGTACTCTTACACTTACAATTGCAATTAAACCTTCTTTAGTGTCATCGCTTGTTATCTTTATATCTTTTTCTTTTGCTGAGGCATGTTCACTTACATATTTTGATATTGAAGCTGTAAGAGCCATCTTAAACCCAGTTTCATGAGTACCACCACCTGGAGTTTTAATATTATTTACAAATGAAAATAAATTTTGATTATAAGTACTATTGTACATAAGAGCAATATCAGCTTCGATATTAGCCTCTTCATCTTTACCACTAAAACTTAGTACTTCAGTTGCAGCTTCTTCTTTGTTTAAGTCTGATACAAATTGTTTTATACCACCTTCAAAATGATAACTCTCTTTTACACCTGTTCTATCATCTTTAAAATTAATAGTAATTGATGGATTTAAGTACGCTAATTCTTTGAATCTTTTTTTAAGAATATTAAAATCATAAGTAGTAGTTTCAAATATATCATCATCAGGAAAAAATTCTACAGTTGTACCTGTTTTTTTACTAGTTCCTGTGACTTTAAGAGTTTCTTGAGGAATACCACATTTAAACTCTTGATAATGTGTTTCGCCATCTCTATTGATTGTCAAATGCAAGTCACTTGAAAGTGCATTTACAACTGATACACCAACCCCATGAAGACCTCCACTTACTTTATATGTATCACTATCGAATTTACCACCAGCATGAAGTACTGTAAGAACTACAGTTGCTGCTGATATTCCTTCAGTTGGATGCATCCCAACAGGAATTCCTCTACCATTATCACTTACTAATACACTTCTATTTTTTGTAATTGTTACGTCGATTTTATTACAAAATCCTGCCATTGCTTCATCTATAGAATTATCAACAACTTCATATACCATATGATGAAGTCCTGCACTCCCAGTATCACCTATATACATTCCTGGTCTTTTTCTTACTGCTTCAAGACCTTTAAGAACTTTTATATTACCTGCATTATATTTATTATCGCTCAATGGGAATTCCTTACTATATTACTAATGGCATAACGATACTAAGTAATTCTTCACTTTGTAAAGTAAAAGGTAAGTTATTATCGTTGTAGCCTAGTGTAAAATTGTTGTTTTCAATTGAATTTAAAAAATCAATTAAAAATCTTGAATTTAAAGCTATTGCTATATCATCATCTATCTCTAAATTTGCTTCTATATTTGTTTTTGCTTCTATATTATCTTCATTTAAACTTTCAAATTTAATATTAGATTTATTAAAACTTATTTTTACTTCATTTGAAATTATTGATATTTGTTTTATTGCACTTAAAAATTTCTCTTTATTTAATTCTAATTTATATTTGAGATTTGTAGGTATTATTCTTTGATATTCTGGGAATTTTCCATTTATTAATTTTGTAAAAAATTTAAAATTATTTGATTCTATTAATAATATTTGATTATCGTAATTAATAGTTATTTCATCAAAAATAAGTTTTTGTATTTCGTTGATCGCCTTTTTAGGTATTATTAATGATATATCTTCTTGTTCAGAGTTATTTTGTATTTCTACGATTGAGAGTCTTTTTGTATCAGTTGAAACAAAATTTATCTTATTTTCTTTAATATTTATTAAAGCTCCATTTAATTCAAATTTTGGATTGTTAATATCTATTGAAGGTGTTATTTTTTTAATTGATTTTATTAATTTATATGTATCAATTTTAAATTCATTTTTGTTTTCTAGTATTGGAAATTTTGGAAATTCGTTATGATTAAAGACTGGTAGTTTAAATTTAGAGTTATTTTGTTTTATATATAAACTTTCATTTATTTTTTCTAAGTTTATTTCTTTTGAATTAAGAGTTTTTATTATATCTAATAATTTTTTTCCATTTGTTGTTGTTTTTCCATCTTCTATTATTTCAATATTTTTAATTTCATATGATAATCCTATCTCATGATCAGTAGCATTTATAAATATACTGTTTTCTTTTGCTTCAATTAATATATGTGAAGTTATTTGAGAAAAATCTTTTTTTTCTAGATATGGTTGTATATTTATTAATATATTTTCTAAAACATTTTTTTGTATGGAAAATTTCATTTAAACTCCTAAAATTTATATGCAAATCAAAAGATTATTATACTTAAAAAATGCTTGTTATACCAAAAGTAAAGTATAACTTATATTTGTCTGTTTGTAGTCTATAATTAATGTATTTGTTTGTAGTAGTAAAAGTATAGGTCAGTGAATTTGTGAATAAGTTAGAATAAGCTTTTAGATAAGGTATCTTTAGATGTGAACAAAAAAAAATCTTTGTTCACTATTAGTCACTTAATATTTTATTTTTAATTTCTTCGACTGTTAATTTAAAGAGTTCATCTTCTATTAATAGACTTGAAATTTTTTTCATATTTTTTGATATTGAAGTATGATCTTTCATACTAAAAAATGATGCAATTGTAGGCATAGAATTTGGAGTAAGTTCACGTGAAAGATATATTACTATACGTCTTGCTTGAACTATATTTTTATTTCTTGATTTTGATTTGATTTCATTTGGTTTTAGGTTTAGTGTTCTTGATACTGTTTTGATTATATCTTCTATGGAAATATGGTCTCTTTTTTCTTTTATTTGATCTTTTATTACATTTTTTGCAAATTCAAGTGTGATGTTTTGTTTCATTAGATTTGCATATGCGTTTAGATTAATTATTGCGCTTTCTATTTCACGGATATTGTCTCCCATATTTGCAGCTATATAGTTTATTACTTCATTATTTAGATTGATTTTATCAATTTCGCATTTTTTCTTTATGATTGCTATTTTGGTTTCAAGTTCAGGTATAGATATATCAGCAATTAGACCCCATTCAAATCTTGACTTTAATCTCTCTTCAAGTCCTTTTATCATTTTAGGAGGTTTGTCAGATGTTAAAATGATTTGTTTATTATTTGAATATAGTTCGTTAAATGTATGAAAAAATTCTTCTTGTATTTTTTCTTTATTTGAAAAAAACTGTATATCATCAATAAGTAAAATATCGCAATTTCTATATTTGCTTCTAAAATTATTCATAGACTTGTTTTGTATATTATAGAAAAAATCATTCATAAACTGTTCACTAGTAATATACATTACATTTTTATTTCTCTCTTGAGCATAATTTCCAATAGAATGAATTAAATGTGTTTTTCCAAGTCCTGTAGGACCATAGATAAACATAGGATTATAAGCAGTTCCAATATGTTTAGCAACAGCAAGTGCAGCGTTATAAGCAAACTCATTTGAACTTCCTACTACAAAACTTTCAAAGGTATAAGTAGGATTTAAAATACTGTTATTATTATCTTTTTTGATTAAAAGCTTGCTATTGTTTTTTGATGTTTTAGTATCTTTTGTTTGAATATGTACAGTTACTTTTTGATTATATAAAGTTTCATAAGCATTTGATATCTTATCAGAATATTTCGTTTGTATCCAGTTAGCAATTATTTTGTTTGGAGCTATGAAATATAAGTTATTTTCATTAGAAGTATTTTTTTTGAATTTGAGATTTTGAATATATTTTGAATATATTTCATTTGTTAAACTTGTCTTTAATTTTAAAAGTACTTGATCAATATCAATGTCCAACTCTATTCCTTTTAAATAATTTAAGAAAGAATTATATCAAATAAAATAGTAGTTATTCACATATTAGGCACAATGTGAATAACTTTAAAAGTTTCTAATGTGAATAAAATTTTAATGGTTATTTAAAGTTGAAATTTAGTATATATTTTAATTATATTTATAGTGAGGTTTATTTGAATAATATTAATTGATTTTGTTTTAAGAAATGTTTTTGTCGGTAATTATGTAAGTTTGGGTTATATATCTTTCTTATATTGAGGGAAAATCTCCCTCAATATAAGATATGAATAGTTACTATCCGTTTCTTGTTTTGATTATTTCTTCAGCAACACTTTTTGGTACTTCTGAATAGTGATCAAATTCCATAGCGTATGTTGCACGACCCTGAGTTGATGATCTTAGATCTGTAGAATATCCAAACATTTCTGACAATGGTACAAAAGCATCAACTATTTTGTTTCCACTTCTATCACTCATATTGTTTACCTGACCTCTTCTTCTATTTAGATCTCCGATTACATCACCCATATACTCTTCAGGTACTTCAACTTCAACTTTCATTAAAGGTTCAAGTATTGCTGGATCTGCACTTTTTGCACCTGCTTTAAAGCCCATTGAAGCAGCTAATTTAAACGCCATTTCAGATGAATCAACATCATGGTAGCTTCCATCATATACAGTTACTTTGATATCTTCTATAGCGTAACCTGCTAGAACTCCACCTTGCATTGCTTCTTGAACACCCTTATCAACAGCTGGAATATATTCTTTTGGAATAGATCCACCTTTAATTGCATTTATAAACTCATATCCACTTCCAGCTTCTGTTGGTTCAATTTTTAAGAATACGTGACCAAATTGACCTCTACCACCTGATTGTTTAGCATATTTATATTCTTGTTCAACTGGTTTCTTGATAGTTTCTCTATATGCAACTTGTGGAGCTCCAACTTCTGCGTCAACTTTGAATTCTCTCATCATTCTGTCTACAAGAATTTCAAGGTGAAGTTCACCCATTCCTGAGATTATTGTTTGACCACTTTCTTCATCAGTTTTTACTCTAAAGCTTGGATCTTCTTGAGCAAGTTTTTGTAGTGCTATACCCATTTTTTCTTGATCAGCTTTTGTTTTTGGCTCAACTGCTACTGATATTACTGGATCTGGGAAATCCATTTTTTCTAGTATTACTCTATCTTTTTCACCTGCTATTGTGTCCCCTGTAAGAGTGTCTTTAAGACCAACAACTGCACCTATTTCACCAGCATAAAGTTCTTTTACTTCTTCTCTTTTGTTTGAGTGCATTTTAACAAGTCTTCCAACTCTTTCTTTTTTGTTTTTTACAGTATTATAGATATAGCTTCCACTTTCTATTTTACCTCTATAAACTCTTACAAATGTAAGTTGTCCAACAAATGGATCAGTCATAATTTTAAATGCTAGAGCAGCAGCTTCACCGTCATCTGTAGCTTCAACTATAGTTTCAGTACCATCTTCATATTCACCAGGAATAGCTTCAACTTCAGTAGGAGCTGGCATATAATCAACAACAGCGTCAAGTAAAGGCTGAACACCTTTGTTTTTAAATGCAGTTCCTAGTGCCATTGGTACAATTGTAAGTGCTAAACAAGCTTTTTTAATAGCTGCTTTTACTTCAGATATTGTAATTTCTTCGCCATCAAAATATTTATTCATAAGTACTTCATCAGTATCAGCAATTGATTCGATTAGTTTTTCTCTATATTCATCAGCTTTTGCTTGGTATTCTGCAGGTATGTCTTTAACTTCGTAGTTTGAACCCATAGCAGCATCATCTTCCCAAACGAGAGCTTTCATTTGTACAAGATCAATTACACCTTTGAACTGATCTTCAGCTCCTATTGGTATTTGTATTGGTACTGGATTAGCTTTTAGTTTTTCTCTTACTTGTGTTTCAACTTCAAAAAAGTCAGCACCAGTTCTATCCATTTTGTTTACAAAAATCATTCTAGGAACTTTATATCTATTTGCTTGTCTCCATACAGTCTCACTTTGAGGTTGAACTCCACCAACTGCACAGAATACTGCAACAGCACCATCAAGTACTCTCATAGATCTTTCAACTTCAATAGTAAAGTCAACGTGACCAGGAGTATCTATAATGTTTATTTGGTGATTATCCCAAGTACATGTTGTAGCAGCACTTGTAATTGTAATACCACGTTCACGTTCTTGTTCCATCCAATCCATAGTAGCATCGCCATCATGAACTTCACCAATTTTATGTGATATACCTGTATAAAAGAGTATTCTCTCAGTAGTTGTAGTTTTACCTGCATCGATATGTGCAGCAATTCCTATATTTCTAACTTTATTTAGGGGGGTTTGTCTTGCCATTTTGTTATGTTCCTTAATATCTTTAAAAAAGGTTTCCTTTTTTAAAGATATTAAGGAAACCTTTTTCATTTTTATACGAATACTAGGAAGTAAATTCCTAGATTCTGTCCTCAGCGGACGGCTCACGGAGCTTTGCTCCTTTTAGTGAGGACGTCCAAATTATATGTGTTCCAAGTAGTGGTGCTTCGCACATCACAACTTGGTGCGACTCGGAAAAATAATAAGAAATTATTGTTTTTCTACGAGTCTTACCATCTATAGTGAGCAAATGCTTTGTTTGCTTCAGCCATTTTGTAAGTATCTTCTTTCTTTTTATATGAAGCACCTCTAAGGTTTGCAGCATCTACAAGCTCGTTAGCAAGTCTATCTTTCATATTTTTTTCACTTCTTTTTCTAGCAAAGTTGATTATCCATCTAATAGCAAGTGATTGTTGTCTTACAGGTCTTACTTCTATAGGCACTTGGTAAGTAGCACCACCTACACGTCTACTTTTGATTTCCATTACAGGTCTTATGTTTTCGATTGCTTTTTCAAATACATTAAAACCACTTTCTTCAATATCTTTTTTATTATCGATACTTTGCATCGCATCATAGAATATTTTTTGTGCAGTAGTTTTTTTACCATCTTGCATTAATGAATTTATAAATTTACTTACAGTTTTACTTTTGAATATTGGATCAGCTAATACTTCTCTTACGGGAGCTCTTCTTCTTCTCATTGTTTATTTCCTTTTTATACGCTATTTTGGAAGTGAATTCCAAAATGCTGTCCTCAACGGACGGTTCGCGGAGCTTTGCTCCTTTTATAATTCTTTATAAATTACTTTAGTACTAAAATTTGATTCTAATTATTTTTTAGGTTTTTTAGTTCCGTATTTACTTCTTGCTACTTTTCTATTAGCAACTCCAGCAGTATCTAGTGCACCACGAACTATATGATATTTAACACCTGGTAAATCTTTTACTCTACCACCACGAACTAAAACAATTGAGTGTTCTTGAAGGTTATGACCTTCACCACCGATATAACTAATTACTTCAAATCCTGAAGTAAGTCTAACTTTTGCTACTTTTCTAAGTGCTGAGTTTGGTTTTTTTGGAGTTGTTGTATATACTCTAGTACATACTCCTCTTCTTTGAGGACAGCTATTTAGTGCTGGTGATTTTGATTTCTTAACCACTTTTTTTCTCTCGTTTCTTACGAGTTGATTGATTGTAGGCATTTCGTTCCTTATTTTGAGTTTCAAATATTTGTAAGTATATTTCTATACATAAAGCATATTCGGGCTTCTCTTAGCGAGGTGACACTAGACAAGAGTCTTTGTTCATCTCAATACTACCCATTTTTAGAACAGATGAAACCTATAAATACTATATCTATTCAGAGATCTCATTACTAAAAAAGTTTGTGATTATATCTTAATATTATAAAGTTAAATTATTTGGAAAGAAAATTGGATTATAAATGTTTAGAGGTCTTTATTAATTATAAAAGATCACCAATAGGACAAGTTGAACATTCTTTTTTGTGGTATTGTGGTTGTTCTCGTGGCGTTTTGATTAAGTCTATTTTTTTTTCTAGATAGACAAGAACTTCTTTTGAAGTGTTCTCTTCTTTTAATTGGGTAGATCGTTTGACATATTTGTAAGCTTTTTCTATGTCTTTTAGGTTTTGAGATAAGTTTCCTTGTTCATCATAAGATAGACCTATTACAAAATGTGATACATGATTTTTTGGATCGATATGAATAGATTTTTTGAGTTTACTAATAGCATCTGAATACCTACCTTTTTTATAAAGTTCAATACCTTCAACCATAAGAGTCATAGAAATATTTTTATCAGATAATGTTTTAGATGTGTTTTGTTCAATAGCAAGTCCAAAACTAAATGTTAATAATAAAAGAAGAATAAATTTATACATAATAAGGCTCGCTTTTTATTGTTAATATCAATATATTCTAGCAAAATTTACTAAAACAACTCTTTTTCTATATTATAAGCTTCGTATCTAATAGTCTTAAATATTTCTGCTTGGTTTACGTCAATAAGTTTTAATATCTCTTCTAATACTCTAGCAGACTCTTGAACTCTTTTGAAGTTTGCTATTTGGATACTTTTTAGATCAGTTCTTGATGCTTCACTTTTTGTTGTTGCTTTAAGAACATCAGAATTAGTATCTCTAAACTCAAGTAGTTTTGAGTATTCAATATCTATAGAAGAGCTTAAATGTCTTAGCTCTTTTAGTTTTTTAGAATTTTTTTTGTCATTGAAGATATATCTTTGTATATCTTCAATGACTCTTAACCCCTCTTTAAGACGGTTTAAGTTAGCATCTATAACCCTATAAATAGAGTCAGTATTATTAGTCATCTCCACCCATAAATCCAAAAATCTGTAATAGTGTTATAAACATATTAAAGAAGTTTATATATAAAGACAAAGCAGCCTCAACAGGTGTTCTATATAATCCTCTAATAATATTTTGAGTATCAAATAGAACTAATCCACTAATTACCATTAACCATACAGCTTGTAATCCTATAAATAAAATAGGACTTTTAAAAATAAAAGCATTTACTAAAGATATTACAAAAGTAAGTATAAATGCAACTACAAGTGGTTTTCCCCATGAAGAAAAATCAGTTTTTGTTTTCATCGCATATACACTAAGACCACCAAATAAAACTGCAGTAGAAGCAAAAGCATTTGCAATTATATTTGTTTTACCCATTTGGACATACATACTAAGCATTGGAGCAATAACAAGACCACCAACAAAAGCAAAGATAAACAGAGCTATTAAATTAATGCCTGGCTTATCAGCTACCATTCTCATACCAAACATAGCAAACAATACCCATGGAATGAATATGAACCATTGATACTGAGCAATAGTTGCAGCAATGTCTAGTCCAACATAAGCTCCAGCTGCTCCAGCAAGTAAACTTGCACCAAAAAGTTGATAAGTTTTTGCGATGAATGCGGCTCTGTTTTTAGTAATTACATTACTCTGTTCTTGAGCGAATGAACCTTCGCTAGTTCTACTATCATATGAGTTTCTCATTTTTAGTCTCCTAATTTAAATTAATTGCTCGAATTATAACAAATTATATTAATCATTCATTACATTTTGTAATTTCTTAACAATACTAGGGTCTTCTAGTGTTGAAATATCTCCACTGACCTCTTCATTACCAGCTATTTGTCTTAGTATTCTTCTCATTACTTTACCACTTCTTGTTTTTGGCAATCCTGGAGATATTGCAAGATCTTCTAATACCGCAAAAGCTCCAATTTCTTTTTTGATTATTTGATTTAGTTCTGATTTCAAAGAGTTTTTGTCTGTATCTGCCTTTAGTACTACAAAAGAAAATATACTTTCTCCTTTAATAATATGAGCTTTTTTTACTACTGCAACTTCTGCTACATTGTGATGATTTTGGATAGCAGTTTCTAGTTCTGCTGTTCCTATTCTGTGTCCACTTACGTTTATCACATCATCTACTCTTCCTGTGACAAATATATAGCCATCATCATCTTTGTATGCTCCGTCTCCACTGAAATATACAGGTTTTTCTTGATATGTTGCGTCACCAAAATATGCACTTACAAATCTTTTATCATCGTTATAAATAGTTCTTATCATACTTGGCCATGGCTTTGTTATACAAAGAAGACCTTTTTTATTATTTTCACATTCATTACCATCAGTATCCAGTATCTTTGCTTCTATACCTGGAAGAGGGAAGCAGGCACTTGTTGGTTTCATAGGAGTTGCGTTTGGAAGTGGTGTTATCATGTGTCCACCTGTTTCTGTTTGCCACCAAGTATCTACTATAGAGCATTCTTTTTTACCTATACTTTCGTAGTACCATAGCCAGCTATTTGTGTCTATTGGCTCACCTACACTCCCAAGTATTCTTAAACTACTTACATCGTGGTTTAGCGCTCCTTTACTATTTAGCTTGTGAAGAAGCCTAAGAAGAGTTGGAGCTGTATAGAACTGATTTACTTTGTATTTCTCTATGATTTCCCAGCATCTTGAGTCATTTGGATAGGTTGGAACTCCTTCATATATTATAGTTGTTCCACCACATGCAAGGGGTCCGTATACACTATATGTATGTCCTGTTATCCATCCTATATCAGCGCTGCACCAATATACATCGTTTGGTTGTAAGTCAAAAGTCCATTTCATAGTCATCTTCGCCCACAATATATATCCAGCTCCGGAGTGTAGTACACCTTTAGGCTTACCAGTACTTCCACTAGTATATAATATAAAAAGTGGATCTTCACTGTCCATTTGTACAAAATCAAATTTATCAGACTGAGTTTGTATTAGTTTGTTATAGTCGTAATCTTTGTTTTCATCCCAGCTAATATTTTCGTTATTTCTTTTTACTGCACATATTTTTATATCTTTTATGTTTTCACAAGCACTATCTACTGTAGGCTTTAGCATATAGGGCTTGCCTTTTCTGTATGCTCCATCTGCTGTGATTACTAGCTTTGCTTTTGCGTCTATTATTCTATCTCTCAAAGCGATATCACTAAACCCACCAAATACTACACTATGAATTGCTCCTATTCTTGTACATGCTAACATTGATATTACAGATTCAAGTATCATTGGCATATATAGTATTACTCTATCACCTTTTTTGATGTTAAACTCGTTTACTAACATATTTGAACACTTGTTCACTTCTCTGTGAAGTTCTTTATATGTAAGTGTTTTGCTAGTTCCATCATCAGCTTCAAATATAATTGCTTTTTGATTTGCTTTAGTATTTAAGTGTCTATCTATACATTCATTTGATATGTTTATTTTTCCGTCAATAAACCATTTGTAAAAAGGTGCGTTACTAGAATCGAGAGTTTTTGAGTATGGTGATAACCAGTCTAGATTTTCTTTTGCTATTTGACTCCAAGTCCCTTCGTAGTTGTTTAGAAATTTTTGACATAGTTCATTATATTCATCCATATTATTAAAAGTAGCATTTTTAAATTTATTAGGATTTGGCTTGAATATCATATTTAGACCTTTAATGTGAATTATAATCGTTATTGTAATTGAAGTTTTGTAAAATTACAAAATTGAGACCACTAAATAAATCATATATTTATTTAGTGGTCTCAATAAATATTATTAAAGGCTTATTGATGAACATATTAAAGAGCATATTTTCGATGCCTCTTATTTTGGCAGGATTAGCAATATTTGCTTTTTTGTTAGGGTATGCCACCTTTATTGAGAGTATTTATAGTACTGATACGGCGTTTGATTTGGTCTATTCAAGTATTGGATTAGAGCTATTGATGGGGTATTTGGCTATAGGTCTTATTATCAATATTATTAGATACAAAATGTATAGACTCAAGAAAATCACAATTTTTATTTTTCATATATCTTTTATTGTGATTATTATTGGTGCATTTATTACAAGGTATTTTGGGTTTGAGGGAATGGTTCATATAAGAGAAGGTGAGAGTAAAAACTATATGCAAACAGTAACGAACTATCTTGTAACTACTATAAAAAAAGATGGACAAGAATTTTCTTTTAAAGATAAGTTAATAAATAATGGTCTTAATAATCAAGTACTTATATATAAATTAAATGAAGACGCGGTGAAACTTACTTTCAAAGAAATAGTTGAGGGTGAAGTAGTAGATACATTTATGTTTGATATAGAATATCAAAAAACAAAAAGTGGAATATCTCTAATTAAGAGTGATATATCAACAAAGTTTGGATTTAAAGATATGTATATATCTCAAAAAATAGTATCTAAAACTTATCCTTTGGGATTTCATATAAAATTAAATGATTTTATTCTTGATACTTATCCTGGTTCAAATTCTCCTTCATCATTTAAAAGTAAAATTACTCTTATAGATGAAAACACTAGTTCAGACCATGAAATATTTATGAATAACACACTTGATCATAAAGGGTATAGATTCTTCCAATCATCTTATGATGAAGATGAGAAAGGAACTGTTCTCTCAGCCAATTATGATCCTGGTAAAATACCTACATACATAGGGTATTTTTTACTTATAATAGGATTATTTGGTAATCTTTTTAATCCAAATTCAAGACTGAGAAAATTACTTAATTCAAATACCGTACTTCCAGCACTTCTGCTATGTATCTGTATGGGAGACTTAAAAGCAAATGATTTAGATTCACACTTGGAAATATTTTCAAATATATTGGTTCAAGACTTTCAAGGTAGGATAAAACCTATAAACACCTTAGCTTATGAGATATCAGATAAGCTTGGAGTTCATTCCACAAACAAGAACTTGATAGAAATGTTATTAAAGCCAAAAGAACATCAACAAAAAATCATTTTTAATATTTCAGAAAATCTAGCACAGAAATTAAATATAAAAGAGAACATATCGTATAGCGATATGTTTAAAGAAGATAATTTAACTAGTTGGTATATACTAGGTGATCAAGTCAGAAAAATATCTGCAAAACCTCCTATAAAAAGAAACAAACTAGATAAAGAGATATTAAAAATTGATGAAAAAGTAAACATTATGTATATGGTCTATACAGGAGGGTTAATTAGAGTTGTACCAACAGATTCTGATGTATGGCTTAGTCCAAACGATGAATTATCTCCTGAAGATTTCACTCAGCTTTTTTCTATCTATCTACTTGCTCTTGATATAGGCATGGAAAAAGGGAAGTGGGAATATGCCAATAAGTTAGGTAAAAAGGTTATATCAAAACAAAAAGAACTTTCATCTTATATGCCAAGTGATGAAAAAATCAAAGCTGAAATTATGTTTTATAAATTAGATATTTTTAAACATCTTTTAAAAGCATATTTGATACTTGGACTTATATTTATATTACTAATGTTTGTTCGTATATATATGAATAAAAAGCTAAATATGTTGTTTAATATTTCATTAGTATCTTTTGGAATATGTTTCGTATTTCATATCATAGGACTTGGGTTTAGGTGGTATATATCAGGACATGCTCCTTGGAGTAATTCTTATGAAAGTATGCTTTATATATCATTTGCTATTGCACTTGCAGGTATAGTACTTAATAAAAAATCGTTTATGATTATTGCTTCATCTTGTATTCTTTCGGGAGTTTTTCTTTTTGTAGCACATCTTAGTTGGGTAGATCCTCAAATCACACATCTTGTACCAGTATTAAAGTCATATTGGCTGATGATTCATGTATCTGTCATAACTGCGAGTTATGGATTTTTTGGACTCTCTTTTTTAATAGGTATTTTTACGCTTATATTTATGTCATTAAAAAGAACGGACTTTATAAAAGATGCAAATAAAATAAACGAAATATCTATAATTATAGGTGTTACGCTACTTACCATTGGTAACTTCTTAGGTGGTATTTGGGCAAATGAGAGTTGGGGTCGGTATTGGGGTTGGGATGCTAAGGAGACATGGGCGTTAGTATCTATTATTGTTTATGTTATGGTTCTTCATCTTAGACTTGTACCAAAACTTAGTTCTGCGTATCTTTTTGCGCTTAGTTCAGTTGTAGCGTTTAGTTCTATATTGATGACATACTTTGGAGTTAATCACTTCTTAAAAGGTCTTCACTCATACGCTTCAGGTGATCCACTTCCTATTCCTAATGAACTATATTTCTTGATAGGTTTTATTGCTCTTTTAGCACTCTTAGCAAAAGTTAGAAATAGATGACAAAAGGGCTTAAATTTGTATCTGTAGGGGTAGCTTTTGCCCTACTTATATTTTTGGGATTTAAGTCTTACTCATACTCTGATACTTATCAAAAAAATACATATGATTTAATCAAAACCAAGAGTATTGAAAACTTAGTAGAATCAAATACAAAAACATTAATTGATACACTTACTTTTGGACTTATTAGTTTTGATGAGGTTAATAAGACAAAAGAGTTGTATATCTCTCAAAATCTTAATAAATCAAAAGCAAATGAATATAGTCTTTACTTTATATTGGTTATATCTCTTTTAGTACTTAGCTACTTCTTCTTGTCTTTAAGAGTGTTTATTTCTATTATGAGTATAGCTCTTTTAATAACTCTTTTTTTTGGGTTAGTCTGTCCAATACTTACAGTACTAATTCAAAAGAACATTTCTTATATAGGTGATGTAGTGATATCTTATGAATCCAAAAGTATTTTAGGTTCAATTCATAAGCTTTATTACAATGATAATATAATAGTAGCTCTTATTATCTTTTGTTTTTCGGTGATTTTACCAGTACTTAAGACCTTTTGTATTCTTTTTGTTGTTTTGTTTGAAAATAAGTACACTCCTTGTGTTATTAACTTTTTTAAGAGTATTGGTAAGTGGTCTATGGCAGATATCTTTGTCGTGTCTATTCTTTTAGTCTTTTTAAGCTTAGATAGTAATATAAATACAAAAGCGATAATTGAAGTAGGGTTTTATTTCTTTTTTGTCTATGTAGTCCTATCTATGATTGTTACCATTTTGGTAAATAGAACTATAACACAAGCATCTTCTCAAAAATTCACATAATTTATTTCTTTAATTATTATCCTTTTAATAAGGACGTAAAATGTAATAATTCAAAGAAAAAATAATCTTGTTTTTGTATAATCCCGTTCTCTATGCAAGTAGAGAGGCGACGTTTCGCCATGATCTTTATAAAAACAAGGAATAAATGTGGAAAAGTTAAGGCTTAAACTAAAAGCGTATGATGC
This sequence comes from uncultured Campylobacterales bacterium, assembly GCA_902727925.1. Classification (GTDB taxonomy): domain Bacteria; phylum Campylobacterota; class Campylobacteria; order Campylobacterales; family CACVAW01; genus CACVAW01. Next base: position 11,519 of record CACVAW010000010.1, on the reverse strand, counting down.
TAAAGTTTTAGATAAAACTGTTGTAGCTATCGTAGATGCTGCAAAAAGAACAGGCGCAGAGATTAAAGGTCCAATACCTTTACCAACAAGTATAAAGAAGTACACAGTACTTAGGTCTCCTCACGTAAATAAAGATTCTCGTGAACAATTCGAAATCAGAATTCACTCAAGACTTATTGATATTATTTCGGCTACTGGTGATACAGTGGATTCGTTGGTAAAACTAGATATTGCTCCTGAAATAAATGTAGAAATAACTAAGATGAGTAAGTAGGGAGATTGTATATGGAATTTATAATAGAAAAAATCGGAATGAGCAGAACAGTAACTACTAATAGTAGTGCAGTTACTCTTTGTAAAGTTCTTGATCAAAAAGTTTGTGAAGTAAATGAAAATGTAGCAACAGTTGCATATACATTTGGCAAAACTACAAACAAAGCGATTCAAGGTCAACAAAAAAAGTATAACTTAAGTAAAGAATTTAATAGATTTGTAACACTTGATGTAGCTAACACAGAAGCTGGAGATATAGATACAAGTGCTCTAGTAGAAGGCGTAAAAGTAAAACTATCTTTAGAGTCTAAAGGTAGAGGTTTTTCTGGTGTTATAAAGAGATGGAACTTTGCAGGTGGTCCTGGAAGTCATGGTTCACGTTTCCATAGAACAACTGGTTCTATTGGTAATGCTGAATTCCCAGGTCGTGTAATGAAAAACAAAAAAATGCCTGGTCAGTACGGAAATAAAAAAATAACTGTAAAAAATGAAATACTTTCTTTTGACGCCCAAACTGGTATAGTTGTGCTAAAAGGTTCAATTCCTGGTTCAAACGGAAGTTTAGGTAAATTAAGGATTTCAAAATGAGTAAAGCTATAGTCTTAAATGAGAAGTTTGAAAAAAAAGATGATTTAGCAATCCCAGCAAAATTTGATGATATTCATACTCATAACTTATATATTTATGTAAAATCATATTTAGCAGCTTTGAGAGCTAATAATGCACAAACAAAAAATAGATCTGCTGTAAGCGGTGGTGGTAAAAAACCATGGGCACAAAAAGGTGGCGGACGAGCAAGAGCTGGTAGTAAAAGATCTCCATTATTTGTAGGTGGTGGTGTAGCACACGGACCAAGTAATGATAAAAATTACAACCAAAAAGTAAATAAAAAGCAAAAAAAATTAGCTCTTCAATTTGCTATTAATGAAAAAGCAAAAAATAATGCACTTTATGTTGTAGATGATATAAGTGTACAAAGTGGTAAAACAAAAGATGCTAAAGCAATCATAAGTAAATTAAACCTTAGAGATGTTCTAGTAGTAAAAGACTTAGTAGACGAAAACACATTTCTTTCTTTTAGAAACTTAGATAATAGTTATCTTATTGAGTCAAATGAATTAAATGCTTATTTAGCATCTACATTCCATAATATAATCATTGAAAAAAATGTATTAGAAAATTTAATCAAAGAGGGCTGATATGGCAAATATAACAGATATTAAATCAATACTATATACAGAGAAAAGTTTGAGCCTTCAAGAGAACGGTACAGTTGTAATTCAAACAGCTCCAAAAGTAACAAAAAATCAACTTAAAGAGATTTTAAAAACTTGTTTTGGTTTTGTTCCTTTGAAAGTTAACTCGGCTAATCAAGCTGGTAAGGTAAAAAACTTTAGAGGAAAAGCTGGTAAAAGAGCAGACTATAAAAAATTCTATGTGAAGCTTCCTGAAGGTGCTAAACTAGAAAGCTTAGAGGTATAAAAGATGGCAATAAAAAGTTATAAACCTTATACTCCTAGTAGGAGATATGTAACAAATCTTGATAGTGGTGATATTACATCAAAACCAACAGTAAGAGGACTTCTTAAAAAGATTCCTGCTGCAGCTGGTAGAAATAATAACGGTAGAATCACATCTCGTCACAAACAAGCAGGTGCTAAAAAACTATATAGAATTATAGATTTTAAAAGAAACAAGTTTGATATCCCTGGAGTTGTATCTACTGTAGAATACGATCCATATAGAAACTGTAGAATAGCTCTTATCACATATAAAGATGGTGAAAAAAGATATATCTTAAAACCATCTGGACTTAATGTTGGGGATACAATAAGCTCAGCAGAAGCAGGACTTGATATCAAGCCTGGTAATGCAATGAAACTTAAAAATATTCCAATAGGTACAATAATCCATAACATAGAAATGCACCCAGGTCATGGTGGCCAGATCGCAAGAAGTGCTGGTGGTTATGCTCAACTTATGGGTAAAGAGGGCAAATATGTTGTTCTTAGATTACCAAGTTCTGAAATGAGACAAGTATTAGCTGAGTGTATAGCTACAGTAGGTACGGTTGGGAATGAAGATTTCTCAAACATAGTTATCGGTAAAGCTGGACGAAGCAGACACCTTGGAATTAGACCTCAAACAAGAGGTAGTGCGATGAACCCAATAGATCACCCACACGGTGGTGGTGAAGGTAAGACTAATTCAGGTCGTCATCCAGTTACTCCATGGGGTAAGCCAACTAAGGGTTACAAGACTAGAAAGAAAAATAAGCAAAGTAACAGACTAATAATAACTAGAAGAAAAGGTAAGTAATAATGCCAAGAAGTTTAAAAAAGGGACCTTTTATAGATAGTCATTTATTGAAAAAGGTCTTAAAAGCAATAGAAGAAAAAAGTAAAAAACCAATTAAGACTTGGTCAAGAAGAAGTACAATATTACCAGATATGTTAGGACTTACTATAACTGTTCATAATGGAAGAGATTTTATCCCTGTGAATATTTCTGAAGGTCATATTGGATATAAATTAGGTGAATTTGCACCTACAAGAACTTTTAGAGGCCACAAAGGTTCAGTTCAGAAGAAGGTAGGGTAATATGGCAACAGCAACACTTAAATTTATTAGATTATCTTCAACAAAAGCAAGATTAATTGCTAGAGAAGTTCAAGGTATGAATGTAGAACTTGCATTGGCAAGTTTACAATTTATGCCAAACAAAGCTGCCCATATATTATCTAAAGTAATAGCAAGTGCAACTGCAAACGCAGGTCTTGAAGCTAATGAAGCTGTAATCAAGTCTTGTAGAGTTGACCGTGGACCATCATTAAAAAGATTCAAGCCAAGAGCTAGAGGTAGTGCTTCAGGTATAAGAAAACCAACTTCACATGTATTTGTAGAAGTAGACTCTGCAAACTCAAAAGCAACACCAAAACCAGCTAAAGCAGCTCCAAAAAAAGCTGTAGCTAAAACTACTAAACCAGCAAGTGATAAAAAAAGTGACGATTTGACTAAAATCGCTGGTATCGGTAAGGTTTACGCAGGAAAACTTAATGATGAAGGAATATTTACATATAACGATGTAGTAAATATGACACAAAAACAAATTGATGTTATGGAAGAAAAGTATACATTTAAAGGTGACTTTAAAGATTCTATCGAAGATGCAAAACAGTTTGTAAACGGAAAGGACAAATAAATGGGACAAAAAGCAAATCCTATAGGTCTTAGACTTGGAATAAACAAAACTTGGGATTCAAGATGGTTCCCTGGAAAAAATACACCAGAAAATATCTATGAAGATTATAAAATAAGAAAGTTCATAAAAAAAGAACTTTATTATTCAGGTGTAAGCAAGATTATTATTGAAAGAACTCTTAAAAAAGTAAGAGTTACAATAGTAGCTGCTCGTCCAGGTATTATTATCGGTAAAAAGGGTGCTGACGTAGTTAAACTAAGAACAAACTTAGAAAAATTACTTGGTAGAGCTATTAATATCAATATCAAAGAAGAAAGAAAACCTTACGCATCAGCTCAACTTGCAGCTGAAAATGTTGCTACTCAGTTAGAGCGTCGTGTAGCATTTAGACGTGCGATGAAAAGAGTTATCCAAAATGCTCAAAAAGCTGGAGCAAAAGGTATTAAAGTACAGGTTTCAGGTCGTTTAGGTGGTGCTGAGATGGCAAGAACTGAATGGTATCTTGAAGGAAGAGTTCCTTTGCATACTTTAAGAGCAAAAATCGATTATGGTTTTGCTGAAGCACATACTACTTATGGAATCATAGGTGTTAAAGTTTGGGTTTTCACTGGTGAAGTTCTAGCACAAAGTGCTGCAACAAAACAAGTAAAACAAAAGGGAGAGTAATCTATGTTAATGCCAAAAAGAACTAAATATAGAAAGCAAATGAAAGGTAGAAACAGAGGAAAATCTTTCAGATGTAATACTCTATGTTACGGTGAATATGCGATTAAAGCAGTAGAAGCTGGTAGAATTGACTCACGTCAAATAGAAGCAGCTCGTATTGTTTTAATGAGACACACAAAAAGATTAGCTAAGGGATGGTTAAGAGTTTTTCCTGATAAACCACTTACAAAAAAACCACTTGAAACAAGAATGGGTAAGGGTAAAGGTCCAGTAGATAAATGGGTAATGAATATTAAGCCAGGAAGAATTATATATGAAGTAGCAGGTGTTGATGAAGAGACTTCAAGAGAAGCTCTAAGACTTGCACAACATAAACTTCCATTTAAAACTAAAATTATTTCTAGAGAGAATGAACATGAAGTATACTGAGATAAAAGATCAGAGCGTAGAAGAGTTACAAAAGTTAGTGCATGAAAAACAATTTTTGATTTTCAATTTAAAGCAAAAGTTAAAAACTATGCAACTTACTAATCCAAATGAGATTGTGATTGTAAAAAAAGATATAGCTAGAATTAAAACTGCAATTACAGCTAAATCAAAAGGGTTATAATAATGACTGTAAAAAGAGAAATAAAGGGTAGAGTTGTATCAAAATCTGGAGACAAAACAGTTTCTGTTTTAGTTGAAAGAAGAGTTATGCACCCAAGATATAGAAAATTTGTTAGAAAATTTAAAAAATATTTAATTCATGACGAAAAAAATGTTGCAGCTACTGGAGATATCGTAACAGCAACAGAATGTAGACCATTATCAAAAACAAAATCTTTTAGACTAAAAGAAGTGGTTTCAAAAGGGGTTAGATAATGATACAAAGTTTTTCAAGATTAAATGTTGCTGATAATAGTGGCGCAAAAGAAATTATGTGTATCAAGGTTCTTGGTGGATCTAAAAGAAGATATGCAAGTGTTGGAGATGTAATTGTTGCATCTGTAAAAAAAGCTATTCCAAATGGAAAAGTTAAAAAAGGTCAAGTAATAAAAGCTGTAATCGTAAGAACTCATAAAGAAGTTCAACGAGAAAATGGTTCACTTATTAGATTTGATGATAATGCAGCTGTTATTCTTGATGCAAAAAAAGAGCCAATAGGAACAAGAATTTTTGGACCAGTTGGTAGAGAAGTTAGATATTCTGGCTTTATGAAAATAGTTTCACTAGCTCCGGAGGTATTGTAATGGCAAATATTAAAAAAGGTGATACCGTAAAACTCATCGCTGGCGATGATAAAGGTAAAACAGGAATAGTTATAAAAGTATTTCCTAAAAAAGACAAGATATTAGTTGAAGGCTGTAAAATAGCTAAAAAAGCAATAAAACCAACAGAAGAAAATAAAGCTGGTGGTTTTTCAAATATTGAAATGCCTATACATGTGTCAAATGTAGCTAAAGTAGAGGGATAATTAGATGAGTAGATTACAAGAAAGATATACAAGCGAAATTAAACCAGCTCTTCATAAAGAGCTTGAAATTAAAAACGTTATGGATATTCCAAAACTTGAAAAAATAGTTATAAGTGTTGGTACTGGTGAAGAAGCAAAAGATAAGAAAGTAATGCAAAATATTCAAGATACTATATCTCTTATCTCTGGTCAACACGCACTTGTTACAAGAGCTAAAAAGTCAATTGCAGGTTTTAAACTAAGAGAAGGTTATGAAACTGGAGTTAAAGTTACTTTAAGAGCTAAAAACATGTATAACTTCTTAGATAAACTAATTTCTATTTCTCTCCCAAGAGTAAAAGATTTTAGAGGTGTGCCAAGACGTGGATTTGATGGAAATGGAAATTATAACTTTGGTCTTGATGAACAATTAGTATTCCCAGAAGTTGAATATGACAATATCATTAAAACTCATGGTATGAATATCACATTAGTAACAAGTACAAGTAATGATAAAGAGTCTTTTAAGCTTTTAGAACTTTTAGGCTTACCATTTGCAAGGGGTAAATAGAGATGGCTAAGAAATCAATGATAGCAAAACAACAAAGAAAAGCGAAGTTTGAAGTTAGAGCTTATACTAGATGTAAAATCTGTGGAAGACCACATTCAGTATATAAAGACTTTGGAATATGTAGAATATGTCTTAGAAAAATGGCTAATGAGGGATTAATTCCTGGTCTTAAAAAATCTAGCTGGTAAGGAATAATTATGATAAATGATATAGTAGCAGATGGGCTTACAAGAATTAGAAACGCGGCTGTTAGAAAACTAGATACTACAGTATTAGCTCATTCACGTTTGATTGAGTCTGTAGTAGGTATTTTAAAAGATAAAGGCTATATAGATAGTTATAAAGTTATTGGTGAAAATATCAAAACTTTAAAAGTAGTTTTAAAATATGATGAAAATTCTAATACTGTTTTAAACGAACTTAAAAAGATATCAAAACCAGGTAGAAGAGTTTATAAGCCTTGTGATGAAATCAAAAGTTTTAAAAATGGATATGGTTCTTTTATTATTAGTACTTCTCAAGGCGTACTTAGTAATGATGAAGCATATAAGCTTGGAATCGGTGGCGAAGTAATAGCGAGTGTTTGGTAACAAATACTTTCTTATGCTTATGGCATTCGCATAAGTGATTTAAAATATTAAATTAAGCGTAGACAAATAAGAGTGGGATAATCCCACATATAAGAAGGAAAAAGATGTCAAGAATAGGGAAACAACCTGTTTCGATACCAGCTGATGTTACAGTTGATATAGACTCAAATACAGGTATTATTACTTTTACAAAAGCAAAAAACAAGTTAACAGTTGATACTAAAAATTTAGTAAATGTAAAACTAGAAGACAAAGAATTAGTATTTACACCAAAAACTGAAGATAGAAAAAGTAAAGCTTTTTGGGGAACTTTTAGAGCGTTATCTGTAAATGCAGTTAAGGGTCTTGTAGAAGGTTTTGAAAAAAAGCTTGAAATTAATGGTGTTGGTTATAAAGTTGCACTTAAAGGTAAAACTTTAGAACTTCAACTTGGATATTCTCACCCAATCAATTATGAATTACCAGAGGGTATAGAAGCAAAAATAGAGAAAAATGTTGTTTCAATATCGGGTATTAATAATCAAGTAGTTGGACAAGTAGCTGCAGAAATAAGACAATTTAGAAAACCAGAGCCTTACAAAGGTAAAGGTGTTAAATATCTTGATGAAGTTATTGTTAGAAAAGCTGGTAAAACAGGTTCTAAATAAGGGTAGAATATGACAAGTAAAATATTAAAACACAAAAATGCTCTTAGAGCAAGAAGAAAAAAAGGCATTAGATTAAATCTAAGCGGATGTGGTACAGTTCCAAGAGTAAGTATATTTAAATCAAATAGAACTATTTATGCTCAAGCTATAAATGACAAACAAGCTGTTACTTTAGCGTCAAGTGATGGTAAAAAACTTGGACTTAGATCAAACAAAGATGGAGCAGTAGCTTTAGCACAAAACTTTTCTAAAGAATTATCTAGTAAAAATATTACACAAATAGTATTTGATAGAAACGGTTATAAATATCATGGCGTAGTAAAAGCTTTTGCAGATACCTTACGTGAACACGGTATAAAATTCTAAGAGGTGGATAAATTGAGTATAAATATAAAAGATATTAATAAAGATGATTTCGAAGAAGTTGTGGTAAACGTTGGTCGTGTAACAAAAGTTGTAAAAGGTGGTAGAAGATTTAGATTTACTGCGCTTGTTGTTATTGGTGATAAAAATGGTACTGTAGGATACGGATATGGAAAAGCGAAAGAAGTTCCTGACGCTATCAAAAAAGCAGTAACTGATGCTTTTACAAACTTAATAAGTGTAAAAGTAAAAGGTTCAACTATAGCTCATGATATCGAAGTTAAAAATGGAGCTAGTAGAATACTTCTTAAGCCTGCGAGTGAAGGTACTGGTGTAATTGCTGGTGGTGCAGCTCGTGCTGTAATCGAACTATCAGGTATTAAAGATATTCTTACAAAATCAATTGGATCAAATAATCCAAAAAACTTAGTTAGAGCAACATTTAAAGCTCTAGGTAAGCTTAAAGCATAAGGGTATTAAGAATGTCATTAAATAATTTAACACCAGCTGTTGGTTCAACAAAAAACAGAAAAAGAGTAGGACGTGGTCAAGGTAGTGGTACTGGTAAAACTGCTGGTAAAGGTCACAAAGGTCAAAAAGCTAGAAGTGGTTATAAAGAAAAAAGAAACTTTGAGGGTGGACAACAACCACTTGCAAAGAGATTACCAAAAATAGGTTTTAGTTCAAGAGTAGTAAAACCACAAGAAATAAATGTAGATAAAGTAGCTTCAGTTTCAGGGCTTGACGAGATAACAATGGAAACTCTAAGAACTGTAGTGAAAATAAAAACTATAACAACTAAAGTAAAACTTATAGGCAAAAATGCAAAAGAATTACAAAACAAAATAAAAGACGAAAATGTATCTTTTACTGGAGCTAAAGGTAAATAATTATGAGCAAAGGCTTGATAAATAAAATATTAGTTACACTAGGATTTTTATTAGCATATAGAATACTTGCGTACGTTCCAGTTCCAGGTGTTGATGCATCTGTTATAGCTGACTTTTTTAGTAATAATAAAGATAACGTATTCGGTATGTTTAATATGTTTAGTGGTAATGCTATGGAAAGACTTAGCGTTATATCACTAGGTATCATGCCATATATTACAGCTTCTATTATTATGGAACTTGTAGCTGCTACATTCCCATCTATCGGTAAACTCAAAAAAGAGAGAGATGGTATGGTTAAGTATATGCAGATCATTAGATATGCAACTATACTTATAACAGTTGTTCAAGCTGTTGGTGTTGCTATTGGTCTTCAAAGCTTACCTAGTTCAGGTGGTAGTGCAATTATGCTTAATATGCCTGTGTTTATATCTATCTGTGTAGCGTCAATGTTAGCAGGAACTATGCTTCTTATGTGGATTGGTGAACAAATCACACAAAAAGGTATAGGTAACGGTATAAGTCTTATTATCTTTGCAGGTATTGTTTCGGCGATTCCAAGTGCAATTGGTAATACTGTACAAATGGTAAACTCTGGTGAAATCAATGTATTCCATCTTATTGGTCTTGTAGCTATTATTCTTGCTACTGTAGGTGTTATTATCTACGTTGAATTAGGTGAGAGAAGAATACCTGTTTCATATTCAAGAAAAGTAATGTTACAAAACCAAAACAAAAGAGTAATGAATTTCATACCAATAAAAGTAAACTTAAGTGGTGTAATTCCTGCGATATTCGCAAGTGCATTACTGATGTTTCCTTTTACTCTTTTACAAAGTAGTACAAATGATGTTGTAAGAACAATAGTGGACTTCCTTAGTCCTACTGGATATGCATTTAACGTGCTTATGTTCTTAGCGGTAGTATTCTTTTCGTTCTTTTATGCATCAATTGCATTTAACTCAAAAGATATCTCTGAGAACTTAAAACGTCAAGGTGGATTTATCCCAGGTGTAAGACCAGGAAGTGCAACTGCTGAATTTTTAAATACAGTTGCAAGTAGACTTACATTCTCTGGTGCTATATACTTAGGTCTTGTCGCTACATTACCTTGGATATTTGTTAAGGGAATTGGTATACCTTTTTACTTCGGGGGTACTGCTGTACTTATCGTTGTTCAGGTTGCCCTTGATACTATGAGAAAAATAGAAGCTCAAATGTATATGAGCAAATATGATACACTAAGTGCGACAGGTTTCTAGATGTCAATACCTTTAAAAAAACTAGCCGACCTTGAGAAACTCAGGGTCGCTAATCGTTACGTAGCACTCACTTTAGAATACTTAAGAGACTTTTCAAAAGTTGGAATGACTCTAAAAGAGATAAACCAAGCAGGTGAAGACTTTATATTTAACGAACTAAAAGCAAGACCATCATTCAAAGGTCTGTACGGATTTCCCGCAGGTGTATGTACATCTTTAAATGAAGTTATAATTCATGGTATCCCAACTGAGACGAAAGTCAAAGAAGGAGATATCTTAGGTCTTGATATAGGTGTTGAGTATGAAGGATGGTATGGTGACGCTGCTATTAGTTTAGGAATGGGAAAAGTATCAGAAACGAACGAAAAACTAATAGAATGCGCAAAAAATACTTTACTTAATTCTATTTCAGAAATAGAAGTAGGTATGAGATTTAAAGAGCTAAGCGCAATATTAGAAAAACACATAAGAAGTTACGGCTTTGTACCTCTTAAAAACTTCTGTGGACATGGCATAGGTCAAAAACCACATGAAGAACCAGAAATTCCAAACTATGTAGAACATGGAAGCCTAAAAAGCGGACCCAAAATCAAAAATGGTATGGTCTTTTGTCTTGAACCTATGATATGTCAAGAAAACCAAATTCCTAAAATCTTAGATGACAAATGGTCAGTTGTCTCAGAAGATGGACTATTTGGAAGTCACTATGAACATACTGTTGCTGTTTTTGATAATAAGGTAGAGATTTTATCTGTAGTTTAAAAAGTATATTTGAAATATAAGGATGTATTATTTATGAATAATAATTTACAATGTAAAATTCTTGTTTCTTTTAGTTTAGTTGTAAATATTTTATTGATAGGTTATATTTTTTTCAACTTACCAAGTAAACAAGATAGAGAGATGATAAATTTCTTTGATCAGGCAACCAAAAGTGTCAAGAAGATATCAAATAAAGAAATTAAAGAAATTGAATTAGTTGCAAATAACATGGTTGAAAAAATTTCTCAAGAGTGGAAGATTGAAGTATTTAAATCATATTTTTCTCCTAAAGCTTTAAAATTTGGTAGCGATGAAACAGTACAAAAAACAATAAAAATGTATAGTAAGCTTGGTAAATTAAAAAATAAACCATCTACTACAGCAGTTGAAAGCTTGATCAATCAACCGACTTATAGAAGTTTTAGCGCTAACTTTATATTTGATAAAGGTGAGGCTTATATACGTCTTGTCCTAGAAAAAAAAGATGTTTCTTGGAAGTTAATAAACTTAAATATTACTTCAAAGGTTTTTTTAAATCATTAAGTTCCAAAATTTAAATCCAAAGTGCAATTTATTAGAGATAGAGGATGATAACAATATAATCTTTTAAGCGACTAATTTATGATTAAATTTTTTGTTAAAAAAGACTTTACTAGGAGTTTTCCAATTTAAAGACTTTCTAGGTCTGTTATTTAGTTTGTATTCAATTTTTTTGATTTGGGTTTTAGTTATATTTTGAGTTAAAGTAAGGTTTTGGGTTGCTAAAAAGTTAAGTTAAGCCCTGTAGTATCGGGTCTAAAAGGGATTTATTTACAATGAGTTGTAAAAAAGTGTCCAATATGTCTAAAAAAAGAGGTAA